>JBCCFK010000229.1:0-7665 GCA_039029775.1 Actinomycetota bacterium | reverse complement strand
GGGTAGTTGAGGCCACGGAGCGCGGAGAGGTGCCGATCGACCGTGTCGAGGAAGAGCGACGGGGGCACGTCGAGCGACGCGGCCATCAGCGCGAGCAGGCGTTCGCTGAGCCCGACCATCGCGTCGTAGTACGCCTCCCATGCGGGGCGCAGCTCGGGGAGCGCGTCCGGCCAGATCCTGTCGACGCCACCGAAGCGCCCGGTCCCGTCCTCGTGGGTCGGCGGTGGCGCGAGATTGAAGCTCTCCTTGATGTCGGGCGGCGTGTCGAGGCCGATCGAGGCGGCCAACGCCTCCTGACCGGCGGGGAAGTACCCGTATGGGTGATGGTCCTCGGTGGGGTGGCGCGCAGCGGCCTTGTCCGCACTGCTCAGGTCGAAGAACCGGCCGGTGACGTTCCAGGCGTCGGCGATGACCGTGGCGTCGACCCCGTGGCCGACGATGACGAAGAAGCCGATGTCGCGGCAGATCTCGTCGACCTGTCGCGACAGAGCCGACGACGGCTCTCGCAGGTCGAGAATCGGGAGACCCACCTCAGACGGTCCCGCCGCTCCGCCAGTACTCGCCGTCGGCCCGGTCCATGAACCCGAAGTCCACCATGTCCCGGCGCAGGGTGGCGGTGTCCTCGTGGACCTGGCTGAGTGACGCGTTCACCTGCTTCTCGGTGTAGCGCTGCCCGGGCTCGAACCGCTGGGCGATGTGATCGAGCACCACGAGCCGCTTCGACTCCTTGGTGGGAAGCTGGACGAGTCGACCGTCGCGAAACGCCTGATCCAGGATGCGGGCGACGTCGGCCGGTTCGTCCGCGTGCTCCGAGGCCCGAGGCTCTGGAGCGGTCGCTCGGGCCGCGAGCGCGAACGCCTGCTCGAGGAGGACCACCGTGCCGTCACCCCCGCGCTCGACCAGCCCGGCCGCCTCGAGACGGCTCAGTGCCTCGACGACCTCTCGCACCGGGAGTGCGGTGGCGGAGGTGACATCGTCGATCGTGACCGCGCCCAGCACGAGCGCAGCCACGACCCGGCGCCGATCGGGATCGGCGAGCAGCCGGACCAGTGCGCCCGCATCCAGCGCGTTCATTCCGGGGGCGGCATGACGCACTCGTAGCCGGCGTACAGGCCGATGCTGTTGGCGGTGCGACCGTCGGGGCCCTCCTTGATCAGTTCGACCAGGATCCGGGCGGTCTGCTCCGGCTTCATCCAGGTCGCGAGGAACTCGGGATCCGGATCGTCGCCGAGCCAGCCACGGAGCATCTCGGTGTCGGTTGCGCCCATACAGATGTTGTTCACGCGGATGCCGTGCTTGGCCAGGGACTTCGCCCAGTCGAAGGTGAAGCCGTTGAGCGCCCACTTCGACGCGTTGTAGAGATCCATCGCCCCGTGGCCGTGGTGACGATCGCAGTCGGGGCACGGCTTCACGTGGTCGGTCGAGATGTTGACGATGTTGCCGCCCCCGCCGTCGATCATGACCGGCGCGACGGCGCGTCCGAAGAGGTAGGCGCCCTTGGTGTTCGAGCCGAAGATTCGCTCGTAGTCGGCGTCGGCGTCGTCCCAGGCGTCCCTGGGGCCGGTGGCCTTCACCTCGCCCGCGTTGTTGACGAGGATGTCGACGGTGCCATGGGCGGCGATGGTTGCGTCCACCACGGCTCTGACGTGCGCCGCATCGGCGACATCTCCCACATGGGCCGATGCGTCGATGTCGGCCGCGACCAGTCCCACGGCGTCGTTGCGGTCGGTGACGACGACATGACAGCCCTCGGCTGCCAGGCGCCGGGCGAATGCCGCGCCGAGGCCCTGTGCGGCGCCGGTGATGATCGCCACCTGTCCTCGAAGCGTTCCCATGACGTCCCCCTCTGCCGCGTGGCGGCTCAACGTGTGCGGAACATCCCCCCGACGTTCCCGTAGCCGTCGCCACCTTCACCGTCGTCCCCGGATCGAATGGCGACGATGGTGCCGTCGCGGTCCTCCACCCGAAAGCAGGGCACACCGGTGTAGGCCGGCGGGCCGGAGTGGTCGCCGCTGCGAACGTCGAACGACGTTCCGTGCAGCGGGCAGGTGAGGTTGTACCGGCGAAGCCGGCCCTCGCTCAGCGGCGTGTCGGCGTGTGAGCAGTTGTCCTCGAGCGCATAGAGCTGACCTTCCACCCTGCAGACGACGAGGCCGTAGTCACCGGCGTCCTCGAAGACACGCATCTTGCCGTCCTCGAGGTCGTCGAGATCTGCAGCGGGTCCCAACTCGAATTCGTCGCTCACGGATGGCGAGGGTAGTGCCAACGGCGCAGCACGGGCCGACCCGTGGCGAAGTCGGATCCGACGACGGCGCCCGATCCGCCACGGCCGTCGTCAATCGGTCTGCGGGGGCATCTCGAGGTACTTGTCGATGTTCTCGTGGAAGAACCGGATGCGCCGCTCCTGCGTCGGGAGATACTCGCCGCGGTACCCACGCGATCGCAGACCCTTGTGTTGGGTCGTCCAGATGGCCACGTCCTGGTCGATGCCCGGGCCGCACGAGACCTCGGGCGCGCGGCCGGTCTGGTGCTCGGCCTGGTGATCGATCGAGACCCAGTCGCGCATCGAGTTCGAGTAGTACTCCGTGACCCCTTCGGGGAACTGCGTGAGGTACCACATGTCGAAGATGCACTTGTTGGGATCCTCCGGGTGCGGTGCGGAGCGCAGCCAGATGCAGCCGTCGGGCTTCATCGAGAAGGAGACGTTGGGGAAGACCGTGTAGTGGTAGTGGTCGGTCAGCTGCTCGTCGGAATAGGACGAGAAGTCGTACCCCTTCGACGCGCCCAACTCGCGCTTGCGCTGTTGGAGGGCGACCCGCAGGCCGGGGAGGTTGTCGCGGTAGGGCTCCGGATCGAACTCCCAGAACTCGAAGTCCTGCCTGAGGCTCTGGAACGTGCGGTCGGCGCGGCCGCGGTACTGGGGGCCGGGCCCACCGCCGGGCATGAGCATGCGGGCGTGCCCGGAGGGGTACAGGTCGAACTGGCAGCCGGAGTGGTGCTCGTTCATCGAGGCCACCGTCTGAGGATGCACGAACGGGAGGTGGTAGCTCTCGTTGAAGTTGTCCTGGACGCACTTCCAGTTCCAGTCACCCTCGATGGTGACCCAGTGCGTGCGCTTCATGTCCTCCATGCGATAGCAGTCGAGCTGGTCGGCCACCGGCGAGAGCCAGTCGCGCAGGGGGGCGGCACCCGGGTCCATGTTGAACCAGATGAAGCCGCCCCAGGTGTCGCAGGGGATCTCGACCAGGTTGCGATTGCCGCACGGCGTTCCCTGCGCGAAGTCGTCCTCGTCGTACACCCAGGTGCACTCGCCGGTCGTGTCGAAGCGCCACCCGTGGTATGCGCACTGGAATTCTCCGCCCGCGAGGGAGCCGACCTCGCCGCTCACGAGCTGGTTCCCGCGGTGCTGACAGACGTTGTAGAAGGCTCGGATCCGTTGGTCGTCGCCCCGCACCGCGATGATCGACTCGTGGCCGATCTCGTAGTTGACGTAGTCGCCGGGCTCCTGGATCTGGTCGACCCGGCCGGCGACCTGCCACACCCGGGTCCACAGGTGATCCCACTCGCGTCGGGCGAACTCCGGTGACGTGTAGCGGTGGCCGAAGATGATCGGATCGGTGCCGAGCGGGGGCTCGGGGGCCTTCTCGCGGCTGATGCCACGAATCTCCACTGGGCTGGACGCGGTGTCGGTCATGGCGATCTTCCCTGGCGCTTGCGTGCTTCAACAGTACTCGGGCGTGTCGAGTGGCACCCGACCGAGAAATGTCCGTACAATTCGACAGGTGCCGCGCCGTCACGTGGCCGACCAGGGGGAGGACCCAGCGTGTTCGATCTGCTGCCCGACCGAGTGCCGTGGTACGTCGTCGGTCCCGGCCTCGGGATCCTGATCGTGGGCCTGTTCGTGCTGGCGAACCAGCCACTGGGCGCGAGCGGGGCATACGTGCAGACCGTCGGCTTCGTGCGCCGCCGAGCCGACGTCGCCGTGTGGCGGGTCTGGTACTTCGTGGGCATGTTCGCCGGTGGCCTGCTCGTCACGCAGGTGCTGCGCGAAGGCGCCGAGCTGCGGAGCGGTTACGACGCTCTCCGCGACGTGTTTCCGCTCGGAGCGGTGATCCCGATGGTGTTCGCCGGCGCGGTCGTGATGGGGTTCGGCGCGGGTCGGGCCGGGGGCTGCACATCGGGTCACGGCCTCTGCGGCACCTCGCAACGATCACCTGCGTCGTTCGCCGTGACCGCCACCTTCATGGCGACCGCGATCCTGACGACCGGCGTCCTCCGCCTGCTGACCGGAGGTGACCTCTGATGACCCGCCTCAACCTCATCGGGCTGCTCTTCGGGATGGCCTTCGGTGGCCTGCTGGCCGGGGGCAACCTCCACGAGTACGACACGATCCACGCGATGCTCCGCCTCGACGAACCCGACGTGTTCCTGCTCATGGCCTCCGCGATCGCCGTCTCGGCGCCGGCGCTGTGGTGGCTGGAGCGCGAGGGCATCATCACGCCCTTCGGCGGCAGGATCTCGCTCTCGCGCAGCAGCATCGAGAAGCATCACATCCAGGGCGGCGCACTCTTCGGCGTCGGTTGGGCGATCGCAGGCACGTGCCCTGCACCGGCGCTCGTGATGGTCTCCTCGGGGGCCCTGCTCGGTCTCGTCGCGATGGCCGGCATCTTCGTCGGTCTGCATCTCTCACAGCGCGACTCGGAGGCCGCCCAGGGCGACGGGGAGCACCGGGAGCTCACGAGGACCTGACGCGGAATCCCGATTCGCCGGGCCGGCGTGAGGGCCACCCCGGCGAATCGGTCCGCCACACTGTGGTCACCGGCGCCGCCGGATGCGCCACGCCCGACCCCTGGTCGTGGCACCGACGCCGGCGACCGGCGTGATCAGACGTACTGGCGGATGCCCGCCTCGAGGACGTTCGGCACCATCACGTCGGGCGCACGCTTGTAGAGGTCGAGGACCAACTCGGACTGATCCATCTTGGCCTGCCCGTCCTGGATGGACTGCAACGAGTCGTGGAAGCTGAACCAGAGGACGCCGTTGACCTGGCCCGTGACCGGGCGCAGGAGCCCGACCTGGGTTCCGGTCACGTCGCTCGCGGTGTCGGCCACCTCCATCACGAAGGCCGCGGCATCGGCGATGTGCGCCAGCTGGATCTCGGCGGTGTTGAACGAGACGTAGTTGCTGCGCTCGCCCGCAGGCCGCAACACCTGACCGATGGCGTCGCCGTCGGAGGTCCCGAGCTCACTCGCCAGCCGGGCGGCCGAGGCGATCTCCTGGTCATCGCCGAGCGACGCCCTGGCCTGCTCGTAGGCACCCAGGCTCGCCCAGGTCCCGGTGACCGACACCGAGTCCGGATCGCCCCCGATGGAGACGGACGTGACCAGATCGGTCCCTGCGCGCTCGTTCATCGCCTGACAGACCCACGTGGCGATCCCGATCAGGTCCTGCTGCTTCCCCGGGTGTGCCCGGAAGTTCCTGAAGCTCACATACATGGTTTCCACCCCTTTGCTCTGCTGACCCATCCCCGCTGGCGGGCCGCGGCGGCCGGTGGAGGCCACCGAGGCGACGGTACGAAGCGCCGGCGTCTTCGTCTGCGGCATGGATCACACAGCGGCCGGTTCGGTCGCCGACGGCTTGAGCACGCCGAACCAGATCACGAGAACGACCGTCATGCCGACGGCGGCGGCAGCGACCGATCCGTTCGCCCAGGCCTTCACCGCCGCGGACGTCCCTGCAGCGGTCGCCAACATCAGCGCCTGACCGCCGTCGAACGCAGCCCGCGGCGCGAGGAGCGCCCGACGCTCGGTGCCCGACACCATGGCGACGATGACGGCGAGGACGACGGCGGAGGCACCCATCAAGGGCAGCTTCTGGATCCACCAGGCGGCTGTCCCGACGTCGGCGGTCGGCAGCCACCCGGCGGCGAAGAAGGTCGCGCCGGCGATGACCGCGGCGGTGAAGTGCCACAGATAGACCGAGAGAGCGACGCCGTTCGCTGCGACCACGGCTGACCAGGCGCCGCCGTGCCGGGCCAACCAGTCCGAGACCCGAGGCGCGACCGCGACCGCGGTGGCCGAGTAGGCCGCACCGAAGAGCAACAGGGCGACCGTGGGTGGATGCGTCGGGGAGTTCTCCAGCCCGGGGAAGTGGACCATCGCCGTCGGCCACGGGCCGAGCGTCACCGCAGCGATCGCCGCGGCCCAGAGACCGGCGGCCGTGACCGCCATCGCACGGCCGGTCGGCAGCAGACCGTCGCGCCAGGCGAAACCCGCCATCTGGAACAGGAGCCAGCCGATCACCCAGTTGACATGGGGCAGGTACGGCACGTCGGCGAAGCGGGCGAGCTCGATGAAGCCGAAGGCCGTCACGGTGCCTCCTGCGACGAGCACGGGGCGTTTGCGGAAGGCCGGGAGCACGTAGGGGGCGATCGCGGTGTCGATCGTGTAGTTGGCCAGGAACCAGAGCGGGATCGCGGCCGCGGTCGCGCCGGCGGCCGCGTAGGCGCCGGCACCCGCCGCCGTGGCCACCGCCAGCCCGACGAGCCACACCCCGGCGAGGGTGATGGTCGGCGCCAACATCCGACGGAGGCGCGCGGCGACCCAGTCCTGAGGGCGGCCACCCCTGGCGTTGTGCGAGTCGAGCGACATCGCCGACGAGAACCCGCCGACCACGAAGAAGAGCGGCATCACCTGCAGGATCCAGGTCAGCCAGCTCATCGACGGTGCGAACTCCAGTGCGTTGCCGGTGACCAGCTCTCCGTCGGCGTCCGTGGTCATGACGATTGCCGCCCAGTGGCCGACGGACACGGCGATCATGGCGACCGCCCGGTACAGATCGATCGCCCGGTTACGGTCGGCCTTGGTGGCGCCGGCCAGGTCCTTGACCGACGCCGTCGGCGTCGATGGGGTGGTGGGAGACGGGGGTGTCGTGGTCATGTCGACCAGTGAACGTTTCCGCCCGTGGACGAACAGCTGGGGGGTTCCCCCAAAGACCCGTGGGGGAACCCCCAAGGAACCCCAGCGAGGGCGTCGCCGGTGCGCGACGATGTCGGTCGCAAGCTGCTCTCGAGGGGGATCAACCCATGCCAGGACCGATGGACGGCGTGAAGGTCGTCGACATGACGCAGGTGGTCTCCGGGCCGCTCGCCACGATGTTGTTGGCCGATCAGGGAGCCGATGTCATCAAGGTGGAACCGACTGCCGGGCTGGGCGACCTGACCCGGCTGCCGGCCTTCGACAAGGGCGGCATCGGGGCGTTCTACATCAACAACAACCGTGGCAAGCGCTCGCTGTCGGTCGACCTGACCGGCGACGAGGGAACCCGAATCGTGCTGGACCTGTGCCGGCAGGCCGACGTCTTCATCCAGAACTTCCGACCCGGGGCCATCGAGCGCCTCGGTCTGGGCTACGAGGAGGTCAAGGCGGTCAATCCCGACATCGTCTATGTCTCGATCTCCGGTTTCGGTCCCACGGGGCCGTACTCCGACCGGCCGGTGCTCGACCCCGTGATCCAGGCCCTGTGCGCGGTGGTCGACCGGCAGGTCAACCCCGAGATCCCGTTCCCCGACCTGATCCGCAACCTCTTCGCCGACAAGAGCACTGCGCTCACCGTCAGCCAGGCGGTGGCCGCCGCACTCTTCGCTCGCGAGCGCGGCGCCGGCGG
>JBCCFK010000228.1:0-7672 GCA_039029775.1 Actinomycetota bacterium | reverse complement strand
CTGGCTCGGCGAGAAGAGCTCGGTCTGCAACCGCGTCCTCGAGCGCATGTACGGCTACACCCACGACCTCAACGACAAAGGCCAGTACCGCGACTACGGCAAAGTCGGCGCCACCCTCATCACCGGCAACGAAGACGGCGTCAAGCACTGCGCGATGAACATCCTCTTCTCGCTCTCCCACATCGGCTACACCGTGCCGCCCCAGGCCGACGCCGGCTGGATGGGCGAGGCCGGCCCCGGACCGTCGTACATGGACCCCGGCTCAGGCGGACCCGAGAACGACTTCACCAACCGCAACACCACGTTCCTCGTCTGGAACTGCCTCCACCTCGCGAGGATGCTGAAGGACGCCGGCGGCATCCCCGCTCACGGCAACCAACCCGACGCCTGGAAGGCCGGCTGCCACACCGACTTCCACTCACCCGAGCACCGCCGCTGAGAGCCGGCGGATCAACCCACGGCCGCCGGACCCACTGACCACGACGAGGCGTCGTCAGCTGCGAGCCGCGTCGAGCTCCTGTTGCTTGCGGTCCGACGGCTGGCCTGTCTCGACGAACACGGCGAGGTCGTCGAGCAGCTCCGGGTAGAGCTTCTCGAGCGCCTTGCGCATCGGGACCTCCATGACGCGCCCGATGATGGGCATGGTCTCGATCCGTGGACCGATGGTGATCTCGGTCGCGGTGTCCGACGCAGCGCGCAGCGACCAGGTGGCGACGACCGATCGGACGAAGAACGGCAGGCCCTCGACGCTGAACTCCAGCACGTGGTTCGAGTCGTCGACCTTGGTGATCGTGTCCTTCAGGGTGCCGGACTCGGTGTGACAGATCCGGTCGAAGTCCTCGTCGTCGGCGCCCGGACGACAGCTGGATGTGCCGTACGCCCACTCGTGGCCGTTCGCGAACTCGTCGATCACGAAGCGCCACACCTCGGCGATGGGCTTGTCGATCGTGCGGCTGACCTTGATGTCGAGCATGTCGTTGTCCTCTCCTCGGTCGGGTGAATCAGGCGTCGAGCCACGCGCGGGCTTCGGCGCGGGTCGCGAAGAAGGCGGTCGGGAAGTCGGCGGGGCCCTCGGGTGCCGGCGGCATGCCGACGGGCGGGAAGTCGGCGGGCACGACCAGGGCGATCTTCTCGAGCCCGGCGGCGTTGAGCCGCGGCGTGACCGTGCCATCGCGGAAGTCGACGTCGAGGTCCGCCGCGTTCATCCCGAACTGCACGGCATCGATCAGCACCTTGGTCCGCCCGCTTCGCTCGACGAGGTCCGCGAACAGGCTGCAGCGGTCGTTGAACGCGGGGCCGGTGAGCGCCGCCGAGCCGTCGTACCAACGGGTCTCGAGGTAGTCGTCGTCGGGGTAGTCGATCACCGAGCCGTAGGTGTCCTCGTGGACGAGATGTGCGGTCATGGCGGGGTCTCCTTCTCATAGAGCTCCGGATCGTTCCGGAACTGCCGGGTTCCGTCACTATAGAACTGCCCGGTTCCGGAACGCAACAGTTCTGCTATGATCTCCGCCATGACCGATGAGCCGACCCGTCGCCCCGCAAAGCCGGCGGGCCGAAAGCGCGACCAGGACGTCACCGACGCCATCCTCGAGGCTGCCGCAGACCTCCTGCTCGAGGTCGGCTTCGACCGGATCCGCACCCAGGACGTCGCCGAGCGGGCCGGCGCGGGCAAGGGCGCCATCTACCGGCGATGGCCGACCAAGGAGGCACTGCTCGCCGAGGCGATCCGGACCATGCCGGCCGGAGAAGCGCCCGTGACCGACGACCCCGTGACCGACCTGCGAGCCCTCGTCAGCCAGCGGTGTCAGTCCGCGGAAGCCAAGCCCGACCTCGTCCCGGGGCTGATCTCAGCCATGCGCGCCGACGAGGGGATCGAGCAGGCGGTGAAGGAGGGCTACGACCTGAGCTACGTGCGCGACACCATCGCCCGCATCATCGGGCCGGACCACCCGCACCTCGACGTCCTGACCGACCTCACCCAGGCGGTCCCCCTCATGCGCGCGGCCTTCACGCCGGAGGAGCTGGACGGCGAGGCCATGACCGAGGAGATCGTGTCGCTCATCGCGTCGGTCGCCGACTGACCGCCACGAGAGCGGCCGGTACGCTTCGGCCATGAGCGCCCTGCGTGTCGACGGCGAACGGCTCTGGTCCCGGCTGATGGCCATGGCCGAGGTCGGCCCGGGGGTCGCCGGCGGCAACAACCGCCTGGCGATCTCCGACGACGACATGGCTGGTCGCGACCTGCTGATGCGGTGGGCGGCCGACGCGGGCTGCACCTTCGAGTGCGACGAGATCGGCAACCTCTTCGCGACCCGCCCGGGCTCGAACCCGGACAAGCCGCCCGTCCTCACCGGCTCGCACCTCGACACGCAGCCCACCGGGGGACGCTTCGACGGCGTGTACGGAGTCCTCGGCGGCCTCGAGGTCATCGAGACACTCAACGACCACGGCATCGTCACCGAGGCGCCGATCCAGCTCGCGGTCTGGACCAACGAGGAGGGGTCGCGCTTCCCTCCGTCGATGATGGGGTCCGCCGTCTGGGCCGGGGCACTGCCTCTCGCCCACGCGCTCAAGACCCAGGACTTCGACGGCAAGAGCGTCGAAGACGAGTTGCAGCGACTCGGTTGGGACGGCGACCTCCCGGCACGACCGCGGCCGTTGACGGCGGCGTTCGAGTTACACATCGAGCAGGGCCCGATCCTCGAGGACGCCGCCCTCGAGATCGGTGTCGTCACGGGCGTGCAGGGCTATCGCTGGTACACGATCGAGCTCGGCGGAACGCCCGCCCACGCCGGCCCCACGCCGATGGACCTGCGCCACGACCCCGCTCGGGCGCTCGGCGACATCATCGCCGGGGTCTACGCCGTCGCCGCCGAGCACGCACCCTGGTCCCGGGCCACGTTCGCGCAGTTCCGCAGCGTGCCGGTCTCGCCGAACACCGTGCCCGAGACCATCACGTTCTCGCTCGACATGCGGAACCCCGACGGCGACGTGTTGCGAGCGATGGAGGAGGCGATGCGCACCACGGTCGGCGAGGCGTGTGCCCGGCACGGCGTGACGTCGTCCATTCAGATCGACGCCGACTCCCCACCGGTCAAGTTCGACGACGGGTGCATCGCCGCCGTCGAGCAGTCGGCCGACGCGCTCGGCCTCAGCCACCAGCACATGGTCTCGGGCGCCGGCCACGACGCCTGCCACGTCGCCGCCCACTGCCCGACCTCGATGATCTTCGTGCCCTGCGACGACGGCGTCAGCCACAACGAGGCGGAGAACATCTCCGCCGAGCAGGCCGAGAAGGGCGCGTCGGTCCTGCTGGGCGCGATCGGGGAGATGGCCGGCGAGTCCTAGGAGCCGTCGCGGACGTCGGCCGGGGCGCCGGTGCGGTAGGCGATCTCCGAGAAGTTCACCGTGCAGCCGTCACCCGTGGGCGACTGGGCGAGAAAGCCGACCGTGACCGGCACCGACGGGTCGCGGAGCTGGAAGTAGCGGAGCAGGGTCCACGTGGCCGCGTCGGCGGACCAGTGGAAGGCGAGCACCTGCCCGAACGTCGACACCCGCAGGAACACCGAGCTGCCATCGACGACCGGACCGTTGGCGTCGTCGGACACCCCGCGGGTGACGACGGAGACGACGGTGTTCGTGCCGTCTGGCGCTCGCTCGAAGCAGAGCTTGGCGTAGTCGTCGGCACCGTGGTGCACGAACAGCACGCCCGCGTCGAACGTGGACTCGAACTCGACGTCCACCCGCGTCGACACCTGGCAGTCCTCGGCCACCGCAGCGCAGAAGACCGGTGCAGATGCGATCCGGGTGCCCTGGCCGGGGTCGTTGAACCAGTCCGTCGTCGGGCCGGCACGCATCGAGAGCCGAGCGCCGTCCAGTGTCACGTCCCCGACGTCGTGGAGCCACTGGAGGGATGCGAGGAACTCCGCCGTGTCCACAACGCGACCCTAGCGATCGCCGAGGTCGCGCCCGGACAGCGAGATCGACACCTGGATGACGGTCTTGCCCTGTGCCATTCCGGCCTCGAGCCGCCGGACCGCGTCGATGCCCTGCTCCAGTGGGAACCGGCCGCCGATGTGGGGCGCGACCTGGCCCGTCCGGAGGTGGACGGCGAGGCGGTCGATGAACGTGTGGTGCTCGGTGCTGACGAACATGTTCAGCCGGTGGGAGACGAACGGCGAGAGCGCCGCGGCCCGAACCTGGCGACCGATCCCGCCGGTCACCCGGTTGCCGCCCTCGCCGCCGACGAACACGAGCGTCCCGTCCGACGTGAGGAGTCGACGGATCCTCCGCACGCGGTTGCGACCTCCGATGTCGACGATGAGGTCGTAGCGCTGGTCGATGCTGTCGAGATCGGTGACTCGATGGTCGTACACCGTGTCGGCACCGAGCGACTCGACGAGGCCCACGTTGGGCGTCCCGGCCACGCCGTCGACGGTCGCGCCGAGCACGCGGGCGAGCTGGACGGTGAAGGTCCCGACCCCACCCGACGCGCCGATCACCAGCACGCGCTCTCCTGCCGACAGCCGGCCGACGTCGGTCAGGGCCTGGAGCGCGGTGATGCCCGACAGGGTCGACGCGGCGGCCTCCTCGAAGGTCAGGTTCTCCGGCTTCCGGGCGAGCTTGACCTCCTTGGCGACGGCGAACTCGGCGAGAGATCCGCTGGCGATGCCGAAGACCTCGTCACCGACGCGAAATCGGGTCACGTCGGCGCCGACCTCACGAACCACGCCGGCGACGTCGAGGCCGAGGACCCGCTGCTTCGGACGACGGAGCCCGAACCCGGCCAGCCGGATGAGCCACGGCGTGCCGGTCATGAGGTGTTCGGTGCCGCGATCGATCGCAGCGGCCCCGACCTCGATCAGGACCTCGTCGGGGGCGATTGTCGGGACGGCGATCTCACCCATCTCGAGCACCGAGCTGTCGCCGTACCGGGTTTGGGTGATCGCCCGCATGCGCGGTGCGGAGGGGCCGGTCGGGGCTTCGTGGGTTGATGCGCCAGCGATGCTCGCGGCGCTGACGGCGGTCGTGGTGGTCATGGGACTGCTCCATCGATGCTGGTCAATGCTTGTTCGTACTAAGTACGAACCACTATTTTCGTACTTAGTACGAAGTCAACTGGACCCGTGTCCGGAGGTTCCATGCCATCGCCGAAGCTGACCGCAGCGCGCGTGATCGAGGGAGCGGTCGCCCTCGCGGACCGCATCGGCGCCGACGCGTTGACGATCAGGAAGCTGGCGGACTCGATCGACGTGAAGCCGATGACGATCTACCACCACGTGCCGAACAAGGAGGCGATCATCGACGGGATGGTCGACAGCGTGTTCGCCGAGATCACCCTCCCGCCCGACGGCGTGGACTGGCGCTCGGCGATCCTCGTGCGCTGTGAGTCGATGCGTGCCGTGCTCGCGCGTCACCCCTGGGCCGCGCCACTGATGGAGACACGAACGTCCCCCGGACCCGCGACGCTGACCCACCACGACGCCGTGCTCGGCTGCTTCCGCCGAGCGGGGTTCTCGCTCCCCCTGATGGGACACGCCTACGCCCTCATCGACGCGTTTCTCTTCGGCTTCGCTCTCCAGGAGGCGACGCTGCCGGCCACGGGTGGCGACGAGATGGCCGAGGTGGCCGGAGCCATGGCGGAGCGCATGCCCGAGGACCTGTACCCGTACCTCACCGAGTTCACCCACGGATACGTACTCAGACCCGGCTACGACTTCGGCGACGAGTTCGAGGTCGGCATCACCCTGATCCTCGACGGGCTCGAACGAATGGCTGCCGCGGAGGCATGACGCGAGCTGCCACGCGACAGCGCTGCGGAGGCGCGGTCGGCTCGTAGCCGGAGCACGACCGCCGGGTACGATCTGACCTCGGCCGGGTGTTCGAGCCCGCCTCCGCCACATGGCTTCGAATCAGGAGCGAACACGATGAGTCTGTACGCCGAATACCTGCGCGAGATCGACGAACGCAAGGCCCAGGGGCTTCACCCGAAGCCGGTCGACGGCGCGGACCTGCTGGCCGAGATCATCGAACAGATCGAGGACACGACCAGCGAGCATCGCGACGATTGCCTGCAGTTCTTCATCTTCAACGTGCTGCCGGGCACCACGAGCGCCGCCGGACTGAAGGCCCGGTTCCTCCAGGAGATCATCGTCGGGTCGAAGACCGTCGCCGAGATCTCGGTCGAGTCGGCCTTCGAGCAGTTGTCGCACATGAAGGGCGGCCCGTCGATCGAGGTCCTGCTCGACCTCCTCCTCGGTGACGACACCGCGATCGCCCGCCAGGCCGCCGACGTGTTGAAGACCCAGGTCTTCCTCTACGAGGCCGACATGGCCCGCCTGGCCGAAGCCCATCAGGCCGGCAACGAACTGGTCACCGAGGTGCTCCAGAGCTACGCGAACGCCGAGTTCTTCACCGAGCTGCCCGACATCGACGAACAGATCGAGATCGTGACCTTCGTCGCCGGCGTCGGCGACATTTCAACCGACCTCCTCTCCCCCGGTGCCGATGCCCACTCCCGCTCGGACCGTGAGCTCCACGGCCAGAGCATGTTCGAGCACGACGCCGAGAAGCAGCAGGCGCTCCTCGACCTGCAGGCCGCTCACCCCGACAAGCGGGTGATGCTCGTCGCCGAGAAGGGCACGATGGGCGTGGGTTCGTCGCGCATGTCGGGCGTCAACAACGTCGCGCTGTGGATCGGGAAGCAGGCGAGCCCGTACGTCCCGTTCATCAACTTCGCCCCGATCGTGGCCGGCACCAACGGCATCTCCCCGATCTTCCTCACCACCGTCGGCGTCACCGGCGGGATCGGGCTCGACCTGAAGAACTGGGTCACCACCTTCGACGCCGACGGTGAGCTGATCGTCGACGACGACGGTGAGGCCGTGCTCGAGCAGACCTATTCGATCGACACCGGCACGGTCCTGACCATCGACACCCGGACCCAGAAGCTCCTCGACGCCGAGGGCAACGAGGTCATGGACATCTCGTCAGCGTTCACCCCGCAGAAGGTCGAGTTCATGAAGGCCGGCGGCTCCTACGCCATCGTCTTCGGGAAGAAGCTCCAGACCTTCGCCGCCAACACCCTGGGGATCGAGGCACCCCCCGTGTTCGCCCCGTCGGCCGAGGTCACCCACGAGGGTCAGGGCCTGACCGCCGTCGAGAAGATCTTCAACCGCAATGCCGTCGGCACATCGGGCGCGACGCTGCACGCCGGTTCGTACACCCGGGTCGAGGTCAACATCGTCGGCTCCCAGGACACCACCGGCCTGATGACGTCCCAGGAGCTCGAGATGATGGCGTCGACCGTCATCTCCCCCATCGTCGACGCCGGCTACCAGTCCGGCTGCCACACCGCCTCGGTCTGGGACACCAAGGCCCAGGAGAACATCCCGCGCCTCATGAGGTTCATGAACGACTTCGGGCTCATCACGGCGCGCGACCCCGAGCACGAATACGCCCCGATGACCGACGTGATCCACAAGGTCCTCAACGACATCACCGTCGACGACTGGGCCATCATCATCGGTGGCGACTCCCACACCCGCATGTCGAAGGGCGTCGCCTTCGGTGCTGACTCCGGCACCGTCGCCCTGGCACTCGCCACCGGTGAGGCGTCGATGCCGATCCCCGAGTCGGTCAAGGTCACCTTCAAGGGCGAGATGCAGCCGTG
>JBCCFK010000227.1:0-7715 GCA_039029775.1 Actinomycetota bacterium | reverse complement strand
GCTCATCAAGCACGCCACCAAGAACGGCAAGATCGCCGATCCGGTCGTGCGCGACAAGATCATTAAGCTCTACTCCGAGGAGACCGCCAAGAGCCTGGTGGCCATGCGGACCCGGGCTCTTGGCGGTCTCCTCGGAGTAGAGCTTCATGATCTTGTCGCGCACGACCGGATCGGCGATCTTGCCGTTCTTGGTGGCGTGCTTGATGAGCCGCTTCGAGTACGGAGTGGTGATGCCCGACGAGCTGCCGGTGCCGATGGCGACACGCTCGTACATGAGCATCGCGGTGGCCAGGCGCCAGCCCTCGTTGTAGGGGCCGAGCATGTTGTCCTTCGGGACGCGGAGGTCGGTGAAGAAGACCTCGTTGAAGTGCATGCCACCGTCGATCTGGTGGATGGCGCGGACCTCGACCGCCGGGTCCTTCATGTCGACGATGAACATCGAGATGCCGCCGTGCTTGACCTGGTCGGGGTCGGTGCGGGCGATGAGGATGCCGTAGTCGGAGACGTGGGCGAGGGTGGTCCAGACCTTCTGGCCGTTGATGGTCCACTCGTCGCCGTCGAGTTCGGCCTTGGTCTGGAGGCTGGCGACGTCGGAGCCGGCGCCGGGCTCGGAGAACATCTGGCACCAGACGGTCTTGGCCGAGATGTTGTCGGCGAGATACTTCGCCTTCTGCTCGTCGGTGCCGTACTCGGCGACCATGGGCAGGCACATGCCGTGGCTGATGGTCAGCTGCGCCGTCATGTCGGGGTACTTGGCGTACTCCTCGCGCCAGATGCGATCGTGCGCCTTGGTGAGGCCTTGGCCGCCGTACTCCTCGGGGTAGGTCAGCCCGGCCAGTCCGGCCTCGGCGAGCTTGCCCTGGAAGTTCTTGTTGATCGCGATCGTCTTCTCGTCCCGGGGATCGTCGCCGACGTGCACGCCGGTTGCGTGCTCCTCGAGGAACGCCTGGCAGCGCTCGCGGAAGGCCTGTGCGTCGTCCTCGGTCAGCGTGTCGTCGCTCATGCAGGAACCCCTTCGTTCCGAGTTCGTATGTCTCCGTACAATAACCTGCCGTACGGTGCGCCGCTAGCTCTGGTCGATCAGTTGCGGAGCGACACGTACTCCCGGCACGGCTGAGACCGGAGGGCTCCGCACGGTGGTGCCTCGGCAGGCACGTCGATGCCGGGGACCGACCGCAGCACGAGCTTCGACGGGAAGTCGGCGTCATGGGCGATCTCGTTGACCTCGCCGCCGGGGAGTGCCGTGTCGAACGCCCACAGCGGGCGGGCACCACCGGGTGCGTCCACGGTGACTCGGACCTGAGAGCCGGCCCGGAACGCGTGGGCGAAGGGGAAGATCTCGACCCTGACTTCGGTGAACTCCCGAAGGGTGGGATCCGGCAGCGGCGCAGCGTCGCTTTCCAGGTGGGTGTGGACGGGACGATTCGGCCGAGACTCCGACTCGTCGAGCGTCCGCCGGCTGGCCCGCAACCACCCGGTCTGGACGTAGATCTCCGAACCGTCGGCACGAACCTCGCTGATCGTCACCTCGAGATCGGTGTCGTCCGCGCTGGATCGGAGCCAGAGGTCGAGCGACCCGAAGCCCACAGCCACTAGGTCCTCGGTCAGCGGCTCCGTGATCCAGTCGACGCCGCTGCCCGCCGGGATCGGCTGCCAGTCGTAGTCGACCTCGGTCCGCCAGATTCCACCGGAGTCACCCTCGTAGATGGTGGACGCCACATTGTCCGGGTCGGCGACGTAGCTGCTTGGTGGGTTCGATTCGTCGTCGCCGGCTGCGGTGGGTTCCGGCTCGGTGGTCATGCGGCCGTCGCCCCTCAAGTACCACGTCACGAGCTGGCCCTCAGGCGGCGGCCACGACTCGTAGCCGGCCTCGTAGCGGGGGACCGGGGCCCCCGGGTTCTCCGGATCGCCGTAGCCGCTCTCGAACAGGATGCGGATCCTCGGGTCCTGTTCATACGCGGCCAACGCCTCCTCGTACGAAAGCCCGCTGAACCGATCGCCGGTGGGCAGGCCGACCGCCGCGCCGGTCAGGCCACCGCCGATGATGGGCGCCAGCACGGTGGCGGCAGCAAGGTCGGGGGTGCGCTTGGCGACGTACAGATCGAGGAACTCGATGAACCGTTCGAGCACCGCGACGTTGGCGATCGACTCGGTGTGGGAGCCGTTCATGATCGTGGCGTACAGGGCGGGCGTGGCCGTGAAGTCGTCGAGCATCGCCGGGAAGTGTCCACCCGTCTGCTCGTCCTGCCAGGCGCCGGCCAGGAACACGGGCACCTCGATCCGGTCCACGAGCAGCGACGGGTTGATCGCGTCGGCCACCGCAGGGTCGTAGTACGGGTTGTCGAGGATCAACGATGCGGCGTCGGTGTTCTGGAGCCGGACGAGTTGGTTCGCCTCGCACACGGTGTCACCCGCGTCGACGACGCCCTGCTCCCACCCCTGCCCGTACGGCGCGGAGTCCGACTCGCGCTCGGCCGACCAGTCGGCCGCGAACCCGGTGTTCAGGATGCCGCCGGGATAGAGCGTGCTGCGCGCCGAGTCGTCCAGGACCGACAAGGGGGTGATCGCCGCCAGGCTCGGTGGCTGGGTGCTCGCCACGAACAGCTGGGAGATCCCGGGGTAGGAGACCCCGACCATGCCGACCTCGTTGTCGAACACCCACGGTTGGGCGGCGACGGCCTCGATGGCGTCGTAGCCGTCGAGCAGCTGGACCGGTTCGAAGAACTCGAACGAGCCACCGCTGCAGCCGGTGCCGCGCATGTTGACGCCGACGTAGGCGTACCCGAGGGTCGTGTACAGCTGCGCGAACGTGCCGGAACCGGGATTCGAGGGGTCGTACCCCGAGTACTCGACGACGGTCGGGTAGGGGCCGTCGCCGGCCGGGAGGGTGACGTTGACCGACAGCGTCGTGCCGTCACGAGTGGTCAGGTAGCCGAAGCCCTCGCCGATCTCCTGATCGGCATAGAACGAGGCGTCCGGCGCCGGGTCGGTGACGTCGGCGACGGTGGTCGTTGTGGCAGCCTCACCCGCCCGGACCGTGAACTCGCCCGCCGGGACATCGCGGAACAGCAGCGAGCCCAGCTCGTCGACCACGCCCTCGGCGGTGAATCCGCCTGGCCCCTCGATCGACACCGCCGATGCCGGCGCAGCGTCCAGGATGTGCAGCTGGTTGACGCTCGGACGAAGGGTGAACGGCACCGATTCCGGGTCGACCTGGGGCTCGGTCTCCACCGCCGGCTCCTCGGCCGGTTCGTCGGCATCGGCCTCCGCTGTCTCGGTGGGCTCGGTCGCGACCGTGGGGGCCGGTGTCGACGTGGGCTCGTCGGGCTGGGCAGCCTGATCTCCGTCACCGCCACAGGCGGCGGCCAGCAGTGCGAGCGCGACGATGAGGGGGACGAAGCGGGGGCGGGGCGACATCGCTCCATGCTGGCATCCCGCGGTGGGGGTCGCGTGATCGGGCAGCGGCGCTCCTACCCTTGGTTCGGTCATGAGCTCCGAACGCATCGCCTCCGAGGCCGAACGGCGACGTACCTTCGCCATCATCAGCCATCCGGACGCCGGCAAGACGACCCTCACCGAGAAGTTCCTGCTGTACTCGGGCCAGGTGGCGCAGGCCGGTTCCGTCAAGGCGCGCGAGGGCCGTCGCTCGGCGCGTTCGGATTGGATGGCGATGGAGCAGGATCGCGGCATCTCGATCGCGTCCGCCGTGATGCAGTTCGACTACCGCGACCACGTCGTCAACCTGCTCGACACCCCCGGTCACCGGGACTTCTCCGAGGACACCTACCGCGTGTTGGCAGCCGTCGACGCCGCGGTGATGGTGCTCGACGCGGCCAAGGGCATCGAGGCCCAGACGCTCAAGCTGTTCGAGGTCTGCAAGGCCCGCGACATGCCGATCCTCACGTTCATCAACAAGTGGGACCGGCCCGGCCGCGAACCCCTCGAGCTGATGGACCAGATCGAGGAGCTGATCGGCCTCCAGACCACACCCATCACCTGGCCGGTCGGTCCCGGCGGCGACTTCCGCGGTGTGATCGACCGGCGGAGCGGCGAGTTCGTGCGTTTCACCCGGACGACGCGAGGCGCCACCGAAGCCCCGGAGGAGATCATCTCCGCCGAGGAGGCCGAGGAATCAGAGGGCGACGCCTGGGAGCAGGCGTCGGAGGAGGTCATGCTCCTCGACGAGATCGGCGCGACCCACGACCCCAAGACGTTCCTCGCCGGCGAGACCAGCCCGCTCTTCGTCGGGTCGGCGCTCACCAACTTCGGCGTCCGGCACCTCTTGGACTCGGTGATCGACCTGGCGCCGGCGCCCATGCCCCGTGAGAGCGAGGAGGGCGAGTACCGGTCCCTGGACGGGCCGTTCTCGGCGTTCGTGTTCAAGGTCCAGGCCAACATGGATCCGTCGCATCGCGACCGGATGGCGTTCATGCGCATCAACTCCGGCCGGTTCGAACGGGGGATGCAGGTCACCCATGAGCGGCTCAAGAAGCCGTTCAGCACCAAGTTCGCCACCTCGGTGTTCGGCGCGGAGCGCGACACCCTGGACGAGGCCTGGCCCGGCGACGTGATCGGTCTGGTCAACGCCTCGGACCTCCGGATCGGTGACACGTTGTTCGAGGGCGATCACATCGCCTATCCACCGATCCCGCGCTTCGAGCCGGAGCTGTTCTGGAGCGCCCGCCCGATCGACGTGTCGAAGTCGAAGCAGTTCCGCAAGGGGCTCGATCAGCTCGACGAGGAGGGTGTGGTCCAGGTCCTGCGCGACCTCGACGCGCCCACCGCCTCGCCGGTGCTCGGCGCCGTGGGTCAGATGCAGTTCGAGGTCTTCGCTCACCGACTCGAGCACGAGTTCGGCTCCAAGGTCGACATGTCGCCGACCTCGTGGGCGGTGGCGAGACGCACCGATGCCGAGACGGCCGACAAGGTGCGCGAGCTGCGCGGTACCCGTGTGCTGGGCTCGCTCGACGGCACGCTCTTCGCGCTCTTCGACTCCACCGGCCGCCTGGGCCGCACCGTCGCCGACAACCCCGACTGGGTGCTCGAGCGCGTCGTCGAGACCGCCGGCTGAGCCCGGTCCGGTCAGCCTTCGCTCAGCTGCTTCTGCAGTGGGGTCGGGAAGCTGGGCTTCACCACGGTGTCGCCGATGCAGGCGGCGAGGCGTTCCGCCTCGACGTCGACGAGCGCCCGGTGATCGGTGCCGACGTCCTCGAGCAGCTCGGTGACGATCTCGCCGTTCGGGCGCTGCGACCAGCCGCCGACGATCCGGCCGTCGATCCACACCGTCGGCCCGATGTTGCCGTTGCGGTCGAACAGGGGCGCTTCGTGGGGTCCGAGGAACCAGTCGCGCTCCTTCCACCCCATGGGCGTGGGGTCGAGCGACGGGAGCAGCGCCGCCCACGCGGGACCCGGTTCGACGGGATCGACGTCGTCGGGGAGCACCCAGCCCGTCCCGTCCTCCAGATCGACATGCACGGCCCCGGTGGCCGCGAGCGCCTCGGTGACCTCGGCGACCTTCCACTTCGTCCACCACTTGAGGTCGGTCATCGTGCCGGGTCCGAACGTCGCCAGCCAGCGACGGACGAGCTCGGCGCGCGCCTCGGCAGGGTCGGGCGGCGGAGGTTCCTCGCCGAGCCAGTCGGCTCGGACCTGCCAGGTGTACATGCGGCCGGTCCAGTTGCCGCCCGGACGGCCGCGGACGAGCATACCGTCGTTCGCGAGGACGCCGAGCGTCCGCGACGTGGCGCCGGACTCCAGCGGATGCTTGGTCCCTCGGCCCATGAGGATCCGAGTCGACAGGCGCGGCACCAGCTTGGTCAGCTCTCTGGCGGGGGCACCGTCGGGTCCGAGCGCGGCACTGATCTCGTCGGCCGCCTCGCTCAGCCAGAGCGCCGGCTCGTCCACGCCGCCGGCCGCGAGCCCGTCCTCGAGGCGTTTGCGCTCCACCCCGGCCACCGCCGGGGTCGACGACCCCTCGACGGCCGGCAACACCTCTCGGCTGGCGACGAAGAGCGTGCGGCGCATGGCGAGGGTGCGAACGAGCGAACGGTCGTCGTACAGCGCCGTCTCGATCGCCTCGATCGACGGGTCGGACACGCGAGCCAGCACCGACAGGAACACCGTCGCCGGGTCGGTGGCGTGGAGCACCACCATGGCGTCGGCTGCGGCAACGGGATCGGACAACCGCTCCACCAGGCCGTGGCGCCGGCCCAGACGGGCACGACGTTCGGTTGTCTCGATCCGCCTCGCCACGTGGTCAGGATCGCTCGGCGATCAGGTCGCCGAGTCGTGCCAGCTGCTCCTCGGCGTTGCCCAGCGTGAGCTCGAGCTGGCGGGTCATGAGGAAGTAGCGGTGGAGCGGGTAGTCGCGATCCACGCCGACACCTCCGTGGAGATGGGTGGCGGCATGCATGACCCTGAAGCCGGCCTCCGATGCCCACCAGCGGGCGATGGCCACCTGCTCGTCGGCATGGCGTCCCGCGGAGATCCGCCACGCGGCCTGGCGTGACGTGAGGTTCACCGCCTCGGTGTCGATGTAGGCGTCGCCCGCCCGCTGGCTCACCGCCTGGAACGTGGCGATCGGCCGGTCGAACTGGTGACGTTGCTGTGCGTAGTCAGCCGCGAGCTTCAACGCGGCCTGGCAAGCGCCCGCCAGCATCGAGCAGATCGCCGAGTCGACACGGGGCCGCAGCCACGCGAGGACGTCGTCGGTCGCGGCCGAGCCGAGCCGTTGGCTCGGCGTTCCGGCCAGCTCGATCCGCGCCTGGGGGTGACCGGTCGTGGTCGCCTGCTCGGTGCGCGTCATCGTGTCGCCGGTTGCCTCGACGTCGATCACCCGCATGCCGTCCGTCGTCGGCACGAGGATCACGTCGGTGTGCATGCCGAACGGGACGCAGGTCAACACCCCGGTGCACGCATCGGCGTCGACCGTGACGGGCTCGCCGGGGACCAGCGCCGCCGTGACGTACACCCGGCCCGTCGCGATCCGTTCGAGGAGTTCGTCCTGGAGGGCCGGCGTCCCGAACTCGGCGATCGTCAGGCCACCCATCACCACGGTTTCGAGGAACGGGATCGGTGCCGCGGTCCGACCGATCTGCTCCAGTGCAGCAGTGACGGCCAGGAAGTCGAGGCCCGCGCCGCCGTGCTGCTCCGGCAACGCCGCGCCGAGGATGCCCGCGTCAGCCAGGAGTGCCCACAGGTCGGCGTCCCAGTCCACGTCGGGGTCTGCCGTCAGTTCACGCAGGGACTCGTGGGTCACCTGGTCGTCGAGGATCTGCGCCGTGAGGTCGGCGATCGCCTGCTCTTCCTCGTCGAAGTCGAAGTCCATGGTCCCTACCGATCCGCCCGGGGGAAGCCCAGGCCGAACATGGTGATCAGGTCACGCTGCATCTCGTTGGTGCCACCGCCGAAGGTCAGGATGACCAGCGACCGGTACAGCGACTCGAGGGTCGAGCCCTGACCGGCGTCGGTCGAGCTCAGGTAGCCGAGCTCGTTGTAGATCTGCATCAGCTTCCGGAACGCCCGTGTGTAGAACTCGGTGCCGTAGACCTTCACCGACGACGAGTCCGCCACGTCGAGGTGCGTGGTGGCCACCGACCACGCCACCTTCCAGTTGAGGAGGCGCAGGTACTCGAGCTCGGCTGTCACCTCGGCGAGGTTGCGACGAACCCAGGGGATCTCCAGCACCGGTGTGCCGTCATGGCGGACGGCGTCGC
>JBCCFK010000226.1:0-7716 GCA_039029775.1 Actinomycetota bacterium | reverse complement strand
TGTTCATCGAGCAGGGCGAGCGGATCAAGGTCGACACCCGCTCGGGCACCTACATCTCGCGCGCCTGAGCCCGTTTTCGTGCGCATCACCTCCTCGCCCCGACGTCGGACCAGCCGATGAGCGCAGCCGACGAGCCCGTTGTCGCGGCGGCCGGCTCGCGCCGCGAGGGCCGTGAACGCGTCCTGGGCCTGCTCTACGAGGCCGAGTCCAAGGGCGTTCCGTTGACCGAGTTGGTCGAGGCTCTGCCACTCCCGCTGACCGGTTACGCCAGGCAGGTCACGCCCGACCTCGCCGCCGCGATGGATGACATCGACGAGCGCCTCGAGGCCGCCAGTCACCACTGGTCGGTGGCGCGGATGCCGGCGATCGATCGAGCCCTGCTGCGGATGGGGACGTTCGAACTCGAGCATCGCGACGACATTCCGGCCGGCGTCATCATCAACGAAGCGGTCGAACTCGCAGGTGAGTACTCGACGGACTCGTCGAGTCGATTCGTCAACGGCGTGCTCGCCCGTCTCGCGCGCGAGTTGCGGCCCGACGAGCCCGCTCCCGAGGCTCCGCCGGAGCCCTGATGGTGGTGCCGTGGCCCCCGAGGCCGCTGCCGATCCCGCCTGCCGATCTCGACGACGACGTCCGGTTGCGTCCACCCGTGCCGGGCGACGCCGAGGCGCTGGCCGCCGCATGGGCGGACATCGAGGTCCGCCGCTGGCTCGAGCCGCCGACGGCCGAGATCGAGGTCGCGCGGCGCTGGATCCGCGGCGAGCCCGAACGCCGCGCGACCGCGACGGCGCTGGACCTGGTCATCGACGTCGACGGCACGCTCGTCGGGGAGGTGGGATTCACCTCCTTCGACGAACCACGCCGAGCCTGTCTCCTCGGGTACTGGCTCGCCGAGGCTGCGCGAGGGCGAGGCCTGGCAGCGAGGGCCGTCGGGACCGCGACCGCATGGCTGCGCTCCGAACTCGGCCGGATCGTGATCGTCGCCGAGTGCGATCCCGCCAACACTGCGAGCCATGCCGTCGTCGAGCGTTGTGGATTCGACCTGCTGGCCGCCGACCACGGCGGCAAGCGCGTCTACGTCGACCGCGCCTGACTCCGACGGCACACGCGAGACTCGGTCGATGGGTGTCCTGCCGTTCTACGGTGCGTCCGAACCGGAACTCTTCGCCATCGAGCGCCGAGCCATGGATCGGCCCCAACGCGTCGTGGCCGCGCTCGATGCCGTCCTGCCCGACGGGCTCGTACTCGACATCGGCGCGGGATCCGGGCACACCGCCGCACGGCTGACGACGCCCAGCCGGACACCCGTGGCTGTCGAACCCGCCGCGGGCATGATCGACGCCTCGGTTCCGATGGCGTGGCTCCGCGGTGACGCGGAAGCGATGCCGTTCGCCCGAGACTCCTTCGACGGTCTCTACTCGACGTGGGCGTACTTCTTCAGCCGGAACTTCGATCCGGGTCCCGGTCTGCGCGAGGCGTGGCGGGTCGTGCGTCCCGGCGGGGTGATCGCGGTGGTCGACAACCTCGGCGGCGACGAGTTCGGCGCGCTGGCCGACACCGACATCGCGGCCGACCCCGCGTTCTGGCATCGGCTCGGCTTCGAGCTCACCGCGATCGAGACGGTGTTCGAGTTCGACACGATCGAGGACGCCCGCCGACTCCTCGGACGCTTCTTCGGCGCCCGCGGCGCTGCCGTCGACCGCGTCTCCTTCGGCTTCGCCGTGGGCCTCTGGACGCGCGAGGTGACGGTGGACGGTCCGCCCGTGTGACCTTCGTCATCCATCCGCGACTCGTCCGGCGCGATTGATAGTGTGAGCTCTCGACCGTGAAGTGAGTCCCGTGAGGCTCGAACGGACGAGAGGACCCGAGAGTGGCCGAACGCGAGCGACCTTCGACGCCCCCCGACGGGGGCGTTTTTGCTGCCCGACGATTCGTCGCCCACAGCGAGCCGATGGATGCCGACGACGTGCGGCGAGCCATCTGGCGAATCGCCCACGAAGTGGTGGAGCGCAACCACGGCCTCGCCGACGTGGTGGTCGTCGGCCTCCAGACCGGGGGCGTCCCCCTCGCCATACGTCTCGCCGAGAATCTGGCTGAGATCGAGGGCACGTCGGTGCCCCAGGGAACGCTCGATGTCGCCTTCTACCGCGACGACATCGGGCTCCGCCCGGTGATGCCCGAAGCCCCGACCGCGATCCCGGTCGATCTGACGAACCGGGTGGTCGTGTTGGTCGACGACGTGTTGTTCACGGGACGCACGATCCGCGCGGCGCTGGACGCGCTGACCGACTTCGGACGGCCCCGTGCCGTGCAGCTCGCGGTGATGGTCGATCGCGGCCATCGGGAGTTGCCGATCCGGCCGGACTTCGTCGGCAAGAACCTGCCGACCCGACGCGACGAGCTGGTCGACGTCACCGATGACGGGGTGGCCCTCGGAACCCTCGAGCCCGCCGAGGAGGACGCACCGTGACCCGCCATCTGATCTCCGTCGACGACTTGGGGGCGGACGGGCTGACGGAGCTGCTCGATCTGAGCGATCACTTCCTCGAGGTGAGCAGCCGTCGGATCCCGAAGGTGCCGGCGCTGCGGGGCAAGACGATCGCCTGGCTGTTCTGGGAGGACTCGACCCGGACCCGCCTCAGCTTCGAGACCGCGGCCAAGCGACTGAGCGCCGACACGCTGAACTTCAGTGTGTCCTCGAGTTCGGTGAAGAAGGGTGAGTCGCTCCGCGACACCGTCGAGACGATCAGCGCCATGGGCGTCGACGGGATCGTCGTCAGGCACGGCTCGGCGGGGGTGCCGATCCAGATCACCCAATGGACCGACGCCGCCATCGTCAACGCCGGCGACGGCTGGCACGAGCACCCGACCCAGGCGCTGCTCGACTGCTACACGATCCGTCGCCACCTGGGCGGGCTCGACGGCCTCAAGGTCACCATGGTCGGTGACATCAAACACTCCCGGGTCGCCCGGTCGAACGTCAAGGCGTTCACGGCGCTCGGCGCCGAGGTCACGCTCGTCGCACCCACCACGCTGCTCCCACCCAGCCTCGACACCTGGCCCGTCAAGGTGACCGAGGACATGGACGACGCCTGCGCCGCCGCCGACGTGGTGTATCTGCTGCGGATGCAACTGGAACGCCAGGACGAAGCGGCGCTCGTGCCCACCCTCCGCGAGTACACGGCTCGGTTCGGCCTCACCTCGGCGCGTGCTCGGTCGCTGCGGCCGGAGACCATGGTCATGCATCCGGGACCGATGAACCGTGGCGTCGAGGTCGCCGGCGACGTTCCCGATCTCGAGAACGCGGTCATCACCGACCAGGTCGGAAATGGCGTGGTGACCCGCATGGCCGTCCTGTACAAGCTGTTGGGGTCCGATGGACCCCCGACCATCGACGATGCGGAGGAAGGCTGATGGCGTCGCTCGCCGTCAAGGGAGGCACCCTGGTCGACGCCACCGGCGAACGACGGGCCGACGTCGTCATCGACGACGGCCGGATCACCGCCGTCGGCCCGGACCTGAGCGGCGACATCATCCTCGACGCATCCGGGTGCTTCGTGTCGCCCGGCCTCGTCGACCTGAACGCGCGACTCGGACAGCCCGGCAACGAAGAGGCGGAGACCATCGAGTCCGCGTCGCGAGCCGCCGCGCTCGGCGGATTCACCGCGGTCGTCGCGATGCCGGACACCGATCCCGTGGTCGACGGGCCGGCCGGCGTCCGCGAGATTCACGACCTGTCCCGCGACGCGCTGTGCGACATCGAGATCGCCGGCACGGTCACGGTGGGCGGCGCCGGCGAGCGCCTCAGCCCGATGTCGGAGATGGCCGACCTCGGCGTCGCGCTCTTCACCGACGCCGGCACCGGCGTGCAGGACGACCGTCTCATGCGCCGTGCCCTCGAGTACGCCTCGGGCCTGGGGCTCACGATCGCCCAGCACTGCGACAACGAGGCACTCAGCCGCGGCGGGCACATGCACGAAGGAGTCATGTCGTCGGACCTGGGCATTCCCGGCGTCCCGGCGGAGGCGGAGGAGCTGATGGTCGTCCGCGACATCACCCTCAGCCGTCTGACGGGCGGACGGGTCCACTTCCAGCACCTGTCGACCGCAGGCAGCCTGGGCATGGTTCGCGCGGCCCGGACGTCCGGCTTGCCCATCACCGCCGAGGTCGCGCCGCACCACCTCGTGCTCACCGACGAGGCCATCGCCTCCTACGACCCGGTGTTCAAGACGTCGCCGCCGCTCCGGACCCCCAATGACGTGGCCGCCCTCAGGCAGGCGCTGGCCGACGGGATCATCGACGCGATCGTCAGCGACCACACGCCGCACGAGCCACACCTCAAGGAGCTTCCGTTCGACGAGGCGCCGTCCGGTGGGGTGGGGCTGGAGACCGCGCTGGCCGTGGCGCTCACCGAGCTCGACCTGCCGGTACCGCGGATTCTCGCCGCGCTGTCCTGGGGACCCGCTGCGGTCGCCGGGCTGAGCGAGACCCATGGCGGACCGATCGACGCGGGACGCCCCGCCAACCTCACGGTCATCGACCCCACCGCCGAGTGGGTCGTCGATCCGACCTCCATGGCCAGCCGGAGCCGCAGCACGCTGTGGGCGGGTCGGTCCCTGCGGGGTCGGGTGCGCCACACCGTCCTCCACGGCGAACCCGTGGTGGTCGACGCGGAGGCACGGCGGTGATGGAACGCACGACAGGGACGACCCATCGCTCCCGTCCGCACCACGCGGACGGGGTTCAAGGAAGGCAAGGATGACGATTCGCGAAGCAGCACTGGTGCTCGCCGACGGCGAGGTCTTCGAGGGTGAGGCCATCGGCGCCGACGCCCCCGACGGCGTCGCCGGCGGCGAGGTGGTCTTCAACACGGTGTTGACCGGATATCAGGAGGTGATCACGGATCCGTCCTACGCGGGTCAGATCATCACGTTCACGTACCCCCACATCGGGAACTACGGCGTGAACGACGACGACCACGAGAGCCGTCGGCCGTTCTGTCGCGGGGTCGTCGTGCGGGAGCTGTCCCGACGCCGGAGCAACTGGCGGAGCACCGACGATCTGGACGCGCTCCTGACATCGCACGGCATCCCCGGGATCGCTGGCGTCGACACCCGCCGCCTGACCCGCCACATCCGCGACCTCGGCGCGATGCCGGGGGCCTTCGGCACTGCCGCCCTGGACACCCTGCGCGCCGCCGCCGCGGCCGAGCGCGGGACCGATGGCATCGACCTCGTCGCCCAGGTGACCACGCCCGAGCCGTACGTGGTCGAGTCGACGGGGGGCAGCCGGCGGATCGTCGCGATGGACTTCGGCATCAAGCGCACGATCCTCCGCCACCTCTCACGCTTGGGAACGATCGAGGTCGTGCCGGCGTCGACCAGCGCTGCCGACATCCTGGCCCGCGACCCCGACGGCGTCTTCCTCTCCAACGGGCCGGGTGACCCCGCCGCGGTCGAGCATGCTCCGGAGACGATCGCCGAGCTCGTCGGCAGGGTCCCGATCTTCGGGATCTGTCTGGGCCATCAGCTGCTGGGGCTCGCCATCGGTGGGACGACGGTCAAGATGCCCTTCGGCCACCACGGCGGCAACCATCCGGTGAAGAACCTCGACACGGGCAGGATCGAGATCACGAGCCAGAACCACAACTTCGCGGTCGATGCCGAGACCTTCCGCGGCCGGGCGGAGATGACCCACGTGAACCTCAACGACGGTGTCTGCCAGGGCCTGCGGCTCGTCGATGCGCCCGGCTTCAGCGTCCAGCATCACCCGGAGGCGGGCCCTGGACCACACGACGCCAGATACCTGTTCGCAGAATTCGAAGCCCTGATGGCCCGGGTGAAGGGAGAAGCAGCCTGATGCCGCGCCGCGACGACATCGAGAAGATCCTCCTGATCGGTTCCGGACCGATCGTGATCGGTCAGGCCTGCGAGTTCGACTACTCCGGGACGCAGGCGTGTCGCGTGCTCCGCGAAGAGGGCTACACGGTGGTCCTGGCCAACTCGAACCCGGCCACGATCATGACCGACCCGGACTTCGCCGACGCGACCTACGTCGAGCCGTTGACCGCTGAGGTGCTGACCAAGATCATCGACCGCGAGCGCCCCGACGCCCTGCTCCCCACCCTGGGTGGCCAGACGGCGCTCAACCTGGCGATGGAGCTCGTCGAGCTCGGCGTCCTGGACGAGTACGGCGTCGAGTTGATCGGCGCCAAGGCCGATGCGATCGCCACCGCCGAGGATCGCGAACAGTTCAAGGTGGCGATGACCGGCATCGGTCTCAACGTGCCCGCGTCCGGTGTCGCGCACACGATGGAGGAGGCCAGGGAGATCATCACCGGTCTCGGCCTGCCCGTCATCGTCCGTCCTGCGTACATCCTGGGCGGCAAGGGCACCGGTATCGCCTCGACGCCCGACGAGTTCGAGAAGATCGCCTCCAACGGACTGGCGGCCAGCCCCATCTCGGAGATCCTGATCGAGAAGTCGATCAAGGGTTGGAAGGAATTCGAGCTCGAGGTCATGCGGGACCACGCCGACAACTGCGTGGTGATCTGCACGATCGAGAACCTCGACCCGATGGGCGTCCACACCGGTGACTCGATCACGGTGGCCCCGAGCCAGACGTTGACCGACGTCGAGTACCAGGAGATGCGGAACGCCGCGTTCGCCTGCATGCGGCGGGTCGGCGTCGAGACCGGTGGGTCGAACGTGCAGTTCGCGCTCAATCCCGAGAACGGCGAGATCGTCATCATCGAGATGAACCCGCGCGTGAGTCGATCGTCGGCCCTGGCGTCGAAGGCGACGGGGTTCCCGATCGCCAAGATCGCCGCCAAGCTGGCCGTCGGGTACACGCTCGACGAGATCCCCAACGACATCACGAAGAAGACGCCGGCCAGCTTCGAACCGGTGATCGACTACGTCGTGACGAAGATCCCGCGGTGGGCGTTCGAGAAGTTCCCGGGCACGGAGGCCGTGCTCGGCACTCAGATGCAATCGGTCGGCGAGGCGATGGCGATCGGCCGAACGTTCCCCGAGTCGCTGCAGAAGGGCCTGCGCTCGCTCGAGCTCGGTCGGCTGGGCCTCGGTGCCGAGCCCGCGGAGGCGGAGTTCGCCGGCCTCAGCGACGACGAGCTCATGCATCAGGCGACGATCGCCACGCCCGATCGGGTGGTCCAGCTCGGCGAGCTGCTCCGACGCGGTGTGACCATCGAGCGCATCTACGACGAGACCGCAGTCGATCCGTGGTTCCTGGATCAGATGTCGATGATCGTGGAGGAGCGCCACCACCTCGCGGGCCTCACCGTCGACACGATCGAGCGCGCCGACATGCGTCGGGCCAAGCGGCTCGGCTTCTCCGATGCGCAGCTGGCGCATCTGTGGGGTGTCGACGAGCCGACGGTTCGGACCCGCAGGCTCGAGCTCGGTGTGGTGCCCACGTTCAAGACCGTCGACACCTGCGGCGCCGAGTTCGCCGCGGAGACGCCGTACCACTACTCGACCTACGAGGACACCGACGAGGTTGCGTCGTCGGATCGACCGAAGGTGATCATCCTCGGTGCCGGTCCCAACCGGATCGGCCAGGGCATCGAGTTCGACTACTGCTGCGTCCACGCCAGCTTCGCCCTCGAAGACGCCGGCTACGAGACCATCATGGTCAACTGCAACCCCGAAACCGTATCGACCGACTACGACACGTCAGACCGGCTGTACTTTGAGC
>JBCCFK010000225.1:0-7722 GCA_039029775.1 Actinomycetota bacterium | reverse complement strand
GGAGGTCACGCTCGGTGGAGGGGGGACCACCGCATCCCGCTCGGTGGTCGCTGTCCGCCCAGTGAACTTGGGTGTCGAGACGTGACGCCGGTGGCATAGGTTCCCGCTGGTATGGCTGTCAGTCCGCCTGAGATCTTGTGAAAGACCCGGCGTCACGTCTCGACATCGGTGATGATTTCAGGCGCCGCTTGGGCCATCCTTGAGTCATGGCAGACGTCGCTCAAGGGGCACCCAAGCTCCGCATCGATCTGCTCGGTGACCTGCGATGGAGCATCGCCGGGACCGAGATCGAGCTCGCCGCGCCCATGCACCGGGCGATCCTGGCGATCCTCGCGGTCAACGCCAACAGCGTCGTCAGCACGGAGCAGATCATCGACGAGGTCTGGGGCGCCTCGGCCACCGACGGGACCAGGACCACCCTGCAGTCCTATGTCTCGGTGTTGCGGCGTGTCGCCCGCGAGGCCGGGCGAGACGAGCTGATCGAGACCCGGTCGCCGGGCTACGTGTTGCGCCTCGACGAGGACGAGCTCGACCTCCGCGAGTTCCGGCAACTGGTGGCGATCGCCCGCCAGACCGCTCGGGGCGGCGACCGCGAGGCGGCGCTGCGAGCCGCAGTGGCGCTGGTCCGCGGACGGGTCCTGCCGGACCTCACCCACCTGGACACCGTCCGGGTGCTCGCCACCGATGTGGCGGACCGGTGGCGCTGGCTGGTGCAGGAGGTGGTCGAGGCGGACCTGGCCGCCGGTCGGGCTGCCGAGTGCGTGCCGCTGGTCCGGTCGGTCGTCGACGCCAACCCGCTCGAAGAGCGGATGTGGGGCCTGCTGATGCGCTGTCTCTATCGCGCCGGCCGTCAGGCCGACGCGCTCAGGGCGTACCAGGAGCTCCGCGAGATCCTCGTCGAGCAGCTCGGCGTGGACCCGTCACCGGAGATCCGGGCCATCGAGCGGGACATCCTCGACGGCTCGATCGACGACGTCACCGCAGCCGTGTCGCCGACGCTCCAGGAGCGCCGGACCGTGTCGGCGCCGCATCCCACCAGCTCGCTGATCGGGCGTCACGAGGAGCTCAACCTGCTCGACGACGTCCTCGATTCCCACCGTGTCGTCAGCCTCACCGGGCCGGGTGGGTGCGGCAAGACGCGACTCGCAGCCGAGACCGCCCGCGTCCGATCCGCACGGACCGAGCGGATCGTCTGGGTCGAGCTCAATCCCCTCGAGGACGATGCCGGCGTCGACGAGGCGATCGCCTCGGCCGTGGGTGCGTTCGGACGCTCCGAGGATCTCGCGCTCGACGGGGCGGTCGACGCCCTGAACGAGCGGCCCACGCTGTTGATCGTCGACAACTGCGAGCACGTGATCGATCGGGCTGCCCTCGCCATCGAGTACCTGCTGCAGCACTGCTCGGAGCTGACGGTGCTGGCGACGAGCCGCGAGCGCCTCATGGTCGCGGGCGAGTACGCCGTGGCCGTGCCGCCGCTGGCCTCGGCCAGCCCGCTCGAGCTGACCCGCTCCCGGTTCGAGAAGCCCTCCGAGGCCGCGGTCATGTTCGCCGAGCGCGCCGGGCTCGGCGCGATGGCGGGCGACGACCTGGGCGTGATCGAGGCGATCTGCGCCCAGCTCGACGGGATCCCACTCGCGATCGAGCTCGCAGCGCCGCTGGTCCAGGTGATGAGCCTGGACGACATCGCCGATCGGCTGTTGGATCGGTTCCGGCTGCTCGGGGAGGAGCACCGGACGGCCCGACCCCAGCACCGCACCCTGCGAGCGGTCGTCGAGTGGAGCCACGACCTGCTCGACCAGGACGAGCGGCGCACGTTCGCCGCCCTGTCGGTCTTTCCCGGGTCGTTCACGATGGAGGCTGCCGAGGCGGTCGCTGCCGCCGTGGGCGAGGATGCGAGGGTCGTCCTGCCACGGCTCGTGCGGAAGTCGGTGGTGCTCGCCGACACCTCCGGTGCCGTCAGTCGCCACCGGGTGCTGCGGACCCTGCGCGCCTTCGCCGCCGAACAGCTCGCCGTCGACACCGATGCCGCGGCCGCCGCGCGCGAGGCGTTCATCGGCCACTTCGCCACGCAAGCGCGACGCTGGGGCCGCCACCAGCAGACGGCGACAGTCACCGCCTGGCTCGAGGAGCTCGGCCCCGACACGCCCAACTTCCAATCCGCAGCGGTCCTCGCACGCGAGGGCGACCTCGATCGGGCGCTGCTGTTCGTCGACGTCTTCCAGTGGTACTTCAACTACATCGGCCAGCTGGCCGAGACCCGGCGTTGGCTGGCCCGGGTGGCAGACGAGCACGACCTCACACTGGAACAGCGGACGATCGCGCTCGTGTGCCAGGCATCGCTGGCCAACTTCAGCGGCGACTACGGCGCGACGACCGACCTCGCCGAGAACGCGCTCGAATCGGCCCGACGCCTGGGGGATCCGGGTCGACTGAACGCGGCCCTGATCATGCGAGGCACGACCGCCACCTTCGAGGGCAACGCGGCCAGGGCGGCGGAGTGCTTCATCGAGAGCGCCGAGCTGTCCGAACAGCTCGGCGACCAGGGCGGCATGGCGGCGTCCATGGCCTTCTGGGGAATCGCTCATCGCCGAACTGGCAACTTCGTCGAGGCCCGGCGCTGTCTGAACGAGGCGTTCGAGGGGTTCTCGCGTCTCCACGACCAGCGTGGGATGGCGCTGGTGGTCGGCAACCTCGGCAGGTTGGCCCACCAGGAGGGCGAACTCGATCGCGCGCTGGAGCTGACCAGCCATGGCTTCGACCTGGCGCGGCAGAGCATGGACCCGATGGTGACCGCGCAGGTGGCGCTGTTCCGAGGCCATCTCGCGCTGGATCGGGGCGAGTTGGACGACGCGTTCGCGACGATGGACTTCGCGCTCGAGCAGGCGCTCCTGTTGGGCAACCGGACCATGAGCTCCGCGGCCATGGAGTGGATGGTCGTGATCGGCGGTGCCGAGCCGCGCCACGTGGCCGTCGTCGACGCCTTCACGACCTTGCGCCGCAACGCGCCGGGCACGGCGTCACCTCGGCCCGAGTGGGACGCAGCGGTGACCCACGCAGCCGGCGAGCTCAGCGCCGACGTGCATGCGAAGTGCACCAGCGCCGGCCAGTCGATGGACCTCGACGAGGCCATCGAGTACGCCCGGGCTGCCGCCGGGCGCTGAGCCTCAGTCGGTGAAGCCCGCGCGCCGGAGCGTGCGCAGCGTCGTGGTGGCGATCTCGGGGTCGAACGCGCTGCGGGGCGCGAACGTCGTCGCCTCGAGCCAGGCTTCCGCTCCTGCCGGGGTGATGCCGTAACGGCTCGACAGGGTGTCGGCGATGCCGGCGCGGTCGTGCAGGCCGACGGCATGGCCGACCACGGCGTCGACGATGGTTCCCACCTCGGCGGTTCGGCCCAGCAGCATCTCGTTGCGGACCGCGATGACGAACGAGGGCCATGGCGTCGGTTCGACCCCGACCCGACGGAACTCGCCTGCGTCGACGAGCGGTTGGGTCATGAACCGGTCCCACAGGAACTGTTCGGCGCCGGCCTCCGCGAAGGTGGACCGGGCCCCGTCCAGGTCACCGACGACGACGAACTGGTCGTCGTCCAGATCCCATCCGAGCCGATCGGCCTGGACGAAGGCCATCAGGTGCGAGCCGCTCCGGAACCGGGAGATCGCGATCCGCCGGCCCTCCAGGTCGGCGACGTCGCCGATGTCGGAGGCGGCCGGGACGTGTATGCCCCACTGCAACGGCGACTCGACATAGACCTGCACGATGGTCGCGGGCAGCCCGCCGGCGATCGCCGCGACCGTGCCCTCGGTGAGGATGCTCACCATGTCGAGCTCGTCGGACTCCAGCTTGGCGAGCATCTGGCCGGTGCCGCCCGGCTGGTCCTCCCAGGTGGCCTCGACGTGGCCGAGCTCGCCCGACTCCAGCGCCAGGCGCCACGGCAGGTTGAAGTGTTCGGGGACGCCCCCCAGCCGCAGGGCAGCGGTCAAGAGAGTCCCGCCATGAACGCCGCGATGGCCTGGTTGGTCTCGGCGGGGTGGGTCATGTTGGCGGCGTGGCTGCCGCCCGGCATGACCTCGATGGAGGCGGTCGGGATGCGGTCCGCCAGAACCTGCCCGAGGTCCAGTGGGATGGCTGCGTCGGCGTCGCCGTGGATGACGAGCGCCGGACACGCGATCTCTCCGAGCCGGTCGGTGATGTCGTCACGCGACAGCAGGCAGGTGCCCGGGTGCTCGTTCATCTCGCTGCGTCGGGCCTCCCAGATCGGGATCCACGTCGCCGAGAGCTCGGGGTCGCCCAGAATCAGCCCGGCGACGAAGTCACCGATCTCGCCGAGCGGCGCGTCGCTGAGCCAGTGCTGCAACATCCCGCCGTAGGCCTCGATGTTCTCCTCGGCCTCGGTGCCGGCCTGGGTGTCGATCAGGATCAGCCCGCGCACGCGGTCGGGTCGGCTCAGCGCGGCGCGCATCGAGATGAAGCCCCCCTGCGACATGCCGGCGAGCACCGCCTGCTCGACGCCGAGATGGTCGAGCAGCGCGAGGGCGTCATCAGCCATGTCCCAGTACGTGAACGGCGCGGTGGCGGGGGTCTCGCCGAAGCCGCGCTCGTCCCATGCGATGCACCGGTAGTCGCCGGACAGCGCCTGGACCTGGGCGTCGAACATCGTGTGGTCCATCAGGAAGCCGTGGCTCCAGAGGATCACCGGGCCGTCGCCCCCGCTGTCGGCGTAGTTGATGGACTGACCGTTGACCTCGGCGACCGGCATGACTGACTCCCTGCTCCGGCTGGTGGCTGTCGCCACAGCTTGGCAGATGCGGTCAGTCGAGGCCGTCGAGCGCCGCCTGGGCGGCCGCGAGGTCCGCCTCGGCGGCGGCGAGGAGGTCTCGGGTCTCCTGGACCATCGCCTCGGGTGCGTTGTTGACGTAGCCCTCGTTGCCGAGCTTGCCGCGGAAGCCACCGATCTGCTTCTGCTTCGACTCGATCAATTTGGTGAGACGGGTCCGCTCGGCGTCGAGGTCCGCCTCGTCGACCAGCCCCGAGACGAGTGCCTCCTCGCCCTCGAAGGCGAGCGGGCTGGCGACGTCGGGGCGGCCTTGCATGATCGGAACGACGGAACCCACGCCGGCGAGCGTCTGGATGACGCCGCCCGTCTCATCGATCAGAGCGGCCATGCCGTCGGGCACGTGGAGGGTCACGTCCTGGCGAGGCTTGACGTTGCGCTCGGCGCGCAGCGCCCGGATCTGGCCGATCAGGGCGAAGGCGCGATCGAACGTGGCGATCGAGGCATCGTCGATCGCGTCGTCGACCGTCGGCCAGCTCGCGGCGGCCAGGATGTCCGCCGCCGGCGTGTCGACCCCCGCCACGTCGCCGGGCCGCGCCGCGGAGACGCTCGGCCACAGGGTCTCGGTCACGAACGGCATGACGGGGTGCATCAGTCGCAGGACGCTGTCGAGGACGACGCCCAGCACGACCTGTTGGTTCGGGTCGTCGTCGACCGTCGGCTTGACCGCTTCGAGGTAGCGGTCGCAGACGTCGTGCCAGACGAAGTCGTACAGCGTGTCGGCGACGATGTTGAACTGGTAGCCGGCGATCGCCGTGTTCAGGTCGGCCACGGTCTGCTGCAGCCGGGCGATGATCCACCGGTCGATGAACGCGGCATCGGCCAGGTCGACGGGCTGCGCCGGAGCCTGGGCCCCGTCGAGGCGCCGAAGCGCGAAGCGCGTGGCGTTCCAGACCTTGTTCGCGAAGTTGCGGCCGAGGTCGAACTTGGAGGAGGTGTTGCGGGCGAGCGGCCGCTCGTCGGTGACATCGGCCAGACCCGTGACCTCGCCGTACACCGAGACCATCTCGCCGTCACCGCCGGGCGACTTCTGGATCGGCGCGGCGACGACGTGGCCGGCCGAGGTGGTGATGAACTCCGGGACGAACGTCTCGCCGGTGTGGGGACAGACCATCTCGACCGGCATGCGGACGTCCTGGGTGTCGGTGGTCATCTGCACGAGGGCGAAGCGCATCGCGTCGGCGCCGTGGCTGAAGATGATGTCGCGGGGGTCGACGCCGTTGCCGAGGCTCTTGGACATCTTCTGGCCGTGGCCGTCCTGGACCATGGCGTGGATGAAGACGTCGTCGAAGGGCAGACGACCGTCGAGGAAGTACCGGTTGAACATCACCATCCGGCTGACCCAGAGCGTGATGATCTCGCGGGCGGTCGACAGGACCGAGGTGGGGTTGAACGAGTCGAGGAGTCCGATGGTCTCGGGGTAGTCCTCGGGCCACGGCCACCCCATGGTGGACAGCGGCCAGAGCCCGGACGAGAACCAGGTGTCCAGCACGTCAGGGTCGCGCTCGTAACCCGCACTCTCCAGCGTGTCGATCAGTTCGGTCTCGGTCTTGTCGTCGGTCCGGTCGAGGCGTGCGAGGGTCGACCGCGGTGGGATGCACACGGCCTCCTCGACCTCGTTGGCAGTGACCAGCCGGACGAGGTGTGCGGCGCCGGCGTCGGTCCATGAGCTCTGGACCAGCACCGCCTCGTCGACCTCCGCGCCGTCGAGCGCAGAGCGGATGTGCTCGTCGGCCTCGGCCAGCGGAACGAGCCGCAGCCAGACCGGGATCTGGTGACCCCACCAGAGCTGGCGCGAGATGCACCAATCGCGGATGTTCTCGTGCCAGGCCAGGTAGGTGCGGGCGTAGCGGTCCGGGTAGAAGCGCATCTCGCCGTCACCGGGCGTCTCACCTCGCGGCGCGACACCGTCGGGCACCTCGGGGACCTGGTCGGGAACCTGCGCGCGGATGGCCGACCCGCGGAGTCGGTCGTCGGTGACGGCGACGTACCACTGGTCCGACAGCCACGGCTCGATCGGCACGTGGCTGCGATACGAGTGTCCGACCGAATGGGTGTAGTCCCGGGTCTGCTCGAGCAGGTCGCGCTCCTCGAACCAGTCGACGACGGCGGCGCGGGCGTCCTCGCGGCTCAGGCCGACGAAGGCCCGGGCGTCGGCGGAGACGTCGTCCCAGCCGTACTCGTCCGAGATCGACCCGTCGGGGCCCATGACGTTGATGACCGGCAGTTCGTGGCGCAGCCCGATCTCCCAGTCGTTGGTGTCGTGTGCCGGCGTGACCTTGAGGAACCCCGATGCGTACTGCGCCTTGGCGTCGGAGGACTCAGGGTCGGCCATGACGACGTAGTCGTCGGCGACGATCGGGATCTCGCGGTCGACGATCGGCAGCCGGACCGTCCTGCCGACGAGGTCCGCGGCGCGGGGATCGTCGGGGTTCACCGCCACCGCGGTGTCGCCCAGCATCGTCTCCGGTCGGGTGGTGGCGACGGTGACGTGGGCCGTTCCGTCGGGGAGCGGGCCGTCGACCAGCGGGTACCGGAGGTACCACATGTGGCCCTCGACCTCTTCCATCTCGACCTCGTCGTCGGCGAGCGCCGTGCGGGTGACCGGGTCCCAGTTGACCAGGCGCTTCCCGCGGTAGATCAGGCCGTCCTCGAAGAATCGGAAGAAGGCGTGACGGACCGCCGTCGCGCACATCTCGTCCATGGTGAAGCGAGTACGGGCGTTGTCGGTGGAGGCGCCCATCGCCGCGAGCTGGTCGAGGATGACCCGCTCGTACTCGTCCTTCCACTCCTGGGCGCGGGCCACGAAGGCATGGCGTCCCATCTCCAGACGTTTGACCCCCTGGGACAGCAGGCGCTTCTCGACGACCGTCTGGGTGGCGATCCCCGCG
>JBCCFK010000224.1:0-7749 GCA_039029775.1 Actinomycetota bacterium | reverse complement strand
TAGGGCTTCGGCCAGCCGAAGAACTCGGCGTTCCACTCACCGGCGGGACCACTCAGGATGGCCTCGAGCGGACCCATGCCGGAGGCCTGGACCGCCACGGCGTGGCGCCCGAAGCGGAGCTCGCGCATCGTCTGGCAGAGCTGGAACGTCCGTCCGGGGCCGGGCTCGGGCAGCGGCATGTCGCGCCAGCCGACGAACGTCGGCGCGCCGAGGGGGCTGGCGTGGCCGACGACCTTTTCGCAGAGCTCGCCCAGCCGCAGCGCGCCGTCGAATCCGCCGAGGTGGTCCTCGCCCCATTCCTGGCAGATCCGGCTGTAGATCGCCGCGCCCTCGGCCGGCGCCATCGCCGCCCGGCCGTCGTGGACCGCCTGGCGCATGGTGTCGGGGTTCCAGAAGTAGGCCGCGGCGACGACGTTGTCCGGTGGGCAGTCCCCGAGGACTCCCATGCGGCCGATGGCGTAGGCGCCCGTGCCCGATGGCATCCCCGCGGCCGAGGCCTTCTCGATCGTGGTGTCGGCCATCAGCCAGGCCATCGCGAGCATTCCGATCGATCCCCGCATGCTGCGGGCAACGGTGACGGCGTCCATGTCGATCCCCTTCGGTCGGTCGCGGCCGAAGCTACCGGACCGCCGGCGTCAGTGCCGGTCCTCCACCGGACCGAGGAAGAGCTCGTCGTCGTCGCCCTCGGCGTCGACGGTGGGGAGTCCCGCCAGCGTCCAGCCCAGGACGCCGCCGATCAGGTCGGTGGCACGCCGGTACCCGAGGTCGAGGAGGTTCGCAGCGGCGATCGAGGAGCTGTAACCCTCGTTGCAGGCGAGCACGACCCGTGCGTCGAGGTCGCCGAGGCGGTCGTGCGGATAGCCCGAGGTCGGATCGGCCCGCCACTCGAGCACGGATCGCGGGATCGGCACCGATCCCGGGATGACGCCGTGTCGGCGCCGGTCCTCGGGGATCCGCAGGTCGACCACGACCACGTCGGCATCGTTCAGCGACGGGGCGAGTGCCTCGGGAGACAGCCGCTCGAGGCGCAGGCGCGCGGCAGCGGTGATGTCGTGGACCGTCCGTCGTTCGGTTCGGCGCCAGAACGTGCGGTCGCCCGTCCCGCCCACACGGTCGAACCCGCATGCCGCGAGGTCGGCGGCGAAGCCCGACGGGGTGACCGAGACCGCGAGGCTGCCGCCCGGCACGAGGTGCACGGCGCAGTTGTGGGCGAGGAGTCTGGAGCGGCCGGGGTCGTCGGTCGTGGCGTCGGAGCCGAGGAGGATCGATCCGAACCGCGCTCGGAGCTGCGCCCGCGGGAACGCGCCGGCCGACACGGTCTCAACATCGTCCTGGGGCTCGTCGGTGGCGACCTGGCCGACGATCAACGCACGGGGCAGGTCGGTCATGCGAGCAGCTCCCCGATCAACGCAAGGGTCGCGGCGGCGCTGTCGCGCCACTCGTGGTCGGCGCGCCGGGCGCCGACCGCGGCCCCGGCCGAGCGGAGTTCGTCCGGCGTCAGCCGATCCAGCAGTCCGGTGAGGTCGTCCGAGCTCCGATACCGCAGGTCTGCTCCGGCGAACGTCTCGTCGAAGAACGCCCAGTCGGACGTGATCGCCGGGATGCCCGCGGCGATGGCGTCGAACGCCGTCCCGGTGGTCAACATGCCGTGGGGGTGGAACGGGAAGATCAGCGCGTCGATCGCGGCCAGCCTGCGCACGTACCGGGCCTCGTCGACACCACCGCGGTCCAACACGATGCGAGGGTCGGGCGAGGTGGTGATCCGATCGTCGGCCCGGACCACGAGTTGCAGGTCGTCGCGGGCACACGCCGAGACCGCGTCGACGACCGACTCCAGGTCCTTCTCGGCGCGGGGCGCGCCGATGACCGCCACCCGCAGCGCCGCTGGACCCCATCCCTCGAGGTGTTCGACGGTGACCCGATCTGCGGCGCGGTGACGGTCGTGCACCGGCCCCCAGTGGCCGTGGGGGATCACGCGATGCGTCGTGTGGTCCCCGTAGTCGTAGGTGCGCAGCGCGGTGTCGCGGCCGGACTCGGTGTGGTGGATGACCGCATCGGCCGCCTCGGCCCACAGCGCGTAGCACGCTCGGGCGTGGTCGGACTTGTCCATGTGCGGGACGAGGTTGTGCTGCGTCCACAGGATCCGGATGCCGGCCCGACGCACCGCGTCGATCGTGGCGGCCGTGCGCTCGGGGTCGACGCCCGACCACCATTCGGGCCATGCGAGATGGAGGACGTCGTGGTCCCGCAGGGCGAGCTCGAGACGACGCCCCGGGCGAGGGGCCAGCGCATGGACCACGTCGCCCTCGATCGGCCGATAGAGCTCGTCTTCGTAGGGGTGGCCCTTGATGGTGCCGGCGACACGTGGCAGGGGGGTGACGCGGTACTCCAAGGTCGCCGTCCCGTCATGGGGGATCTCCAGCTGAGCGACGCTCTCGATCGGACCCCAGAACGACCGCCACTCGTCGATGCCGGTGGTGTCGACGCGTCGGACGTCGATGTCCGTGTCGACTCGCACCGCACGACCCGCCACCGAGGGGACCGCCGCCGCGACGACTCCGCTGCCTCCGCCGACCTCGACGTGCTCGCTCATGTGCAGCGAGCGGCCATCGGCGCGCATGACGGCGCGACGCCGACCCGGGACCGGTCCGGTGGCGACGGGGTCGATCATCGAACGGCGGAGCGGCCACCACCCGTCGTGCTCGACGGTCAGTTCGCCGGGCGCGTGATGCCACGCCGTCGGCAGACCCGACGGCGCATGGAGGGCCCCGTCGACGAGGGGCGTCGGGATCATGACCGGGTAGCCACTCGTCGGCGTCTCGAGCAGACCCGGAGATCGAGGGCTGGCGAGATAGTCGGTCGATCGGCCGTCGAGGAGCGGAACGACCAGGGACAGCGCGCCTCGGCGGTACGACCACGCGGCCGCCGTGCCGTCTTCGGAGAATCGGATCACGGCGTCGACGTCGGGCCACGCCTCTGCGTGATCGCCGACGCCCACGTTCGGGCGGCGGCGGAGCTCCGCGGCCGACAACAGCAGTTTGCCCAGGATGTCGAAGGTCATCTGGAGGCGGCGCGCCGGCCCGCGGTACCACATCGTCCGGCGGTCCTGGTGGGCGGACAGCACGCCGGCCCGGAACCAGCCTTCGAGATCCGCCAGGGCCTCGGCGGCGCGCCGCAGCCACAGGCCGGGGGCGTCGGTCATCGCCCGCCCTGTTCCGATCGCGGCGAGCTCGATCGTGATGGCCAGACCCAACGAACCGATCGACCGGCCCCACACGATCGATCCACCGGGTTGGCCGAGCACCTCGAGGTCGCGCAGGACCGCTCGGAGACCCGACTCCCAGCATTCACCCACCTCCGCGGCGATCGGTTCTGCGAACAGGTACATGTCCGGGGTGTAGATGTCGTACTGCGCCGTGCAGCCCATGCCGTCGTTGATCCACCCGCTGGGCGTGTCGAACAGACGACGCGAACGATCGACGAACTCCTCGAGCGCCTCCGGGTCGCCGCTTCCGAGCTGCGACGAGGCCCAGAGGCAACGGGCCGCCACGATCGCGTAGTTCTTCGGGGTCTGGCCGTCGCGCACGCGATCGAACAACGGCGTGCTGTCGGCGCATGCGATGGCATGGTCGCGTGTCGCACCCGGCCACCCCGCTCCGGCGAGCAGCGTCGCCTCGCCGATGCGGTACGACGCGAAGGCCTCGACGCGGTCCGCTGCGAGGGTCTCGACGAGGCGACCGGCATGGTCGGCGCTCCGCACGCCGGCGACCTCGTCGACACCGCAGGCGGCGAGGTGCGCCAGGGTGTAGATCAGGTCGCCGGTGGTCTGATCGTCGACCGGGTGGCCGCCGAACACCGCCGGGAGCAGGAGCTCGGGAGCGGTGTCCCGGGCGAGGGCCTCGAGCTGGCCGACCACGCACGCGACCAACTGATCGGCAAGCTCTCCGGCGGTTCTCGGCAGGCCCTCCACGGCGGTCACCGGGTCATGTTCGCAGACCGCCGAGCTCGCGGAGGAGCCGGCGGGTCAGTCCTGGTCCGGCAGCGGTGGTCCGGATCGGCTCACGCCGAGGCGGGTGCCACCGACGCCCGCGGCACTCGTGGTGCACACCGTGAACGGCACCAGCTTCACCAGCTGGAAGTCGAGGGTCGGGTCGGTCCCCGGAGGGGTTCCGAGGCGCCACCGGTACCCGCCTGAGGTGACGCCGGCGTCGACCGCCCACGTCACCGCCAGGTTCTCGGTGTCGGTCGTCTTGCAGTTCAACGTGCTGGCGAACACCCCTGGTGACACCTCCGCGAGGCCCCCCTCGGTCACGGTGGTCAGGCCTGCTCCGGTCAGGTTCAGGATCTCGTCCCGGAACCTCGAGTTGGTCCCACACCCGAGACCGCGCCCGTTCTGGTCGACGTCGAGGATCCGCGAGGTCGCGGAACAGATCGTGCCCGAGGTGTCGGAGAACGCGATGGAGAAGTCGAAGGTGTCACCGATCGAATGCCCGGAGCCCGCCGAGGTGATCAGGTTGCCGCCGGAGAGGTAGGCGTTCGGGGTGCCGGTGGTCGTCGCGGTGATCGTCACCGTGATCGTCACCGTCCCCGCGGTCGCGGTCGCGGTCCACGGCCCCGAGCCGGTCACGCTGTCCCACCCGATCGTGACCTCGGCGCAACTCCCTGCGGACGCGGCAGCCCGATCGACCCGGACCACCGACGGCGCGACCCAGGCGGTCCCGGCCGTCGCAGCGCCCCCGAGGAGCATCTGTCGTCTGGTGGGTCCCGCGGGGGAGCCTGAATCCTGCGTCATCGCAGCACCGTCCTCCCGCACGAGTTGTCTCGCAACGCCTACCCCAGGACGCCGATCTACCACCCGGAGTCTTGCATCCCTGCGATGTGCCGGGGCGCATGGCCGCGACGGGACCGGGTCGAACGACCCAGAGCCGCCGGATCATCCCCGGGGGTGACCTCCCGGCCCCCAAGACCCACCTTTTGGACGAGGGTCTCCCAGGGGGTGATCGCAGTAGGGTGATCCCATGGCAGATCAGGCCACCTTCGCCGAGCAGGCCATGCCGTTCATGGACCAGCTCTACTCGCACGCGATGCGCATGACGCGCAATGCGGCGGATGCCGAGGATCTCGTCCAGGAGACCTATCTGAAGGGGTACCGCGCCTTCGACTCCTTCCAGGAGGGCACCAACCTCCGTGCGTGGCTCTTCCGCATCCTCACCAACAGCTACATCAACAACTACCGGAAGAAGCAGCGTCGACCCGACGAGAGCGACCTCGGCGACGTCGAGGACCTCTACATGTACCGCCGGCTCGGTGGTGCGGAGACCTCCACGCTGGGTCGCAGCGCCGAGGACGAACTGCTCGACACGATCACCGAATCCGAGGTCAAGGACGCGATCGAGGCGCTCCCCGAGCAGTATCGCGACGCCGTTCTGCTGGCCGATGTCGAGGGTTTCGCCTACAAGGAGATCGCCGAGATCCTGGACGTGCCGATCGGAACCGTGATGTCGCGGCTCCATCGGGGAAGAAAACGGCTCCAGGATCAGTTGATGGAATTCGGCCGGCGTCGAGGACTCGTCCCCGACGACGGCGATGACCCGGAAACCGAGAGCGAAGACGGAGCCGCCGTGGGTGCAGGCGCCGAGGTTTGACTGCCATGAACAACCACCATTCGTCGTGTCCAGGCATCCCTGAGCGGTGCGAACACTCCCAGGCCCTGATCTCCCAGGTGCTCGAGGGGATACCGAACCCGGCCCTGATCGACGCCGCCCGCCAGGAGCTGTCGCGGTGTCTGCCGTGCGTTCAGGAGATCGACTTCCAAGTGCGGTTCAAGCTCGCCATGTGCCAACAGGCGACCGAACACGCGCCCCCGTCCCTCCAGCTCCGGATCACCGAGGCCCTCGGCCGCGTCGACCTCGACGTCGGCATCGAAGACCTCTAGGACGACTCAGAGCACTTTCCCTCGCATTCGGGGGACCACCATGGGTTGGTGGAGGGCGCAGTACTCGAACTCGTTGTAGCGGGAGAGCACGGTCGCGCAGCCGGGCTCCTCGCACGTTCGGTGTGCCGCCGGTTTGGTGATGTCGATCTCGTCCGCAGTGTCCGACATGCACCCGTAACCCCCGTCGGGCGACTCGGATTCCCGCCGCGCTCCGATTGTGCGTTCCGCCGCGATCCGGGGCTCACGCAGTGCCGGCGGCGTCGCGGACGAAGCGGCCAGGCGTGGTGCCGAACGTGGCTCTGAACGCGGCGATGAACGCGCTGGGTTGGTCGTATCCGGATCGGGTCGCTGCGGTGGTGACCGACTCGCCGCGGCCCAACCAGATGAGCCCGTGTTGGAGCCGAAGCCGGGTGCGCCACCGGCCGAACGTGGTGCCGGTCTCGGCCACGAAGAGGCGTTGAAGGGTGCGTTCGCTCGCTCCGGCGATATCGCCGAACGCCCGGAGCGTCCGGTCGTCACGCGGGTCTCGGCGGAGGGCCTCCTCGACGATGCGCAGGCGTGGGTCGACGAGTCGCTGGAGGCGGAGCGGTTCGGATGGCGCAGCCGCGATCTGGTCGATGGTGACCTGCTCGACTCGACGCCGCTCGGGCCCCGCGGTGTCGTCAGCCACGAGATGGAGGACGAGCTGGCGCAGCAGCGCCGAGACCGCGAAGACCGCCACGCCGTCGCGGGCGGGCGGGCCGAGGTCCTCGATGTAGAGCGCGGCCATGGTCGTCGTCGATTCGGCGAAGACGGTGTGGGTCACGCCCGCGGGCACCCACGCAGCGCGTTGGGTCGGGAGGACCCAACGGGAACCCTCCGTCTCGACCGAGAGGACGCCGTGGCCCGAGTAGACGAGCTGGTGCTCGTCGTGGGCGTGGTCCCCGGTGGAGTGGCCCTCCTCGTAGGAGAAGCGGGCCGGCCGCACCCAGGGTTGGCGCTTTCGCGGCATGAATCGACATGATAGCGCTAACGTGGCAAGCCGACCGCTGCGCATCATGGACGCCGTGCCAGATGACCGGACCGCCGACACCGCGCTCGGCATCTTCCTGCGATCGGGCTTCGTCTGGCAGTTGTGCTGGTCCAGCTACTGGACGCTGTTCTTCCTCCGCGTCGTCGTCGATGTCGGGCTCGATCCGCTCGAGCTCCTCCTGCTCGGCACCACCAAGGAGGTCACCATCCTCCTCACCGAGATCCCGACCGGCGTCGTGGCCGACATCCGGAGCCGACGGCAGTCGGTGATCATCGCCTTCCTCGTCTGCGGTGTCGCAGCCGCCGGCGCCGGCGTGGCGTCGTCCTTCGGTGCGTTGGTGGTCACCCAGGCCGTGTGGGCGTTCGGCACGACGTTCCGCAGCGGCGCCGAGACGGCCTGGTTCACCGACGAGGTCGGATCGGTCGACCTGGTGGACCGCGTCCTGCCGCGACGCGGCCGCATCCAGGCGATGGGCGCCATCGTCGGCCTGGTCGCCATGGCCGCGCTCGCGGCCGGCGCCGGCCTCACGGCCGCGCTGGTGACGATCGGCGGCCTGCTCGTGACGTGGGCGGCGTACCTGGTCGTCCGCATGCCGGAGACGGGATTCGAGCGGCACGAGGCATCGGCGCGCGTCCGGTTCGGGCAGCTGCTCGGCGAGGGCATGGGCGCCGCCCGAATGCCCGGCCTCCGAGTGCTCCTGGTGGCAGCCGTCATGGCCGGCTTCGCCAGCGAGGCTGTCGATCGCCTGTCCGTCGCCCGACTGGATCAGATCGGGCTGCAGACGGAGGGAATCGACCCGGCG
>JBCCFK010000223.1:0-7821 GCA_039029775.1 Actinomycetota bacterium | reverse complement strand
GGCGCGGTCGCGGTGGCGTTTGTCGGCGCGCCAGCGGCCGTCATTGCCGATATTGAGGTTCACATCGCCGCCGATAATGGTGTTGCCGATCCCGCCGGGCCTGCCAGGCCGGCCGGGTCCGTACCCGCCGGGCGGGCGTGGGCGGGACACCTCCGAATCGCGAGGGGAGCGACACCGATGGCCGACACGGCCGACATCTGGCTCGACAAGGCACCCGAGGTCCCGTTCGAGCCCGGCATTCTCTACCGATTGTTGGGCAACATCGGGGCGCTGTTCCTCGGGGTTCCGGCGTTGATCATGCTCCCGATCGCGCCGTTCTTCGGCGTCCCTGGCCTCGTCCTGGCTCTGTGGGTGGCCTCGTGGACGCGCCGAGAGCGCGCCTGGGTCACCCCCGAGGGCATCTGGATGCGCCGCCTCCCGATGATGAAGGACGAGTTCGTGGCCTGGGAGCGCATCGACGAGGTGGCGCTCCCGGTGGGCGCCCTGAGGAGCCCGTGGCTGCGGGCCGACGGGAGCACCCGAATCCGGCTGCCGCTGTTCGTCGGGAGCGATGCGTTCCACGACGCTGTCAGCATCCATCGCCCCGACGTGCTCGATCGCACGTGCGAGTACATCCTGCACACCCGCCAGCCCCGCGGGCGGTGGATCGAGGGCGTCTGGATCTGTGACGCGCACCGAAAGAAGTGGTGCAAGCCGTGCAACGCCGAGGCAGAGCAGGCCCAGGAGCAACAGCGGTACTGACCTGCGATCGTGTGTGTCGCCGGTCGACGATCCGTCACCGCACCGTGAACACACGACGCACACCAGCCTCAGGTCCACCACTGGGCACAGCCGCATGCCTACCTTCGGGGGAGCATGACGGATGACACGCGTACCTACGTTCTCGACACGTCGGTCCTGCTGAGCGATCCAACTGCCCTCCACCGGTTCGACGAGCACGCCGTCGTGCTCCCGCTGGTGGTCCTCACCGAGCTCGAAGCCAAGCGTCACCACGCCGAGCTCGGATGGGCGGCACGTCAGGCACTGCGAGCCCTCGAGCAGCTCCGTGAGAACCACGGCAGCCTGCTCGAGCCGTTGCCTGCGAACACGCTCGGCGGAACGGTCCGGGTCGAGTTGAACCACGTCGAGACGGACACGCTGCCGGCAGCGTTCCAGAGCGAGAGCAACGATCATCGCATCCTCGCCGTCGCGCGGAACCTGCAACAGGGTGACCTGACCCGACCTGCCGAACACGTGGTGCTCGTGTCCAAGGACCTTCCGCTGCGACTCAAGGCGGGCGTCGTCGGCATCGAGGCGGTGGAGTACCGCGACAGCGAGGTCTCCGGCGACCACTGGACCGGCCTCGAGGAACTCGAGGTCGACGGAACGATCATCGACGAGCTCTACGGCGAGGGCGTCGTCGACATCGACGAGGCGCGCGACTTCCCGTGCAACACCGGCGTCACCCTTGTGAACGGCTCGCAGAGCGGGCTCGGTCGCGTCGGCGCGGACAAGCGAGTGCACCAGATCCGCCAGGACCAGAACCTGTTCGGCGTCCGCCCCCGGTCCAGCGAGCAGCACATCGCCATGGCACTGCTCGGCGACCCCGGCGTGGGGATCGTCTCGCTCGGAGGTCGGGCCGGGACCGGCAAGAGCGTGCTGGCCATCGCCGCTGCCCTCGAGGCGACACTCGAGCAGAACGAGCAGCAGCGGATCATCGTGTTCCGACCGCTCTACGCCGTCGGCGGTCAGGATCTCGGCTACTTGCCGGGCAGCGAGGCGGAGAAGATGTCGCCGTGGGGCGCTGCGGTGACCGACGCGCTCAACGCGATCTGCGGTCCGGAGATCGTCGAGGAGGTCCTCGCCCGAAACCTGCTCGAGGTGCAACCGCTCACCCACATCCGCGGCCGGTCGTTGACCGACACGTTCGTGATCATCGACGAGGCCCAGAATCTCGAACGCGCCGTGCTGCTGACCGCGCTCACCCGCATCGGCGCCGGCTCACGGGTCCTCCTCACCCACGACGTCGCGCAGCGCGACAACCTCCGGGTCGGCCGTCACGACGGTGTGGCCGCGGTGGTCGACCACCTCAGGGGCCACCCGATCTTCGGTCACGCGACCCTCCAGCGCTCCGAGCGCAGCGAGATCGCATCGCTCGTGGCCGGCCTGCTCGACGGGCGCTGACACGGCGCCGCCGCAGCCCCGGTGGCGCCGTGTCAGGGCGCACCCATAGGGTTGCCGCCATGGCGCATGCGGACTCGGAGCTGGCACGACTCGACGCGGTCGCTCTCGCGGCGCTCATCCGCTCGGGCGAGCTGTCACCGGTCGAAGCGGTCCAGGCGACCATCGACCGCATCGAGGCGATGGACGGCCAACTCAACGCCGTCATCCACCGCCGCTTCGAACAGGCGCTCGACGAAGCCGCCGGCGACCTCCCCGACGGGCCGTTCCGCGGCGTGCCGATGGTGCTCAAGGACCTGTGGCCCACCAGCAAGGGCGACCCGTTCCACATGGGGATCAAGGCGTTCAAGGAGGCCGACTTCCGGGCCGACGTCGACGCCGTGATCACCTCCCGCTACCGCGACGCCGGCTTCGTGATCGTGGGCCGGTCCAACACACCCGAGCTCGGCCTGACCGCCACCACCGAGCCGCTGTCACACGGGCCGTGCCGCAACCCCTGGAACCCCGACCACGGCACCGGCGGGTCCAGTGGTGGCGCCGCCGCGGCGGTTGCCTCGGGCATGTTGCCGGCCGCCAACGCGAGCGACGGCGGTGGCTCGATCCGGATTCCTGCCGCGATGTGTGGCCTGGTGGGGCTCAAGCCCAGCCGCGGCCGCATGTCGATGGGGCCGCACAACGACGAGTGGGGCCTCAGCGTGCAACACGTCGTCTCGCACAGTGTGCGCGACTCCGCGGCGATCATGGACGTGACGTGTGAACCGACACTCGGCGACGGGGTCGTGGCCCCGCGGATCGGCCAGCCCTACGACGCCCAGGTGGGTGCCGAGGCCGGGCGGCTCCGCATCGGCCTGTGGAGCGAGAGTCCACGCGACGAGCTCACCCTGCATCGCGAGTGCAAGCGCAGCGTCGACGAGACCGCCGCGCTGCTGGAGTCGCTCGGACACGACGTGTCGATCGCCCACCCCGCGATGGCCGACGATCGGGACATCGCACGCAGGTTCAGCGCCGTCTGGCTGGGCGGTGCGGCTGCCAGCCTCCGCAAACTCGGCGACATGCTGGGCCGAGAGCTCGGACCCGACGACGTCGAACCCGCCACCTGGGCCATGGCCCAAGGTGGGCTGACACAGTCGGCGGTCGACATCATCGAAGCCCAGAATGCGATGCACGTGTACCGACGTGGGATGGCCGAGTGGTGGGAGGACGGCTGGGACCTCCTCCTCACACCCACGACGCTGCAGCCGCCACCGCGGATCGGCGAGCTCGCGAGCGTTCCGGACGAACCGATGCGGAGCTCGCAGCGATCGATCCCGTATGCAGCCTTCACATCGATGTTCAACGTCACCGGTCAGCCGGCCATCTCGCTCCCCATCCATCGGACGGCGGACGGCCTGCCGATCGGGGTCCAGTTGGTGGCGGCGTACGGGCGCGAGGACCTGTTGATCCGTGTGGCTGCGCAACTCGAGGCCGCAGTCGACTGGGCGAAGGAGCGTGCACCGATCCATGCCTGAAATCACCCGAGGCGGAGATCCCCGATGAGCCTGCCCGACGACGATCGGTGGGACGACGAGTGGAATCGAGACGAGTGGTACGAGCTCGAGCTCGTCGACCGCGGCACCCGGAACGAGGAGAGCTGGAGGACCTGGGTGCTCAAGCTGTTGGCGCTGGCCATCGCCGTGCCCATCGTGCTCGGCATCCTTGCGCTGCTGCTGATCCTCGCGCTCTGAGCGAGAGTCCGGAGACATCGCTTCGAGCGTGAGCGGCGCGGCGGTACTGTTGCTCCTGTGGCACGTGTTGTTCTCCGAGGCGCTCGGCATCCAGGCGACATCGCGATCGAGGACGGCCGAATAGCGGCGATCGGCGCGGTCGACGCGGAGCCCGAAGACACGGTGGTCGACGTCGACGGCGACGTCATCACGCCAGGGCTGATCAACACCCACCACCACCTCTACCAATGGATGACGCGCGGCCGAGCGATCGGGTGCAACCTCTTCGACTGGCTGACGACCCTGTACCCCGTCTGGGGTCGCATGGACGCCGAGGATGTCGAAGCTGCCGCCACGGTCGGCCTGGGCGAGCTCGCCCTCAGCGGCTGCACGACGGCGTTCGACCACCACTACCTGGTGCCGCGCGGCGACGACTCGGTCTTCGACGCCGTGATCGCGGTCGCTCGGAACGTCGGGCTGCGCCTGCACGTGAGCCGCGGCTCGATGGATCTCGGCGAATCACACGGCGGACTGCCGCCGGACCACGTCGTCGAGGAGCTCGACGACATCCTCGCCTCGACGGAGCGCATCGTCAGCGAGCACCACGACGGCGAGCGGGTCTCGGTCGTCGTGGCGCCCTGCAGTCCGTTCAGCGTCAGCACCGAGCTGATGGTGGCGTCCGCCGATCTGGCGCGCCGACACGGACTTCGGATGCACACCCACCTGTGCGAGACGGTCGACGAACAGGAGCACTGCCTCGAACGGTTCGGTCGGCGGCCCGTCGACCAGCTCGCGGAATGGGGGTGGCTCGGCAGCGACGTCTGGCTCGCCCACGGCATCTGGCTGGACGACGACGAGATCGCCCGGCTCGGCGCGGCCGGGACCGGGGTGGCCCACTGCCCCTCGTCCAACGCCCGGCTCGGCGCCGGCATGTGCCGGGTGACCGATCTGATCGCGGCCGGGGCTCCGGTCGGCCTCGGCGTCGACGGCGTCGCGAGCAACGAGGTCGGCGGGCTGTTCCCCGAACTGCGCCAGGCGCTCTACACCGCTCGACTCCGAGAGCTCCGACCGGACGCACTGCTCCCAACGGACGTCTTGGAGCTGGCCACCGCCGGCGGGGCGATGTGTCTCGGGCGCGACGAGCTCGGTCGGATGGCCGTGGGTGCAGCGGCGGACCTCGCCGTCTGGCCCGGTGATGATCTCGGCGACATGCAGGACGCCGTCGCCGGCCTGGTCCTGGGGCCGGACCGCCGGGTCCGCCACCTGTTCGTGGGCGGCGAACAGCGTGTGGAGGACGGGCGCCTGATCGGACTCGATATGCGAGCTGCTCACGAGCGACTGGCTCACCGGGCTCGCCGGCTCTGGGACGCCTGAACACCGCCGGGGGTCCGTCGGCGCACGAGTACGCTGCGCCCATGCGAGCCGAGTTCACGGTGGAACCCTTCGTCGACGGAAATCCAGGGCCTCACGTCACGGCCGCCATCGACGCCGCGAACGAGGCGGGTGCCGAGGTGTCCGTCGGGCCTTTCGGCAGCGAGATCTCCGGCGACGTCGAGGTCGTGCTCCGCGCGATCGACTCGCTGGTGCGTGCGGCCGTGCGAGCCGGCGCCACGCGGGTCACGGTGCAGGTCAACGCCTGAGCTCAGACCACCACGTCGGCGATGAAGGTGAAGCCCTTCCCGTGGACGGTGCGAATGACGGTCTGCGTTCGGCCGGAGTCACCGACGGCCTTGCGTGCGGCCATGATCCTCGACGAGAGCGCTGACTCCGACACGAACCTGTCGCCCCACACCTCGTCGAAGAGCTCGAGCTTGGTCACCACGGTGCCGCGGCGCGACACCAGGAGCGCCAAGACGTCGAACACCTGGGGCTCGACGTGGACTCGCTCGCCGTCCCGACGGACCTCCTGCATCGCCAGATCGAGTTCGCAGGTACCGAAACGGATCGTCTGGCCCGCCGGCGTCGGAGCCGCTGCGGGCACCGCAGAGTCGGCAGTGTCGGGTCCGGGCCCGAGCAACACCCGGACTCGGGCCAACGAGGACGCGAGGTCGATCGGGGTCGGCGGCCCGAGGTCGGCGATCAGCCGATCCTCCTCGGTCCGGAAGAGCGACTGGATGACGGACTGGCCGCGACGCGGCGGCACGGTCGCCCAGATGCTGTGCGCCAGGTCCTGCTCGCCGGCGTGGAGCGCAGCCCCTGCCGCCGCTCGCAGCGTCACCGCTGCACCCTCGATGTCCCCCACCGACACCGTGACCTCGAGCGCCATGCGGAAGTGCGGCGCGGCCGGCGTCCACCCTTCCTGCATGGCCAGCACGCCGGCCATGGAACGGTGCGCCGCGCCGACCGACCAGGGGAACCCGCTGCGCTCTGCGATCACGACCGCCGCGTCCACGGTCCGCCGCGCCGCGTCGAGGTCATCGAGCAGAACATGCTGGAAGGCCGATCCCAGCGCAGCCCAGAGGACGTTCACGGCCTCGTCGTTGCGGGCCGCGTCCGCCGCGGCCTCGTCGAGCACCTCGAGCGACGCCGGCGCCTCCGCCGGGTCGATCGACACCGCCGCCCACGAGATCAAGAGCTCTCGGGCGAAGGACTCGCTGAACCCTCGGGCCAGGTCCACCGCAGCCTGAAGGTGGTGCCTGGCTTCCTCGGTCTCGTGGGCCTGCGCCGCGGTGAAGCCGAGGACCCGGTGCGAGATCATCTTCGCCAGTGCCGTGCCGTCGGGGTGAGCCAGCGCCTCCTGACACAGCGTGACCGCCTCGTCGGAGTCGCCGGCCAGGAAGGTCGACATCCCCATCACGGCCCAGGCCTCGGCCTCGAGCGGCGCCGAGACGTCCCAGCGCCTTCGGATCCTCCGGGCCAGTTCGGCCACCTCGGTCCTGGCTCCTGTCGGCCCGTAGAACGGCAGGAACATCCGATAGGCACGCGCCGGCGACTCGTCGGTCTCGAGCGACCGGGTGATCGCGGCTGCCAGATGGACGAAGCGGTCACGAATCCGGCCGAGGACACCCGGTGTGAAGGCCTCGAGCGCTTCGGCCACGATCTGGTCGGCGAACGAGACGCAGGCGTCGACGTATCGGTCGTCGATCCCGTCGGGGTCATCGCACTCGACGAGCATCTCGTGCCCGAATGCGCGGATGGAGTCGAGAAGCCGGTAGCGCGTGGCTCCCTCGGGGCCCTGGGTGACCGAGACCAACGAAGCGTCGATCAGCGAGGACAGTCGGTCCAACGAGTCGATCTCCAACGCCGTCTCGCCTGCGACCGCGTGGGCGAGCGCGAGATCGAACGGGGCCGGCATGACCGACAACGACCGGAAGAACCGCTTGGTCTCCTCGGCCAGCGGGTCGTAGCTGGCCCTGATCGCGCTCCGAAGGCTGTCGAAGCGGTGGGGGGGCCACCGGCCGGACCGGCCAGCAGATCGAGCTGGTGGTCCAACATCTCCACCAGATTCGGAGGGGCGAGAACCCGCGACCGCGCCGCCGCGAGTTCGATCGCCAGCGGCAGCCCGTCGAGTTGGCGGACCAGCGCGCCGACGGCCAGCAGGTTCTCGTCGGTGAGCGGCCATGTGGCACCGGCTGCCTCCGCCCGCTCGAGGAACAACCGGGCCGCCGCAGCTTCGCCGACCATGGCGGGAGCGAGATCGTCCTCCGGGACCGTCAGCGGCTCGAGGCTCACCACCCGCTCGCCGGGCACGTTCAGCGGCGCCCGGCTGGTCGCCAGGACGACCAACTCGGTGTTCTCCCCGATGAGTCGACCCGCCACCCCTGCGGCCTGGGCCAGTGCGGACTCGCAGTTGTCGAGGACCACGAGGGCCGCGTTGCCGCTTGACCGCAACGGCATCGCATCCAAAGAGTCCAACCCGAACTGTCGAGCGACGATCGACGCCACGTCGTCGGTATCGGAGGCTCCGTGCAGCTCGCCCAGGTAGACGCCGCCACCGAACCTGGCCTCGACGAGCTCG
>JBCCFK010000222.1:0-7845 GCA_039029775.1 Actinomycetota bacterium | reverse complement strand
GAAGCGTCCGGGGACGAGATCGCCGATGCGGTTCGATCGGACCTCTGTGGCCCGGGCGGCGCCTGGGAAACCGCGGTCGAGGACGTGATCGGGACCCCGTCGTTGGTCTTCGTCAATCGACACCGCACCCTCCGCGATGCGCTTGCGGCCGACACCGCGGCGCATGCCCAGGAGGAGTGCCTGGTCCTCGGGGACACGCGCCTCACCTACGCCGAGGTCCAGCGTCGGGTCGACGCGACCGCCGCGCGCCTGCGCGAGCTCGGCGTCGCCAAGGGCGATCGCGTCGGGATCCTCGCGGCGAACTGCCCGGAGTGGGTCATCACCTTCTATGCCACGGTCGGCATCGGTGGGATCGTGGCCGCGTTCAACGGCTGGTGGACCGAGGCCGAGATCGACCACGCCATCTCGCTCTCGGAGCCGACGGTCATCGTCGGTGACGCCCGACGGCTCGCGCGCGCCGCATCGATCCCGGCGGCGATCACCGTGGTCGACATCGACGAGCGGCCCGACTTCTTCAGCGCCGACGGCGCGCCCCACCCCGACATCGAGATCGACGAGGACGATCCGGCGCTGATCCTGTTCACGTCGGGGACGACCGGTCGGTCCAAGGGCGCGCTGCTCTCGCACCGCGGTCTCGTCGGGTTCGTCGACGGCACCATCCACAACGCGACCGAGAAGAAGCTGATCGCCCTGACGTCGATGGGCATCGACCCGTCGGCGGTCCCCGACACGCGTCAGATCTCGCTGAACACCGCACCCCTTTTTCACATCTCGGGCCTCATGGCAGGGATCCTGATGCACTTCCGCTCCGGGTCGACGGTGGTGTTCCGGTCCGGGCGCTTCGACCCGGCCGACGTGCTGCGACTGATCGAGCAGGAGTCGATCACGACGTGGGCGGCCATCGGCTCGATGGCGCCCCGCGTCATGGACCACCCGGATGTCGAGACGCGCGACCTGTCCAGCCTGATGCGGGTCAGCAGCGGGGGCTCGCACTTCACCCGCCACCTGCAGGAGCGCATTCGAGAGACGTTCCCCCAGGCCGCGTCGTCGATCGGCCAGGGCTACGGCTCGAGCGAGTCGTGCGGCGTGGTGACCAGCATCGGCGGTGAGGAGTTCCGGGCGAACCCGGATGCCACCGGTCGAGCCTGCCTCGGCGTCGAGATCGAGATCCGCGACGCCGAGGGCCGACCGGTCTCCGATGGCGTCGACGGGGAGGTCCACGTCCGCTCGCCCCACACGATGCTGCGGTACTGGGGTGACGAGGCCGCGACAGCAGCGGTCCTCAAGTCCGGACGGTGGTTGGCGATGGGCGACATCGGTCGCCTGGAAGACGGGCTCCTGTTCCTCAACTCCAGGGCTCGCGACATGATCATCCGCTCGGGGGAGAACATCTACCCGGTCGAGATCGAGCAGCGTCTCGAGTCCCATCCGTCGGTGGCCGAGGTCGCGGTGGTCGGTGTCGACCACGTGGATCACGGCCAGGAGGTCAAAGCGGTGATCGTCGCCGCGGGCGGCAGACCCGACGTGGACGACCTCGCCGCCTGGTGTCGCGAGACCCTCGCCGCGTACAAGGTGCCCACCCTGTGGGAGCACCGAGCCGAGCCCTTGCCCCGGAACGCGAGTGGCAAGGTCGTCAAGGACGTCCTGACCGGCGAACGGGAGCTCTCGATCCACGAGGACTGATCGCCGTCCAACGTCCGACATCGGCCCATGAACGGCCGTCACGTTCGCGACCCTTCCCAGACGGGACGACGAGCGTCATCGCCGGTAGTGTCCTGCCGCTCGAATCGACCGGGACCGGCTTGCAGGAGGTGCAGCATGGAGCTTGCGCTCGGACCCCGTGTGGCGAAATCACCCTTCTTCGACGCCACCGTCGCGGCAGGGGTCACGCATCTGTCGATCTACAACCAGACCTACATGCCGGTGCTCTACGGCGACCCCGAGGCCGAGTACCGACGTCTCACCGAGGGTGTCTCGGTCTGGGATGTCGCCTGTCAGCGACAGGTGGAGCTGCACGGCCCCGACGCCGCGGCGCTGGCACAGATGCTGTGTGCCCGGGACCTCCGAAAGCAGGTGATCGGGCAGGGCAAGTACGCCCCGGTCTGCGACCACCAGGGTCGCATTCTGAACGACCCCGTCGTGCTCAAGGTCGAGGAAGATCGGTGGTGGCTGTCGATCGCCGACGGCGACGTGCTCTGGTGGGCACGAGCGATCGCCGCCGAACGCCGACTCGACGTCTCGGTGTCCGAACCCGACGTGTCGCCGCTGGCCATCCAGGGCCCGATGGCCGAGGACGTGGTGGCCACGATGTTCGGCGACTGGATCCGCGACCTGAAGTACTTCTGGTTCGGCGAGGCCGAGATCGACGGGATCCCCGTGTTGGTCTCCCGTTCGGGGTGGTCGAAGCAGGGCGGATACGAGCTCTATCTCCGCGACGGCAGTCGGGGTGTCGAACTGTGGAACCTGGTCCTCGATGCCGGAGCGCCCTACGGCATCGGCCCGGGAGCGCCGAACTACGTCGAGCGCATCGAGAGCAACCTGCTGTCGTTCCGCGCCGACACGGTCGACGAGTGCACACCGCTCGAACTCGGACTCGGGCGCTTCATGTCGCTCGACAGCGATGTCGACTTCATCGGCAAGGACGCGCTCGTCGCGCTGCGGGACAGCGGCACGCTCCCCCGTCGACTCGTCGGTGTCTGGCTCGACGAGCAGCCGACCGGCCCGAACGCACACCCGTGGCCCGCCTCGGTCGATGGCGTCGCGGTCGGGTCCGTCCGGGCGGTCTGCCACAGCTACAAGTTCGACCGTCCGATCGGTCTGGCGCTGATCGACACCCCGTTCGACGCCGCCGGGACCGTCCTCGACGTCGACAGCGAGACGGGACCGCGGACCGCACGGGTCAGCGAACTCCCCTTCACCGCGTAGCCGCTCCCCGACCCGTCGGGCGCGGGCGTTTACCGTTCCCCTCATGCGGTCTGTGCTCGGGGTCCTCGTCGCAGCATTGGTGGCCGCGGCCTGCTCGGGTGACGGGTCGCGCTCGGCCACCGAGGCCGAGACCCCTGCACCGACGTCGACGCCCGAGCCCACCGTCGTCGAGGCCGCCCCGACACCGACCGCGCCGGTGGTCGACGGTCGCGTGATCGAGATCGAGGAGCGCTCGGTGGTCTACGGCGGCGTCGTGTTCTCGCCGTTGGTGGCCGAGATCTCCAACGAAGACCCGACCAGTCGGGAGAACGGGTTGGGGCTCCCGTCCACGGGGACGTATCTCCATCTCACCATCGGCGTCGAGAATCCGATGTCCGAGGCCACCCTGACGCTCGACGACCGGCGGTTCTTCAGCCTCCGCGTCGACGGGACGATCACACCGGCCCCTCTCCTCAGCGACGACATCGCACCGAGGTCGGCGGTACGTCCGGGAGTGGCGGGAACGATGCGCGCCTCCTGGGAGGTGCCGGTCGGTTTCACGCTGTCCGACGGCGCACTGGTGGTCGGTCCCGCCGAGGCCCGACAGGCCATCCTGCCGCTCGCGGGGCTGGCCTTGACCGCGAGCCCAACCCTGCGGGCAGTGCCCGTCGACCTCGGCGGAAGCATCGACGGGGTCGTCGTGTGTGGGCCGACGGTGCTCCGAATCGAGAACGCGCTCGCGACGTCGTCCGCCGACCTGCCGGCCGACGTCGCCGACTCGGGCGGTCTTCCCCGGCGGGCCTTCGCCGGCCAGACCTTCCTGGAGACGACCGTGGCGTTCACGGTCGTGTCGGTCGAGGGCACCGAGGACTGCGCCGGCACGATCGTGTCGGCCGACCTCATCGCGTTCACGAGCGACGGCACCGCGGCGCCGGACGGCTGGGTCGACGGTCCGGCTGACGTCGCCGCCGAGGTCGGCGACACCGTGGCCATCACCGTGGGCACGATGGTGAACGTCGACGCTCAGGTCCGGATCACCGTCGGACGCGCCGGCGGAGCCGTACAGGGCGCCACGGTCGCTCCGGGCTGATCCGCTACCAGCGCACGCCCACCGCGTCGCACAACAGCGCCATCATCGGCGACGCAGTGCGGCAGTTGGCCAGGAAGTCCTCCATGAAGGACGCGCTGGTGACCTCGCGCTGGGTGAGCGATGTCGTGGCCATGAAACTCTTGCGCTTGAGGTCGTCGATCAGCGGGTGCTCCGCATCGAACCCCTTGGGCGGCCGCACCAGCGAGTCGCCGCCCAGCGTGAACGTGCCGGTGAACGGCTCGCGCCGGGTGGCCGCCGCCCACGCGTCGGCGTGCTCGTCGATGTGGTGCCGTATGCGATAGGCCACCTTCGACTCGGGCTGCCAGAGCCCGACGCCCATGAAGCACTGGCCCGGCTGGAGGTGGACGTAGAACCCCGGCGCGTGTGCGTCCTTTGCCCGCTCGTGACGGAAATGCATCCCCGTGTTGAGCTTGTACGGCGTCTTGTCCTTGCTGAACCGGGTGTCGCGTTGGATGCGGAAGAGAGAGCCGCCCACCGTGCGCGAGTCGGCGACGAAGTGAGGAGAGACCTGTTCGAGGGGCTCGACCATGTCGGTGATGAAGTCGAGCGCCGGTTGCCGCACCAGGGCCTCGTAGCGGTCCTGGTTGGCCTTGAACCACTCCCGGTCGTTGTTCGCGGCGAGGTCCTTGAGGAATCCGAACAGCGCCGGCGTGAAGTACCGCTTGCCCATGCGCGGACCCTAGCCGGGTGTCCGCTCAGCGGCCGTTGTGCGAGAAGTGCTGGTAGTCCTTGAGGCCGGTCCAGTTCCCACCCCAGCGCCATCCCATCGCGAGGAACGCCTGGACCGCCGGATCGCCGGCGACGACCATCCCCAGCCGGACCTCCGTGCGGTCGAGGTAGTCGGCGCCCTCGGGTGGGTCGACGAACGATCCGCTGACGTAGGGGTTCATCAGGGGGTTCAGGTCGACCGCGAGACCGAGGGCGTGGTTCGACCAGATCCCCGGCTTCCCCGCCACCTCGCGGCAGTTGAACGCCGAGGTGTTGTTGGCCTGCATCGAGAAGAGGTCGTTGCCGCCGTAGTTGTCGACCAACTCGATCCGCTGGATCGGGTAGCCGGCCTCGAACAGTTGCCGGAAGACGTCGCCGATCTGTTCGGCGACGTCCGCCGCCACGATCAACTCGCCCATCGCCACGTCGTCGTCGAAGGTGACGTGCGGGAATCGCAGCAGCCGAAGATCCTCGAGGCCGACCGGGCAGCCGGGTCGCCACGACGTGGGTTCGATGCGGCCGCGGGTCTCGTCGTCGATCTCGGAGATCGTCAGCGTCCACGAGGGCTCCGGCGTGGGCGTCGGCGCGGCGGTCGGCGACGGCGCGACCGTGGCGGTCGGAGCTGCCGTCGAGGTCGGCTGCGGCGTCGGCGCGGCGGTGGCGGTGGGGACCGGCGTCGCGGTGGGGTCCCCCTCGTCGGCAAGCTCCGACGCCGTCGTCGGTGTGGCCGGGTCGTCGGCGATCAACGCATCGGAACTGAACTCGGTGCTGCACGCGGCACCCAGCAGCGCGAGCGCGACGACCGTCGCCGTGAGCCTCATGGGATCGCCGCCACGAAGTCGGCGATGATTCCGCCCCACGCGCCTACCGCGTCGGCCGTGCTCGCGATGTGGCAGGTGGTGTCGGCGATCAGGGTGTCGAGTTCCTCCGCGGTCGACACGGGGTGACCGGGATCGCCCGTCCAGGCCAGGACGAGTGTCGGGACGTCGATGGCCGCCACCCGATCACGGGGCGGGAAGTCCGCCTGGCCTGCACCTCGGAGGACACCGGCGAGGCGGGCCGGGTCCGCCGCCCGCATCGCCGCGTCACGTCGTGCTCGGCGCTCCTCGTCGTCGACGAACGGGTCCGGCTGTGGCGTCTGCGCCCCCGCGGCGATCAGTGGTTCCACACCCCGGCTCTCGATGATCGACGCCATCGTCTCGTACAGGTCGACCTGCGCCTCGCGCGTCTCCCATGCCGTCGGGGGAATCATCAGGACGAGGCCGCGAACCCGCGCTGGGACGGCGCACGCCACATGGAGCGCCGTGGCCGCTCCCATCGACGCGCCGCCGCTGACGAAGCGGTCGGCTCCGACCGTGTCGGCGAGCGCCACCTGGTCGAGGGCGAGGTCGGCCCAGCCGTAGCTCGTCAGGTCCGTCGAGAAGCCGGACTCACCGTGCCCGCGGGCGTCATAGCGCACCACATCGAGCCGTCGCCGAACATCGACCCAGGCGACCAGTGCACTCTCGTCCTCCAGCACACGACTGCTGGTGAGGCCGTGCCCCCAGACGAGCGTCGGACCGGAGCCGGCGCGGTCCCAGCGCAGATCGACGTCGCGGGCGTGGACGGTGGCCGCCGCGTTCACGTGCCCGACTCGTGGTGGCGGAAGATGTCGTCGGGCTCGGTGCGTTCCCGGTGCGCGTCCCGCCAGCGGCCGAACGTGGTGAGGATGCGATCCGTGATGGAGTGCAGTTCGGTGAACACGCCGATGGCGCTCCGTGTGTCCAGGTAGCACGCGTGGATGCCGTTGGCCTCCAGCTCGCAGGCGAGTTCGTGGCCCGCGCCGACGATCGCGTCCCGCTCGCCTTCGTAGTCCGCGACGAGGCGAGCGATGTGGTGGTGGCCCTCGGCCCGGTCGGGGAACATGTCCAGGTAGATCGACGGGGTGTCGTCGTGCTGTTCGATCAGCTGGATCTGGGTGTCGCCCGCGTACCCGAACGCGTAGGACACGTCGGCTTCGAGCGCGGTGCCCCGGTACTCGAACCGATCCGCCACGTGGTGGCGGGTGATGAAGAACGGACCGGCGCCGACCAAGCGCGACCACTGGACGGCCGCGTCCTCGATCGACCGCACGAAGTACGCGTATTGGAACAGGTCGGTGTCCCCCACCCCGTAGAGGGTAGTGAGGTCTCGTCCCGGCGTTCGGTCGACCCACCCCGATCGGGTAGACAGAGGACATGCCCCAGGACGCACTCGACGACGTACTGAACCTGCTCGACATCGAGCCGATCGAGGTCAACATCTTCCGGGGGGTCCAGCCCGACGAGGACCGCCAGCGGGTCTTCGGCGGCCAGGTCGCCGGTCAGGCGCTCGTGGCCGCGGCCCGCACCGTCGAGGACGGCGTCTCGGTCCACTCGCTCCACTCGTACTTCCTGCGACCCGGTGACCCGTCCATCCCGATCCTCTACGAAGTCGACCGCATCCGGGACGGTCGATCCTTCGTCACGCGTCGCGTCGTCGCCATCCAACACGGCCGGGCCATCTTCAATCTCCAGGCGAGCTTCCACACCGACGAGCCCGGCTTCGACCATCAAGCACCGATGCCCGACGTGCCCGACCCCGACGCTCTCCCAAGCCGCGCGCAGCTGATGGAGGAGAACCCCGAGGCGTTCCCCACGATGTGGCGCGATCGCCCGCGGCCGGTCGACATGCGGTACGTCACCGAGCTCCCGTATCGCTTCAAGCAGGGGCGAGAGCCGGAGCAGCTGGTGTGGTTCCGCGCCGACGGCGTGCTCCCGGACGACCCGGTCAAGCACACGTGCCTGCTCGCCTACATGTCGGACATGACGCTGCTCGACACGGCGATCATCCCCCACATCTCGCCCTATCGCGACGACATGATGAACGCGAGTCTCGACCACCTCATGTGGTTCCACCGCCCGTTCCGGGCAGATGAATGGATGCTGTACGCCACCGATTCGCCCTCGGCCAGCGGGGCGAGAGGCTTCAACCGCGGCTCGATCTACAGCCGTGACGGCACGCTGATCGCGTCCGTGGCCCAGGAGGGCCTGATGCGCAAGATCAGTCGCTGACCGCGGACGACCTGATGCGCAAGATCAGTCGCCGACCTGAGACGGCCTGAT
>JBCCFK010000221.1:0-7863 GCA_039029775.1 Actinomycetota bacterium | reverse complement strand
GAGCGAGCGAGGCGAGCGTGGCCGCCCGGCCCGTCGCGGGAGCGACATGAGGGCAGGAACATGAGCGAGCGAGGCGAGCGTGGCCGCCCGGCCCGTCGCGGGAGCGACATGAGGGCAGGAACATGAGGGGCGATCTCGAGACCATCGCGGACAAGATCGTCGGCTGGGCGCGCGAGGGCGAGCAGGTCGAGGCGATCGTCGTCCACGAGCGCGAGACCGAGATCCGCGTCTACGAGGGCGAGATCGAGTCGTTCACGTCGGCCGAGTCACAGGGCGTCGGGGTCCGGGTCATCGTCGACGACAAGCAGGGCATCGCCCACGCCGGCACCCTGGACGAGGACGTGCTGGCCGAGACCCTGGCCGAGGCCCGCGACAACGCGGCCTTCGGTTCGCCCGATGAGTTCTTCGGACTCGCCGAGCCCGACGGGGAGCCGATCCCGCAGCTCGACCTGTACGACGCCGGCGTCGAGGACTTCCCGACCGAGGACAAGATCGCCATGGCCCTCGAGCTCGAGCGGGCGGTCACCGGGGGCGACTCCCGGATCATCGGCGTGGAATCCGCCGATTACGTCGATGCCGTCGCGGAGGCCGCGATCGCGTCGACCACCGGCATCCGCCACAGCGGACGCGACAGCGGGTGCTACGTGGCCACCTACTCGTTGGCCAGCGAGGGCGACGACACCCAGACCGGGTTCGGCTACAGCGTGGCCCGCGCGCCGCAACAGCTCGACGTGACCCAGGCGGCCGCCGACGCCATCGATCGCGCCACCCGGCTCCTCGGAGCGCAGAAGGCCTCGTCGGAGCGGGTCACCGTCGTCCTCGACCCCTACGTCACCGCCCAGGTCCTCGGGATCAGGGGCGGCACGATGAGCGCCGAGTCCGTGCTCAAGGGCCGTTCGCTGTTCGGTGACCGCCTCGGCGAGGAGGTGGCCGCAACGTGCCTCACGCTGATCGACGATCCCACCGACCCCGACGCCTTCACGGCCACCGACACCGACGGCGAAGGGCTCGCCAGCCGCCGCAACGTGCTCATCCAGGACGGCCGTCTCGACCACTTCCTCCAGAACAGCTACACGGCCCGCCGGATGCAGACGTCCTCGACCGGTTCAGCCGTGCGGGGCTACAGCTCGACCCCCGGGGTCGGCGCCCATGCGCTGTCGCTGGTGCCGGGCGAGCGCAGCCAGGCCGACCTGCTGGCATCGGTCGGCGATGGCGTCCTGATCCAGGGCGTCGCCGGACTGCACTCCGGGGTCAATCCCGTGAGCGGCGACTTCTCCACCGGCGCGGAGGGCCTGCGGATTCGCAACGGCGAGCTCGCCGAGCCCATCCGCGAGGTCACGATCGCCTCGACGTTGCAGAAGATGCTGCAGGACGTGCTCGAGGTCGGTGCGGACCTCGAACGCCTGCCGATGAACGCCAGCGGCGTGTCGTTGGTTGTGGCCGACGTCACGATGTCGGGCGAGTGACCCCACACCGGGCACCATTGACGCCGTGACGGACGACCACGCCGAGCCAGACGACGCGATCGACCTGCGCGCCACCGCCGAACGCGTCGTGGCCGAGGCCCAGCCCGGCGAGGCGCTGGAGGTCGTGGTGGGCACGTCGTCGAACACGTCGGTCCGCGCCTACGACGGCGACGTCGAGGCGATGACGGTCGCCCGCACGGCGGGCGTGGGGATCCGCATCATCCGCGACGGCCGCCAGGGCTTCGCTTCGGCCGGTTCCCTGGAAGCCGACGTGATCGCCGAGACGCTGGCGGAGGCCCGCTCGAACGTGCCGTTCGCGGAGGTCGACGAGTTCGTGCGGCTGGCCGAGCCCGACGGCGTCGCCGCCGTCGACCAGGACCTGTGGGACGACTCCGTGCTCACCACCCCCACCGAGGACAAGGTCGCCATGGCGATCGAGCTCGAGGCTCGCGTCCGGAGCGGGGACCCTCGGATCACCGGGGTCCGATCCGCGTCGTACGGTGACCGGTCGAGCCATTCGGTCATCGCCAGCACGACGGGGATCATGGCTGAGGGGCGCAGCACCGCGGCGTCGATCTCCGCCCTGGCCCTCGCCAAGGACGGCGACGAGACCCAGACCGGCGGCGGGAGCGACGTGGGGCGCGGCCCGGCGTCGCTCGACCTCGCCGTGGCAGCCGAGGACGCCGTCGCGCGAGCCACCGACCTCCTCGGGGCCACCCAGCCCCAGAGCCGCCGACTCACCCTGGTGCTCGAGCCCCGCATGGCGGCCTCGTTGTGGTCGATCATCGCCGGGATGATGGCGGGTGATCGCGTCCTGAAGGGACGGACGCCGTTCGCCGATCGTGTCGGTGAGGCGATCGCTGCTGCGGGCGTCACCATCACCGACGACCCGACCGACCCCGACTCCTACGGCGCGACCCCCCACGACGGCGAAGGTCTGGCGGCTCGCGCGAACCACCTGGTGACCGCGGGCGTCCTGCAGGGATTCCTGTACAACACCGTCGCAGGAGCGAAAGCGGGTGTGCCGTCGACGGCTTCGGCCGTCCGCGGCATCCGGTCCACGCCGGGCGTCGGCTGGCAGGCGCTGCGGGTGGAGCCTGGCGCGCAGGCCCCCGACGACCTCGTCGCAGGGATCGACGACGGCCTCTTCCTGCACTCGATGTCCGGGTTGCACTCGGGTGTGAACGCGGTGTCCGGGGACTTCTCCGTCGGCGCCGAGGGCATCATGATCCGCGATGGGCAGCTGGCCGAGCCGGTCCGCGAGGCGACGATCGCGTCGACCCTGCCGAAGCTCCTGCAGGACATCGTCGGCCTCGGCGACGACCTCGAACACCGTCCCGGCGGTGTGAGCTGCTCCACGCTCGTGATCGGCGACGTCAGCCTCGGCGTCAGCTGAGGTGGACACCCTGCATGCGATCGTCCTCGGGATCGTCCAGGGGCTGACCGAGTTCCTTCCCGTCTCCTCGTCGGGCCATCTCCAGCTCGTCCCGTGGCTGTTCGACTGGAACGACTTCGAGGGCAACGAGGACCTCGAGACGGCGTTCGACGTCGCCGTGCACCTGGGCACCCTCGTCGGCGCCATCGCGTATCTCTGGCGCGACGTCGCTCGACTGACGGCCGCCGGTTTCACGATGGCGGTTCGTCGCGAACCCACCCCGGACGGCCGGATCGCCTGGATGCTGGTGGCGACGATCGTTCCGGCCGGACTGATCGGCGTCCTGGGCTCGGGTGTGCGAGACGCGCTCGACGACGACATCTGGCTGACCGCAACCACCTTGATCGTCTTCGGCCTGTTGTTGCTGTATGCGGACCGGATCGGCGGCGACCGATCGTTCGGCTCGCTGACCTGGCGAGACGCCACGATCCTCGGCCTCGCGCAGGCGTGCGCGCTGCAGCCCGGTGTCTCGAGGTCCGGTGTCACGGTCACGGCCGCGAGGTGGGTCGGGTTCGACCGGTCCGAGGCGGCTCGGCTCGTCTTCTTGATGAGCATCCCGATCATCGCCGCAGCGGGTCTCTTCTCCTTCGTCGACATCGGCGGGTTCTCGGGGATTCCAGCGGACTTCCGGGCCCCGTTCCTCTGGGGGATGGCGAGCTCCGCCGTGACGGGGTGGCTGGCGGTGTGGGGACTGCTGGCCTTCGTCCGCAGTCGCGACTTCTCGCCCTTCGTTGCCTACCGGGTGCTGTTGGGTCTCACCGTGTTCGGCATCCTGGCCTCGGGCTGGCGCTGAGCCTCAGCCGGACGCCACGGCGAGCCCGCCGGCGCTGAGCGCGGCGGCGACATCGGCCAGGTCGGCTCGACCGACGGCAACCACGACGCGGTCGTCGAGCACCTCGATCACTCGGGCGTCGACCAGTCGGGCGGCGAGGCCGGCGAACGGGTCGCCCGCGAGCACCAACACGACGGCTCGTCCCGGCGCGGTGGGCGGCATCGAGATCGAGGCCGGCACGGCCATCGCGGCCTCCTCGGGCCCCGGTGCCTCCGCAGCTCCGATGTCGAACTCGGTCAGGACCGCACCGGCGGCGACGCGCCGGGCCGCCACGGTGTCGGCCCCCAGGTCGCGCACGGCGTGCGCCGGAGCGAGACCCGCAGGCACGGCGACATCGACGGCCACCGGATGGATCGGGTCGCCGGGGGCGAGTTCGGACTCGACGCGGACGACATCGACGGTCGTGCCGAGCCGGTCGACCAGCCTCCGGGCCTCCGATGCCTGCCGGTGCACGGTGATGCCGGCCACGAGGGCGAGGACGAGCGCGACGGTCCAGTAGACGCCGCGATGGCGAACGAGGCGACGGGCGGGCGACGGTGACCATGCTGGCGGGCTGGGTCGATCGTCGGACAGGGATGGCAACACGGGTGGACCTCCACCTCGGACCCGCGGGCGCGGGTCGACTTCGGGAGGGGGAAGTCGCCTCGTCCGGTGCGTCGGGTCAGTCGGCGGAGGCGGAGGACGTCGTCGACGACGTCGATGCGGTCTCGCTGGAGGATCCGGAGTCCGACGAGGAACTCGAGGATTCCGAGGAGGAACTCGAGGAGTCCGACGACGAGCCCGAGCGGCTGTCGTTCTTGTAGAACCCGCTGCCCTTGAACGAGATGCCGGGTGCGGAGAAGACCTTGGTGACCTTGCCTTTGCCCGGCGAGCTGCAGGCCTCCGGGCTGTTGCCCGACTTGCGGGTCGGGCACTTCTTCAGCGTGTCCTCGCTGAACGACTGGAACAGCTCGAAATGCACCCCGCAGGTGCTGCACTGGTAGTCGTAGGTCGGCATCGCCGGGTGAGGATATCGGCGCGCCGCACCCGGTCGCACCCCGAGTGATCAGGACAGGGCGCGTTCCTCGTTGCGGACGAGTCGGACGATGTTCGACCAGTGCCGGATGAAGATCACGACGGTTGCGCCGGCCATGGCGGCCACTTCCCAGCCCGGGCGGCCGCGGAGGGCGACACCGACGGGCAGCACGGCAGCCATCACCAGCGAGCCGACCGATGCGACGCGGAACAGACGCATCACCACCAGCCAGGCGGCGAGCGCGGCGACGCTGACCGCGGGGTGCAACACCATGCACGCCCCGCCGAGGGTCGAGACGCCTTTGCCGCCGCGGAACCCGCGCATGACGGGCGCGACGTGGCCGAGCATGGCGGCCAGTCCGCACGCGGTGGCCAGAGGCCGCCCGTCCGCGAGGTACCCGAGCACCGTGGGGACGAGACCCTTCAGGATGTCGCCGATGAGGACGACGGCGCCCGCTCGGCGGCCCGCGACGCGGTACATGTTCGAGGCGCCCGGGTTGCCCGAACCCTCCCGGCTCGGATCGGTTCCGGTGAGGCGGCCGATGAGATGCGCCGTCGGGAAGCCGCCCAGCACGTAGCTGGCGGGGACGAGCAGCCACCACAGATCCACGGCTCGCATCGTAGGTGCCCGCGCGCTCCCGGGCCGAATGACCGCTCCCGGCCAGGGCGATCGTCGGGGCGGGCTTCTAGGCTCGGGTCCATGATCCCCCTGGACGAAGCACAGACCCACGTCGTCGACCGCTGCCCGCCCCTGCCCGTCGTGTCGGTGTCGTTGCGAGAAGCTCGCGGGCTGGTGACCGCCGAGGGCGTCACGTCGCCCGAGCAGATCCCACCGTTCGACAACACCGCCGTCGACGGGTTCGCCGTCCGCGCCGCCGACACCGAGCCGGCGGGGGCCGAGGGCGATGGACGGTCGGTCTCGCTCGCCATCGTCGGGACGATCGCAGCCGGCGCGGCTCCGACCGTGCCCGTCGAGTCCGGCCAGGCGATCCGCATCATGACCGGAGCGCCGATGCCTGACGGCGCCGACTCGGTCGCCATGGTCGAGTGGACCTCGGTCGAGGGCGAGACCGTCACGATCGACCGGTCGGTCTCGGCCGGCGACGCCGTTCGCCACGCCGGCGAGGACCTCGAGCCGGGCGACCCGGTGTTCGAGCCGGGGACCGAGCTCACGCCGGGGCATCTCGGCGTTCTGGCCAGCATCGGCCGCTACGACGTCAAGGTCGGCAAGCGTCCGAAGGTGGGTGTCTTCTCCACCGGTGACGAGCTGATCGAAGGGCCCCAGCAGCTGCAGCCCGGCCAGATCCGCGACTCCAATCGGCACACCCTGATCGCGCTCGCCGAGCGCGACGGGTTCGAGGTGGTCGACCTCGGCATGATCCCCGACGACGAGGAGGCGATCGAAGCGGCGGTCCGGTCCGGCGCTGCCGACTGCGACGCACTGCTGACCTCCGGTGGCGTGTCGATGGGTGACTACGACTACGTCAAGGCGGTCCTGAGCCGGATCGCCGACATGCGCTGGATGCAGGTGGCGATCAAGCCGGCCAAACCGTTCGCGTTCGGGCTCATGGGGGACACCCCGGTCTTCGGCCTGCCCGGCAACACGGTGAGCTCGATGGTCAGCTACGAAATGTTCGCCCGTCCTGGCCTGCGTTCGATGATGGGTCACAGCGACCTCCACCGACCCCGGGTCGCGGGCGTTGCCGGGCAGGACTGGCGTCGGGGTCCGGACGGCAAGACCCACTTCGTCCGGGTTCGCATCGAGGGTTCGGGTGGCGAGTACGCCGTCGTATCGGCCGGAGGTCAGGGCTCGCATCAGCTCACCGCCATGGCCGGCGCCGACGCCCTCGCGATCGTCCCCGACGGCGACGGCTTCGCCCAGGGCGACCCGATGCAGTTCTTCTGGTTGACGTGACCGACGTCGCCTGTTCCCGCGACACTGATCATCAGTAAGCTGAGAGGACCATGACCGAGCAGCTGATCGACACCTTCGGGCGCGTCCACCGCGACCTGCGCATCTCGGTCACCGACCGCTGCAACTTCCGCTGTACCTACTGCATGCCCGAGGAGGGGATGGAGTGGACCCCGCGGGAGCATCTGCTGACGTTCGAGGAGATCGAACGGATCGCAGGCATCCTCGTGAACCGCTTCGGCGTCGACGGCATCCGCCTCACCGGTGGCGAACCCACCGTTCGGGCCCGCCTGCCGCTGCTGATCGAGAAGTTGGCCGCCCTGGGCGTCGACCTGGCCCTGACGACAAACGGGGCAACGCTCCGCCTGGTGGCCGACGACCTCAAGCGTGCCGGTCTCCGCCGCCTCAACATCAGCCTCGACACGTTCAAGCGGGATCGATTCTTCGAGCTGACCCGGCGCGACGAGCTCGACAAGGTCCTGGATGGCATCGACGCCGCCATCGAGGCCGGCTTCGAGCCGGTGAAGATCAACGCCGTCGTGATGAAGGGTGTGAACGACGACGAGATCCTCGACTTCGTCGAGTTCGGTCGGGACAAGGGCGTCGTCGTCCGGTTCATCGAGTTCATGCCGCTCGACGCCGATCAGGCCTGGAGCGACGACGCCGTCATGTCGCAGCAGGAGATCCTCGACATCATCTCCGATGCCCATCCGATCGAACCGCTCGAGCGTGGCAGCTCGCCCGCCGCGCGGTGGCGCTACGCCGATGGCGGAGGCGAGATCGGCGTGATCGCCACCGTCACCCAGGCGTTCTGCGACTCGTGCGATCGCATCCGCCTCACCGCGGAGGGGGCATTCCGCAACTGCCTCTTCGCCACCAATGAGTACGACATGCGGGCGATGTTGCGTGGCGGAGCCACCGACGACGAGATCGCCGAGGCGCTCAAGGGTGCGGTCATGGACAAGTGGGCCGGTCACCAGATCGGGCAGGTCCAACTGGTTCAAAGCCTGATTGGCCAACGCCTGAACCCGGCGCGTTTTGATCTGTGTTTCGCCATCGTCTGCCACACCAATCACATGGGTCTTCACGCCCAAAGCCTTGAACCCGGCCAAAAGCCCGGCTTGCGTGCTGCTCGACCCGGTTGTGTGGACCAGATAGTCAAAACCATTCCCCTCATCTGCCGATTGGCGCGCCAGTTCCAAAG
>JBCCFK010000220.1:0-7864 GCA_039029775.1 Actinomycetota bacterium | reverse complement strand
CGGGATCGGCGCCTTCCAGCTCCTCGACCACCGACCGGAGCGTCAGCGACATGTTGGTGCCCGTGTCGCCGTCGGGGACCGGGTAGACGTTCAACGCGTTGATGGCGTCGCGGTGCGAGACGAGGGCATCGCGGAACGCCACGAGCGTCCGCTCGACGGCGGCGACATCGAGTCGCTCCAGCGTGGTCATGGCCAAGGAGCGTAACGGTGGGCCACCGTCGGTGACGACATCGACCCGGCGGGCGTCAGAGGTCGGGTCGAGCGGACCCTTGCCGGCCGGCCGTGTAAGGCGAACCTCCCAGGATGGTTAGATCGGACCGCCAGGGGTGGTTATCTTGGTCGGGTCTACCCAACGAGCGGCGGCCACCGGGGTCGTCGGGCAAGGAGACCGGCCCAGTGCAAGGCGTCATCAAGTCGTACGACCCCGCCACCCGTGACGGCGTCGTGATGTCCGAGCGGGACTTCACCGAGTACGACCTTGCAGCCAACGCACTCGAGGGTTCGGTCTTCCGCATGCTCCGCCAGGGACAACGGGTCGTGTTCGACCTGACCGACGATGGTCAGGCCACCGGACTCCGCCTCGGTTCCGAAGTGGACATGGGCACACCCGACTTCCTGCGCTAACCGCCCGCCCTTCGGGGCCGATGTGGGGACAACAAACAACAGCGAACGACAACGACGTCGGAGAGCACCCATGAGCACCCCCACTGACGTGGCCACCCAACTGAGCGATCAGTTCGGACTCGAATCGGTCACCCTGCACTACGGACTGAGCCAGGACGAGCTCTTCCACGCAGCCATCGCAAACGATCGGGGGCGGGTGCGACCAGACGGCCCCGACGACGAGCAGAAGGCCTACCCCACCGCGCTGGGCGTCGATGGCCCGCTCGTGTACTTCTCCGACCCGAGCTGCACCGGTCGGCCGGTGAACGACACCTACGCCGTCGCCCGGCCCGAGGTGATCGACACCGTGTGGTGGAAGGACGGCTTCAGCCAGTTCGACCCCGACAAGTTCGATGCGCTGCTGCCCCGGGTCATCGAGCACCTGAACGAGCGCAACGCCGAGCTCTACGTGACCGACGTGTTCTGTGGCTGGGACCCCGAATTCGCGGAGCCCTACCGCTTCGTGGGCGAGTACGCGACCCACGCGTACTTCTGCAACATCATGTTCCCCAAGGGCGTCCGCGACGACGCCGATCGCCCCGAGACCGGCTGGACGATCATCAACGTCCCCTCGTTCCACTGCGACCCCGAGCGCGACGGCACCAAGTCCGAGCGCTGCGTGATCATGGACATCGTCAACCGAGTCGCGCTCGTGGCCGGTCGCGCCGACTACTGCGGTGTGAACAAGAAGACGATGTTCACCGTGATGAACTACGTCCTCCCGGCCAAGGGTCAGCTGTCGATGCACTGCTCCGCCAACGTCGGTGCCGGCGGCGACTCGGCGATCCTGTTCGGCCTGTCCGGCACGGGCAAGACCACCCTGTCGGCCGATCCCGACCGCCTGCTCATCGGTGACGACGAGCACGTCTGGACCGACGCCGGGGTCGCGAACTTCGAGGACGGCTGCTACGCCAAGCTCATCGACCTCAACAAGGAGGCCGAGCCGGTCATCGCCGCGGCGATGAGCATGAAGGGCACGCTGATCGAGAACGTCCCCCCGCTCCCGGGCACGGCGGTCGAGGAGACCGATCCCCAGGACTTCGACCTGACCGACGGGTCGATCACCGAGAACACCCGATTCGCCTACCCGCTGGACTGCAACCCCGGCGTCGCGGACGGAGCTCGCGGTCCTCACCCCGAGACGATCGTCCTGCTCACCGCCGACGCGTTCGGCGTCCTCCCGCCGGTCTCGATCCTGAACCCCGACGAGGTGATGTACCACTTCGTCACCGGGTTCACGTCGAAGCTCGCGGGCACCGAGGTGGGCGTCACCGAGCCCGAGGCCACGTTCTCGGCCTGCTTCGGCGGCCCGTTCATGTCGCAGAAGGCGAGCGTCTACGCCGAACTCCTGGCCAAGCGGATGAGCGAGCACGAGACCCGCTGCATCCTCCTGAACACCGGCTGGACCGGGGGCCCGTACGGGAAGGGCGAGCGGATGTCGCTCAAGCACACCCGCGCCCTCCTCGACGCTGCCCTCGACGGCGAGTTCGACGATCAGGACCTGATGACCGAGCCCACGCTCGGCCTGCGGATGCCGACCAGCTGTGCCGACGTGCCCGACGAGGTGCTCAATCCGCGCGACACCTGGGACGATCCCGAGGCCTACGACGACCAGGCCGCGAGTCTGCGGGACATGTTCCGCGCCAACTACGACAAGAAGGACTTCGCCTCGCTGGGCATCAAGCCGGCCATGTGAGCGAGGCGCGAAGCCGATGCGATGAGGTCCTGAGCCCGGAGCGCGGACGGACCGGCCACCAGCCGGACCCGACCCGGCGCATCGGCGACGGCCGCTATGTCGCCGGGTGCCCGATCGATCAGGGCTCAGAAGCCCGGTACTCGTATTCGTAGACGTCCTCGAAGCCCAGGCGCTCGTACAGCGCGTGTGCACCGTCGTTGCCGGTCTCGACCTGCAGCGTCGCTCGATCGCCACCGAGGTCGGCGGCCCACCGGGCGAGACACCCGATCACCGCCATGGCCAGGCCGCGTCGACGGTGGGCCGGCGCGGTCTCCATCCCGAACACCGCGAGGTGGCCGTCGTGCACCACGCCGCGGCCGATCGCACCGATCTCCTCGCCGCGCCGCATGACCACGTGCAGCGAACGCGGGGACACGCCGTCGAACATCCGGTCGAGGACGACCCGGTCCGCGGCGTCGTGGCCCGCCAACAGGTACCAGTCGTCGTCGGCGGCTGCGGTCCCGCCGGCGGCATAGCCGTCGGGGGCGACCTGGTCCACGAGTGGCGACAGTTCGGCCGCCATCACCGATGCGCCGTTGCGCCACCATCGATAGCCGCGTTCGGCGAGCAGCGGCTCGAGGTCGGCCGAGAGCGGCGTCAACCGGATCGCGGGTGGGGCGTGCCGACTGCGATACCAGCGCTCGGCCCACTCGACGAGCGGTTCGGCCACGTCGGGATCGGTGCGCTGCAGGACGGTCACCGCATTGGCGCGGCCCGTGAAGCCGCCGTTCGCTCCCGCGACCCAACCACCACGCTCCTCGGTCTCCAGGGGCGGCCACGTGGCCAGCAGGATGGTCTCCATCCGCACCAACGACTCGTCGTCCATCGACCGAAGGTACTCTCCGCCCCGATGCACGAGCACCGCTGGACGAACTGGGGAGGCAACCAGCGGACCCGCCCTGCCGACGTCTTGTTCCCCACCACCGAGGCCGACCTCCAACGGATCGTCGGGCGCGGTGTGGCCGAGCGCCGCAAGGTCAAGGTGGTCGGGTCGGGCCACTCCTTCAGCGGGATCGCCGCGACCGACGACCTCCTGGTCGACGTGCGCGGGTTTCGTGGGCTCCGCGGCGTCGACCCCGCGACGCGTGAGGTCCGGGTCGGTGCGGGAACCGTCCTCGCCGACCTCAACCCGGTCCTGCGGAAGCTCGGCTACGCGCTTCCGAACCTCGGTGACATCGATCGCCAGACCATCGCCGGTGCCGTGGCCACGTCCACCCACGGCACCGGGGCGGGTCACGGGTCGATCTCAGCAGCGGTGAGCGGCGCGCGGATCGTCTCGGGAGACGGGTCGGTGATCGAGGTCGACGGGACCCACCGGCCCGACCTGCTCGCCGCGGCGCAGGCGAACCTCGGGGCGCTCGGCATCCTCACCGAGGTCACGCTGCGCTGCGAGAGGATGTTCGACCTCCACGCCGTGGAGACCACCCACCGGATCGACGAGCTCCTCGACGACTTCGATGCGGTCGCCGACGCCAACGAGCACGTCGAGTTCTTCTGGATGCCGGGGACGGACCTGGCCATGCGCAAGGTCAACAACCGCACGGAGCGACCGGTCGGTGGTCGCGGCCGAGCCGCGGCATTCCTCGCCGACGAGGTCGTCGGCAATGCGGTCTTCGGCGCGGTCATGGCGCTGGGACGTCGGCGCCCGGACCTCGTGCCGAAGGCGATGGCCGCGGCGCTCGCGCCCGGCGACCGGACCGAATACGTGGCCCCGTCACACGAGGTGTTCTGCTCTGCTCGACGGGTCCGTTTCGTGGAGATGGAATACGCGGTGCCGAGGGCTCACCTGCTCGAAGCGTTCGGACGCGTCCGCGCTCTCGTCGGATCACTCGCTCCTGCGATCACCTTCCCCATCGAGGTCCGGGTGCTGGGCGCGGACGACACTGCGATCGGCACCGCCTCGGGTCGAGACAGCGGCTACATCGCCGTCCACGTGCTCAACGGCACCGAGTTCGAGCCCTACTTCCGAGCGGTCGAGGCGATCATGGCCGACTACGCCGGCCGACCCCACTGGAGAAAGATGCACTGGCACTCCGCCGAGACGTTGGCCCCGCTCTACCCCGGCTGGGACACCTTCCAAGCTGCGGTCGACGAACTCGATCCCGACGGACACTTCTCCAACCCGTACCTCGACCGCGTGATCCGGGGCAGAGGCTTCACGTCCCGGTAGCGAAAAAAGGACCTCGGAGGGACGAGGCTCACTCCTCGTAGCCGTCCGGGTTGTGGCGCTGCCAGTTCCAGTGATCGTGGACCATGTTGTCGATCGTCCGCTCCGCCCGCCATCCGAGCTCCTCCTGCGCCTTGGTGGGGTCGGCGAAGGAGGTGGCGAGATCGCCGGGCCGACGACCGACGACCTTGTACGGGATGTCGTGGCCGACGGCACGGCTCGCGGCCGCGACGATCTCCAGCACCGACGTCCCGTTGCCGGTGCCGAGATTCCACGTGTGGACGCCGGGCTCCTCCAGCAGTTTGCGGAGCGCGGCGACATGGCCGCGCGCCAGGTCGACGACGTGGATGTAGTCGCGGACCCCGGTGCCGTCCACGGTGTCGTAGTCGTCGCCGAAGACCTGGAGCTCCGCGAGTTTCCCGACGGCCACCTGCATGACGTAGGGCATCAGATTGTTGGGGATGCCCGAGGGGTCCTCACCCATCGAACCGCTGCTGTGCGCGCCGACGGGGTTGAAGTACCGGAGCAGGGCGATGCGAAGCGCGGGGTCGGCCGCCCCCACGTCGCGGAGGATCTGCTCGATCATGTGCTTGGTCTGGCCGTACGGATTGATCGGGCCCGTCGGCGCGTCCTCCTTGAGGGGCACGGTGGCCTCGGGGCTGTACACGGTGGCCGACGACGAGAACACCACGGTGTCGACGTGGTGCTCCTGCATGGCCTCGAGCAGGGCCAGCGTGGTCCCGACGTTCACCTCGTAGTACCGGCGAGGCTCGGCCACCGACTCCCCGACCGCCTTGAGCCCCGCGAAGTGGATGATCCCCGAGATCGGATGCTCGGCGAAGACCTCGCCCAGCGCGACCCGGTCGGCGACATCGGCCTCGTGGAACGCGAGGTCCTGGCCGGTGATCGTCCGGACGGCGTCGAGCGCCTTGACCGATCCGTTGTCGAGGTTGTCGATGACGACCACGTCGTAGCCGGCTTCGAGCAACTCGACGCAGGTGTGGCTGCCGATGTAGCCCGCGCCCCCGGTGACCAGGATCGTCTGACCGCCGCCGTCGTTCATCGTCGTCATGCCTCCAGTATCGGCGGGCGACCATCGAATTCATGGGAGCCCTCCGGGAATACACGCCTCAGTCGAGCGTTGGTTCCCCTTGACAACAACACACTCAGGCTTTCTGACAAAGCATGTACCAATGGAGGCACCCCCCAATGCGAGTCCGTCCCTACGACCCGTTCCGCAACTTCGATCGCATCTTCACCGCTGCGTCTGCACCGTCGGCCCCGTCGATCCCCCTCGACGTGGTCCGCGGCGAGGACAACGTCGAACTGCACTTCGACCTTCCCGGCGTCGACGCCGCGAGCATCGACCTGACCGTCGAGAAGCGTGAGCTGACCCTCACCGCCGAGCGCACCTTCTCCCCCGCCGAGGGGGCCGAGGTGGTCCGCACCGAGCGACGCCACGGCAGCCTGACCCGGAGCCTCGTCCTCGCGGAGAACCTCGACACCGAGGCCCTCAGCGCCGACTACGCCAACGGCGTACTCGTCGTCACGATCCCGGTCGTCGCCGAGGCCAAGCCCCGCCGCATCGAGATCGGCGGCGTCCAGGCCGAGCTCAGCGCCTGACGAACCGACCGGCCCGCCTCCACGCCGGCCGGCCAGTGACCAGACCCTGAGCGCGCCAGGGGCGGCGTCCTCCCTCCCCCGGGATGCCGCCCCTTCGCCGCGCTCGGCACCGGATCGGTACCATCTCCAGTGTCCGCAAACCCGGAGGTGAGTCATGGCCGTGAGCGCATACGTCCTGATCCAGATCGAGATGGGCAAGGCCGGCGAGGTCGCCGGCCGCATCCGCGACATCGACGGCGTCGTCACCGCCGACATCGCCACGGGGCCCTACGACATCATCGCCAAGACGTCCGCCGAGACCATGGACGACCTCGGCCGCATGGTGGTGGGCCAGATCGAGATGGTGGACGGGATCACGCGCACCCTGACCTGCCCCGTCATCAATCTCTAGGAACGAGATCCATCCGGAGCAGATCGACCGGGCCATCCATGTCCACGCGCCGCCAGGGCTCGAACCCGAGCTTGCGCGCGACGTTGTGTGACGGGGCATTGGCCGGGTCGATCATGCAATAGACCAGCCCGGCCGACTCCCGCCGAGCGATCTCCAGCACCGCGGTTGCGGCCTCGGTGGCGTAGCCCTTCCCTCGGGCTCCTGTGTCCAGGCGCCAACCGAACTCGAGCTCCCGGCGACCCTCGAAGTCGAACCAGTCGATGCCCGCGTACCCGACCACGGTCCCGGTGGCCCGCTCGACGACCGGCTGCTTGGCGTACGGGAGCTCGGCGGCGACCGTCAGGAAACGGTCGAACCGGGCACTCGCCGACTCGGGCGTGTGGTGACCGTCGGAGAACACGGTGAAGTCGGGGTCGCACCAGAGCTGGATCATCCGATCACGGTCCGCCTCGGTCGGAAGGCGGACCTCGAGGCGCTCGGTGCGCATCAGTCGCCCGTCACCCCGTCGATCGACTCTCGGATGAAGTCTGCATGCCCGCAGTGCCGGGCGTACTCCTCCACCATGTGGATCAGGATCCAGCGCAGGTCCACGGCCTTGCCGTTCTGGCGGGGGTTGGCCGCGATGTCGTCGAGGGAGGGAATGCCGTCGACGGCTTCCCGGCTGCGTGCCAGCGCGTCGTCGTACTCGGCGAAGATCCGCTCGGTCGGGACGGCGGGCGCCGATGTGAGCTCCCAGTCGTGGTCGTCGGCCCACGGCGCACTGGCCCAGGGCTCGGGTGGCGGTTCGCCGAGCAGGGTCTGTCGGAACCACCCGATCTCGACGATGGTCATGTGCCGCAACAGCCCGCCGAGCGTCAGCTTCGACGGCGCGATCGAGCGGTGCAGCTCCTCGTCGGAGATGCCCTCCGCCTTGCGGCGAAGGACGGTCCGGAAGTAGTCGAGATACTCGAGCAGCATCTCCCGCTCGGGCCCCGACGACCGAACGTCGGGCAGGCCTTCGGCTTCGATCGGCATCGGCGACGACGCTAGTGCCACGCTGCGGCGGCATCCGGCGGGTTTCGCCGCGACCAGTCGGTCAGATGACCATCGCCCGGATGCCCAGCCCCATCAGGAAGAGCCCACCACCGGCGTAGAGCAGGTACCGGTACTGGGGCACCTGCACCCGGTAGCTGTACGGGTTCACCATGCTGGCGATGGTGATGATCCTGTACGGCTACCGGGTGCAGGTGCCCCAGTACCGGTACCTGCTCTACGCCGGTGGTGGGCTATTCCTGATGGGGCTGGG
>JBCCFK010000219.1:0-7924 GCA_039029775.1 Actinomycetota bacterium | reverse complement strand
GGTGCCCTGATGAACGCCGAGGCCTACCTCGGCCTCGACCCCGACCTGATCATCCACACCGCGTTCGGAGGGGAGAACACGATCGCGAATCGTGAGGCCAACGACCCGATCTGGAACCAGCTGTCCGCCGTGCAGAGCGGCAACGTCTACGAGACCGAGAGCTCGCGCTTCTACTGCTGCTCGACAAGCGCGCAGATCATGATGGCGCAGGAGTACGTGGGCCTGCTCTTCCCCGACGCCGGCATCCCTCGACCCGACATCGGCAACTTCGATCCGAGCCAGAGCCCGCTCGTCGTCGGGGGATGACCGCACCGGGGACGACGAGCCATCGCGACGAGTCTCCTGCGGTCCGACTCGAAGACGACGGGCCGGACCTCGAGCCGTCCTCGTGGACCAGAACGGCGGTCGTCACCGGCGGCGCCGCCCTACTTCTCCTCGCGCTCGCTGCATACAACCTGACCCAAGGCGAACCCGACGCATCACTCAGCGAGGTCTGGCGATCGGTCTGGTCGACCGGGCCGACCGACGGCGTCATCATCGAGATCCTCGTCCGGGAAGTCCGCTTCCCGCGGGTGCTGATCGCCGTCATGGCCGGCCTGTCCCTCGGGATGGCCGGAGTGACCCTGCAGGACTCGCTGCGGAACCCACTCGCCGACCCCTACCTGCTCGGGGTCGCACAGGGCGCCGGATTCATCGTGGCCCTCAACGCCGTCTATCCCGAGCTGACGCCGCCGCTGCCACTGACGATCCTGTGCCTGCTGGGAGGGTCTCTGGCCGCGGCCCTCGTGCTGGTTGTCTCCCGACAAGCGCAGAACCCGGTCCGAGTGGTGCTCTCCGGTGCGATGGTGTCCCTGCTGCTCGGCGTCCTGTCGACCGTCGTCGTCCTCCTCGCTCCGCAGGCACGAGCGTCCGCACTGTTCTCCTACTTCCGGTTCGTGATCGGATCGCTGGCAGCGATCAACTGGGACTCGGTGGGGACCGTCCTCCCGTGGTTCCTCGTCGGCGTCCCGCTGACGTTGGCCAGTGCCCGGATCCTGAATCTCCTCCAGCTGGGCGACGAGGCGGCCGCGGGCCTGGGCCTGAACCCGTCGCGGGCCAGGCTGTGGCTGATCTCCATCTCGATGGTGCTGGTCACGCCGTTCGTCGCCGTGATCGGCCCCATCGGGTTCGTCGCACTGTTCGCGCCCCACATGAGCCGGAGCCTGCTGGCCACGAACGACGCCCGCCGACTGCTCCCGGTGTCCGGGATCATCGGCGCAACACTCCTCCTGGGCGCCGACACCGCAGGCCGGCTCCTGTTCTTCCCCGTCGAGACGCCGGCCGGGCTGTTCACCTGGATCATCGTCGGCCCGTTCGCGCTCGTACTCGTCGGTCGCCTCGGGAAGCGGGCGACGTGAGCACCGGTGGTGAGTCATCCCCGCCACTCCCGGCCGACCCCCGCGTTCGCCAGACCCGCCTGCTCGTGGTCGTGCTGGCCGTGTCGTGCGTCGTCATGGCGCTGGTGTCCGTCTGGTGGGGCACCGGCCAGCTCAAGATCAGTCCGATCAAGGCGATCGACACCCTCCTCGATCCGGAAGGCGCGTCGAGGCTCGCCGAGGTGTCCGTCGACAACCGCCTGTCCCGCGTCACGATGGCCTTCGGCGTCGGGATCGCACTGGCCGTCGCCGGCGCACTCCTCCAGACGCTGTATCGCAACCCCCTTGCCAGCCCGGAGATCACCGGCGTCACGCAAGGGTCCGTCGTGGCGGTCGTCTGCTATCTGGTGTGGGGCCCGGCGGGCGCCGGTGATGCGGTCTGGGTCCTGCCGGTGGTCGGCAGCGTCGGTGGTCTCGCTGCCGGCCTGCTGACGTGGGCGGTGACCAGACTCGGGGGCAAACTCGACCCGCTCAGGCTCATCCTCACCGGTGTGTTGCTCGCCGGGGTCCTCGGCTCGATCGTCGCGCTCGCCATCATCTCGGCGGAAGCGCTGGATCAGGACATCGTCCAGTGGACGGTCGGTTCGGTCGGTACGGCCACTTGGGAACGCGTCGGCATCCTGTTCGTGGGCGTCGCCATCGCAACGCCGATCGGCGTGGCGGCCATCCCGTACGCGAACTCGCTCGGACTCGGCGACGACATATCACAGGGCGTCGGCCTCAACGTCAACGCCGCCCGATCGCTCGTGTTGGTCGCCGCAGCGGTGCTGACGGCATCGGCTGTCTCGCTGGTGGGTGGGATCGGCTTCGTCGGCCTCATCGCACCGCATCTGGTGCGCCGCTACACGGGGGCGGACCTCCGACGGCTCGTCCCGGCGGCAGCGCTCGCCGGAGCCTTCCTCGTGAGCGCCGCGGACTTCGCCTCGCGCAATCTGCGCCCCAACGACATCGCCACCCACTTCGGCGTGTCCGAAGAGGTCAATCCGATCACGCTGCCGACCGGTGTCTACATGGCAGTCGTCGGCGCACCGTTCTTCATCCATCTCCTCCGGAGGCTTCCGTGAACGCCCTCACCGAGACCGTCGTCTCCGACCTTCGGGCCGCGGCGATCGATGCCGGCTACGACAAGCGAAAGGTGTTGCACGGCGTCGACTGCACGGCGTTCGAGGGCAAGGTCACCGCGCTCGTCGGGCCGAACGGCTCGGGCAAGTCCACGCTCCTCAAGGTCTGTGCCGGCCTTCTCGCGGGAGACGCGGGCACGGTCACGGTCTGCGGCAACGACATCACCACGATGAAGACCCGCGAGGTCGCGACCCGGCTCGCGCTGCTCCCGCAGGGCCCGGCGACGCCCCCGTTCATGACGGTCCGCGACCTCGTCGAACAGGGCCGATTCGCCCGCGTGGGTCCCATGGGCATGCTCAAGCGGCAGGACCACGACGCGGTCCGGGACGCGATCCACCTGGTCAACCTGACCGAGTTCGTGAACCGCGACGTCGACGCGCTCTCGGGCGGCGAGCGGCAGCGCGCCTGGCTGGCCCTGGCGCTGGCACAGGAGACCCCGGTGCTCGCGCTCGACGAGCCGACGACATTCCTCGACATCGGCCACCAGTGGGAGGTCTTGGAACTCGTCCGCCGGCTCAACGATCAGCGAGGGCTGACCGTCCTGATGGTCCTCCACGATCTGAACCACGCGGCATCGTTCTCGGACCACATGGTCGTGCTGCAGCAGGGCCGAGTGGTCGCCGACGGTGACCCGTGGTCCGTCCTGACCGTCGATCTCCTCCGCGACGTCTTCGGGGTCGAGGCGTCGATCGTCCCGGACCCGAGAACCGAGCGACCGCTGATCGTTCCGCACGCCGCGGCGCAGCGCCAGGTCGCCGACTGAGGGGTCGGCTTCCCGATCGGTACCGGACGCGGCGCCCCGCCGGCAGGCACTGGACAGCTCTGCTGTAGCTGTTAAGCTAACCTAACACATTCACCGAGACGAGCGGCCACGGCAGGTTCCGTCCGATGAATCTCGTCAGGGTCCGCCGCTCAGGTTCCCCCCTCCGGCGGCGGGCCCTGACCCGAACGCGGATCAGTCCTTCGGTGGTGAGTCCCAGTCCTGGACGTCTTTGCCCGCGACCACTGCGAGGATGTCCAGGGCAGCCGCAGCTCCGTCGCCGGCGGAGATGATCGCCTGGCTTCGACTCGGCCGGGCGCTCCGCCCGATGACGTAGACGCCGGCGAGGGAGGTTCGGCCGTCGCGGTCGACGGCGATGGCGTCGCCGTCGGCGACCAGCCCGAGGGACCCGGCGAGCGGCGCCGCCTTGCCCTCGCTCAACACGAGATGGTCGGCAGTCCAGGACCCGTTCTCGGTGGTGACCTCGAACCCGTCGCCCGACGCCGACACAGCCGTGACGGTCTCGGCGATCAATTCCGCACCTTGCGCGGCGACCTGCGCCCGCGCCGCCAGCTGGAAGTCGGTGCCACTGATGGCCTCGATGCCGAGGTAGTTGTACAGGTACGCGAAGTTCATGGCGGTGTCGTCGGTTCCGTAGACGCGGACATCGTGGCCCGCCTTGGCGAGGAAGAGCGCAGCGCTCAGGCCGCCGGGGCCGTCGCCGACGATCGCGATCGAGGTCATGGTGGGTCTCCGAGGGGGTGCGAGTCGCGCCGAGCCGGGGTGGCCGGGCGTCGCCGCACCCTATAGCAGCAACGTCGAGTGATAGGCAGTCCTGACACACAATGGTAAGTTTGGGAGCCTTGACACGAAGGGTATCGACGAAGCGGTCGAGCCCGATTGCACCGGAGGGACAACGTGACGAAGAAGGCGATCTGCAGCGCGCTGGCGATCCTTGGCTTGGCCGTGTTCGCGGCACCGGCCTCTGCACAGGACGGTCCGAGCATCACCGTCGACCCACCCTCGGTCGAGGCCGCAGGTGACCACGACCTGACCGTGACCGGCGAGGGCTTCAGCGTCGACGTGGTCGTCCTTCCGTGCGCACCTGTCGAGGACTTCGCCACGTTCAACCCACTGACCAGTTGCGACCTGGGCGGTGCCGTCCCGGCGAGCCCCGACGACAGCGGATCGTTCAGCGTGACCGTCAGCTTCTCGGTGCCCGAGGAGGGCCTCGGCATCGTCGTCGGCGACCAGGCCCAGACCGAAGCAGCCTTCGCCAACGTGACCATCGGCGCCGCTGCTGACGAGGGCGGGGGCGAAGGAGCCGAGGAGGAGCTGGCCGACACCGGTGTCGAGTCCGGCCTGCTCGCCGTCATCGCCGTGGCCGTCGTCGCCGCAGGTGCTCTGCTCACCGCGGCCGCCCGCCGCCGCAGCATCATCTGAGCGACCGGCGCCAGCGCGTCGCTACTCAGGCAGGTCGCCCACCATCTTGTCGGGCACGACGATCTCGTCGAACTCCTCGGCGGTGAGGTGGCCGAGTGCGACGGCCTCCTCGCGAAGGGTCGTGCCGTTGGCATGCGCGGTCTGCGCGATCTCGGCCGCCTTGTAGTACCCGATCCGGGTGTTCAGCGCCGTCACGAGCATCAGGCTCTTGTCCAGGAGCTCGTCGATCCTTGCCTGGTTGGGCTCGATCCCGATGGCACAGTTGTCGTTGAAGCTCTGGCAGGCGTCACCCAACAGCTGCGCGCTCTGGAGGACGTTGTAGGCCATGACCGGCTTGAAGACGTTGAGCTGGTAGTGCCCGTGGGTGCCCGAGACGGCAACGGTGGTGTCGTTGCCGATGACCTGGGCGCACACCATCGTCATGGCCTCGCACTGGGTCGGATTGACCTTGCCCGGCATGATCGAGCTGCCGGGCTCGTTGGCGGGGAGGACGATCTCGCCGATCGAGGTGCGGGGCCCGCTCGCGAGCATCCGGATGTTGTTGGCGATGTGCATGAGGCTGACCGCCAGGCGCTTGAGAGCACCGCTGATCTCGACCATGGCGTCGTGGGCGCTCAGGCTCTCGAACTTGTTCTCGGCCGTCACGAAGGGGTGGCCCGTGAGCTCGGCGATCTTGTCGGCGACCGCCACGTCGTAGCCGGCCGGCGTGTTCAGACCGGTGCCGACGGCCGTTCCGCCGAGCGCCAGCTCCCGCAGCCGCACGAGACTGTCGCGGACCGCCTCCATGCCGCGCTGGAGCTGCATGACATAGCCGCCGAACTCCTGACCGAGGGTGACCGGCGTGGCATCCATGAGGTGGGTGCGTCCGGTCTTGGTGATGCGCATGAACTCGGAGGACTTGGCCGCGAGCGTGTCGTGGAGTAGCTGCACCTTCGGCAGGGTCTCGCTGACGATCTTGTCGTACGCGGCGATGTGCATCGCCGTCGGGAACGTGTCGTTGGAGCTCTGGCTCTTGTTGACGTCGTCGTTGGCACTCACGATCTTCTCGGCCCGGAAGTCGCCGCCGAGGATCTCGGTGGCGCGATTCGCCACGACCTCGTTGACGTTCATGTTGCTCTGGGTCCCGGACCCGGTCTGCCAGACGACCAATGGGAATTCGCCGTCGTGATCGCCGGCGAGGATCTCGTCGCACACCTGCGCGATCGCCCGGGCCTTGTCCCCGGGGAAGTCGGTGAGGTCGGCGTTGACGAGCGCCGCGGCCTTCTTCAGGTGCGCGAAGGCACGCACGATCTCGACGGGCATGGTCTGGCCGCCGATGTCGAAGTTCTGGATGCTGCGCTGGGTCTGCGCGCCCCAGTACCGGTCGTCGGGGACCTCGACCTCGCCGAGCGTGTCCTTCTCGATGCGCGTCGGGGTTCCGTCGGTCACGCTGCGCTCGCTTCCCGGTCGAGGCGCGCCTGGCGGAAGGACTGGATCGCCTGCTGGAGGAAGACTCCGACCACCACCACGGTGGCGAGCTGGGCGAACAGGGCCCAGCCGGTGCTCCCGCGCCCGATCGCCGACCCGAGGCTGCCGAGGATCGCGAGCAGCGACAGTGCGGCTGCACCGTGCATCACATGGTGGTTGAGCTCGGGCTTCGCTCGGGCCACCAGGCCGAGCGCCACGAACACCACGCCGATGAACGCCGGGATCAGCGATGTCACGCTGTTCGAGTCGGATGCGATCGTCACGATGATGCCGACGGCGATCAGAACGCCTCCGGTGATCATTGCCTTGGTTGCCATCGGGTCACCTCGGTTGTGTGGTTCGGGTTGGGCAGCCGCAGGCCGCCGTGAAAATCGTATTGGTCGGAGGTCGGCCTAGGAGAGGTCGAGTCCGAAGATCGTCTCCAGGTCGTCGAGGATGGCCTGCGCACCGAAGAGGCCGACGCCCGACATCCAGCGCTGGTCCGCGACGGCATGGACCTCGCCGGCCTGCACCGCGCCGAGCGCGCCCCACAGCGGGCCCGCGATGAACTCGGTGACGACCGCTTCGACCTCCTCGTTGTCGAACGTGGCGTACACGAGCACATCGGCGTCCGCCTGCTGGATCTCCTCCGGGCTGATGACGGTGATGAAGTCGTCGGTGTTCTGCTGGCTCGCAGGCCGGGAGAGCCCGACGTCGGACAGCACGACACCGCTGAAGCTGATCGGCTGGTAGAGCCGGATCACGTCGACGAACCGCACGACCGAGATCGTCGGATCGCCGCGCTCGGCGCGGATGGCGTCGCCGATCGACGCGGCCCGCTCCTCGTACGCCGCCAGCGCGGCCTCGGCCACCTGCTCCCGCCCGGTCGCCTCGGCCGCCAGCCGGAGGCTGTCCTTGAACCCGGCGCCCGCGGACTCGCTCATGACGGTCGGGGCGATCTGGCTCAACTGGTCGGCGATGGCCTCGTGGCGCACGGCTGCGGTCAGGATGATGTCGGGTTCCGCCTGAGCGATGAGCTCGAGGTTCGGGGCGAACAGATCACCCATCCAGATCGCATCGGGTGCCAGCTCGCCCGCCACGTCGGCGTAGATCTCGGGCAGCGGGCCGTCTGGGTCGGAGAAGGTGGTGTAGCCGATGACCTCGAGGCCGAGCACGAACGCCACGTCGAGCAGTGACTGGTCGAGCGCCACAACGCGCATGGGTGCGTCGGGGATCTCGACCTCCCCGAGCGCATCGGTGATCGTTCGCGGGAACACGGGGGTCTCGTCAACGGCGGGCTCGGGAGTGGGGTCGACCGCCTCGGCCGGCTCCTCCCCGTCGTCCCGGCCCGGCTCCGGTGCGGGGGTGGGGTCCGCCGGAGCGGTCGTCGCCGTCGGAGCGGACTCCGAGGGTGACGACCCGGACGCGGTGTCGTCGGACGAACCACACGCCGCAGCGACGAGGACGACCGCGACCAGGGCGGCCAGCAACCTGGCCAGGGGGCTCGAGGGGGCATGCATTAGGCGCACCTTACAGTCGCCCTCGACGGAGCTGGACATCGTGCGCGACCGGCACGCAGGGTCAGCGCTGCCCGGTCCCCACGATCACGTCGATGACCAGACCCGTCGTGCGTTCGAATGCCCCGGGCATGTCACCGGTGAATTGGCCGAGCACCTCGACGAGATAGGCGTCGTCGTGGTCTCGCGACCGGTCTGCCAAGGCCGCGGCCACGAGGTGC
>JBCCFK010000218.1:0-7934 GCA_039029775.1 Actinomycetota bacterium | reverse complement strand
GTCTCGCCGTCCCAATCGAACCAGATCGGTACACCGCTCGCCGTGCCGTCGGCGGTCGCGGTCAGCAGGATCCCCTGCCGCGTCCGCCCGAGGAACCTGTTCATGTGCTCGGTGGTCATCTTCGGCATCGGTCATCCTGATCGGTGAGACGTCGTCGTCCGTTCGAACGATATGCCAGCTGTCGCCGAGACGGGCCGGCCCGGTCTGCGGTGCGGAAGTACGATCGCCCGATGGCTGCAGCGACCGGTGTGATCGTCCCCGCCGACATGTTCCGACCCGATGACCTGGTCACCCATGTCAGGCGCCTCGAGGAGCTCGGCTACAAAACGGCGTGGATCACCGACATGTTCGGCCGCCACATCTACGTCACGGCTGCGCACCTGCTCGCGAACACCGAGCGCATCCGGATCGGCACGGGTGTCGCCCACATCTACGGCCGTGACGCCGTGGACGCGGCCCAGGCGGCCAGGACCCTGACCGAGCTGTCCGGAGGTCGCTTCGTGCAGGGCCTCGGAGTGTCGCATCCCGTCGCCGCCGAGATGCGCGGGCTGGCATGGGAGCCCCCGGTCGCCAAGAGCCGGGACTACCTCGCCGCGATCCGTGGCGAGCTCCCGCTGTCCACGCCGGACGAGCCTCCCACCCCGCTGTACCTGGCGGCCCACGGACCGAAGATGCTCGCGGTGGCCGCCGAACACGCGGACGGGGCGATGTCGTACATGCAGACGCCCGACGGCTGTGCTTCCGCCCGCGCGATCCTCGGTCCGGACAAGCACCTCAACGTGGTGGTGCCCTCGTGCATCACGACCGACGCTGACGTCGGGCGAGCGATGGGTCGCCGAGCGCTGGCGATGTACCTGCCACTCCCGGCGTACCACCGGGTCTGGCGGCGAGACGGATTCGACGAGTCCGACTGGGCCGCGCCCGGCAGCGACCGGTTCATCGACGAGTACTACAACTGGGGAGCCAGCGCTGACGTGGTTCGCCGGATGGAAGCGTTGCTCGAAGCCGGGGCGACCGACATCATCGTTGGCGCCAGCCCCAACGATCCCGCCGACCCTGCGTCGATCTGGTCGACGCTCGAGGCCCTGGCGCCGGCCTGACGCTCAGTCGCGACGCACCGTGGCCCACCCGCGGTCGTAGTCCCGATCGGGATGGACGGCCGTCAGCGGGTCCTCGCTGTCGCGCCAGTACCCCAGGCCGTTGCCCGTCTTGGCGTAGCCGATGAACCGCAGCAGGTCGTCGGGCCAGTCCGCGACCTCGGAGGGCGGACACTCGAGGAACTGATTGGTCGACTGCGTCAGCCAACCGACCGCGTGCTGGAGGGACAGGCCCCGGCGCCAGTCGTCCGTCGTGTTCGGCCCCCCACCGTGATAGAGCGACCCCGTGTAGATCATCAGGGAGCCCTGCGGCATCTCGGCCGGCACCGTGTCATGGTCGGTCGGGCGCCGGTCCGCCGGCCAGGTGTGGCTGCCCGGGACGACGCGGGTAGCGCCGTTCGCCTCGCTGAAGTCGGTCACGGCCCACATGCCGTTCAGTTCCACCTCGAACCCGAACTCGACCATGTCGTACTTCCAGCGGTCGCGGTGGAGACGTTGCGCAGACTCACCTCGCCCGATCTCGATGTACTCGGCCGCGGAGAACCGCCACGTCGTCGCGTGGCCGAGGACATGGTCGCCGGCGGCGACGATCAGGGGGTGGAGCGCAATCGTCCTGAACGTCGCGGACCGGGGCAGGGGAGAGCCGGTGCGACGTGTCGAGTGGCCCTCGAAGTCGCTGGCGCCGAGCGATCCGTGCTCGGCATGCTCTTCGAGTTCCGCTGCGATCGCGTCCATGGTCGCCGCGCTCACGGCGTGCTCGACCACCACGCATCCCGCCGTGTCCAACGCCGCCGTCACGCCGGCGGTGAGGCCGGCGCGGTCACTGGAGCGCCCGTCGAGGCGTGGGACCTGCATGGACTCGTCAGGCCCCCGCCGTCGCGGCGCCGCTTTCCAGGAGCGCCGCGATCTCCTCGGGGGAGCGTCCGAGCCCGGCGAGGACGTCGCTCGTGTGTTCGCCATGGGCCGGGGCGCCGGAGGCGGGGGTGAGCCGATCGCCGCCGAAGCGGGCCGGTGGCTTCACGCGTCGCATCGAGCCCATGTGCGGGTGCGTGGAGACGTCCACCGAGTCGTTCGCCTCGAACTGCGGGTGCGACATCACCTCCTCGTAGTCCAGCACCCGTGCCGCGGGCACGTCGTTGGCGTGGAGCCGCTCGAGGAGGTCCTCGGTCTCGAACTGTGCGATGCCGTCGGCGATCGCCCCGCGGAACGCATCGATGTTGGCCAGGATCCCCTCGATCGAGTTGAAGCGGTCGTCGGCGAAGAGATCGAGCCGATCGATCGCGGTGAGGAGGCCGACCTGTTGCGCCGGCGTTGCCGCCGAGGCCGTCACCGCACCGTCGGCGGTCGCCGAGAGCTCGTACAGCAGCTCGCTGAGCGGCGGGAGGTGGTCGGCGTCGTCGTCCAGCAGCGTGTGGTGCATGAACCCGTCCGGGAACAGGAAGTAGAGGCCGGCATCCATCATCGAGAGGTCGATGTGTTGGCCCGCGCCGGTGCGCTCGCGGGTGAACAGCGCGGCCGTGACCGCCTGACAGACCGTGTAGGCCGTCACCTTGTCGCACATCAGGCTCTGCATGAACCGCGGTTCCTCGCGGCCCTGACCCTGGACGGCGGGGAACCCGGTCTGAGCCTGGATGATGGGGTCGTAGGCCGGGGCGTCCCGCATCGGTCCCTCGGTGCCGAAGCCGGAGACGCCGCCGTAGATCAGCCGCGGGTTGATGGCGCGGAGGTGGTCGCTGCCGAGGCCGAGGCCATCCATGACGCCGGGGCGGTAGTTCGTCAGCACGATGTCGGTCTCGGCGGCGAGCTCCTCGATGATCCGCTTGCCCTCGGCGGACTTGAGGTCGACGGCGATCGACCGTTTGCCGCGATTGCAGTTGGCGAACAACGCCGAGATCCCACCCTTGGTCGAGCCGAGGTAGCGCATCGGGTCGCCCAGGTCGGTGGGTTCGACCTTGATCACCTCGGCGCCCTGATCGGCGAGCATCATCGCGGCGAACGACGCCGTGATCATGGTCGAGAACTCCAGAACGCGGATTCCGTCGAGTGGCTTGGTCATGGCCAGGCACCCTAGGTGTCCATCGCTGAGCCGGCCACGGGAGGCGTGGTCGGCACGGGGCGGGGCGCCGGCCCGCGGTCAGATGGCGCGCATCCTGTTGTTGCGGGCGTTGTGTTCCACCTCGGCCAGGCCGAGAAGCTCCAGCACCGGGGGGACGTAGTTCCCGAACCGGCCCCGGTACCCCTTCCGCAGGCCATACCAGCCGCCGAGGGGATTGTCCGCGGACCGGGCCCAGGCCTCGACCGTCTCCGGCTTGGCCTCCTTCTGCTCGTCGGCGTTCCCCAGCGGCATCCAGTCACCGTGGGAGCGGAGCATGGCGTGGAGATCCTCGATGCAGCGGAGGTCGTAACTCAGGCGGGTGGCCCCGACCTGGACGACCAATGCGGGCGGCTCCGCGTCCTCGTCCCGCCAGGCGTCGAACTCCGAGCGGCCCGGTGGTGTGGTCAGGATCCAGGGATCGTCGGGGGTGCCGTTTCCCTCGATGTGATCGGGCATCGCTGCTCCTCGTCGCTGACGCCACCGGCGATCGGCGGCCGAAGGCATCCTGCCCCGTCCTTCATGACACCATGTGTCATGAATACGGGATTCATCGAGGATCGGGAGGACGAACGATGCGCGCGGGACGCCTGCTGAGCCTGTTGCTTGCGCTCCAGAACGGCGGCCGGCAGACCGCGGGTGATCTCGCCGATCGACTCGGCGTGTCGCAACGGACCGTGCTCCGCGACATCGAGGTCCTTTCCGGCGCCGGCGTGCCCGTGTACGGGGTGCGGGGGCCCGGGGGTGGGTTCGAGCTGCTCGACACCTTCGACCAGGCCGTTCCCGATGTCGCTCCCGGGCTGGCTCCCGATCGGGGCCGCCTCCGGCGGGTGCGCGTGCGTCTCGCGCCTGCTGCGCTCCAGCTCGCGCTGGTGTCAGGGAGGCCGGAGGCCTGGCGCGTGCGGCCCAATTTCCAGGCGCAAACGGACCGTCCGGACTGGATCGAGGGTTCGTTCCGTTTCGCGTCCTACGACGCGGCGGTCAGGGAGCTCCTGGCGCTCGGTCCCGACGTCGAGGTGCTGCTGCCGGAGGAGTTGCGCGAGACGATGGCTGCGATCGGGACCCGAATCGCGGCAAGGCACGGCGCTGGGACCGGGCCGGTCGACGGTGCTCGATGACGTCCACTCCTCCCCGGCACTCGGTCGCAGCTACCCTTTGGATGTTGTGCGGAACGGCGTCGAAGGCGCCTGGGCAAAGGAACGTGGGATGACCGACACCACCGATGACATGCACGCCAAGATGAAGCTGGCGACAAAGGCCGAGATCTGGGCGCCAGGGGGGCCGGTCGAGGACTGGACGACGGACTACGACATCCGCGACGAGGACTACATCGAGGACCCGGTCCCGATCTGGGCCGAGATGCGCGACAAGTGCCCGATCGCCCACACCGAGCGTCTGGGCGGCTCCTGGAACCCGACGAGGTTCGACGATCTCCGCGAGATGGCCAAGATGATCCCGGAGCTGAGCTCCCGACAGGTCCTGGTCATGCCGCCGGCGCCCAACGCCCCCGAGCTGTCCCGCTACGAGCAGATGATCGCCGCCGCCCCGATCACGGCCGATCCGCCGCTCCACGGCTGGACGCGCCGAATGCTGTTGCCCGCGTTCGCACCGCGTGCAGTGCAGGCGTATTCGGAGTACACCGAACAGCTCTGCCACAGCCTGATCGACGGGTTCATCGAGAGCGGCGAGTGCGACGGCGCCGTCGACTACTCCCAGCAGATCCCGCCCCGCGTGATCGCTCACATGATCGGTGTTGATCCCGGGATGGCCGATCAGTTCGTCGACTGGGTCAACGACCTCCTCGGTGAGGGTCTCGTCGATCCCGAGCGGCGGATGAAGGCGCGGGACGAACTGATCGGATTCCTCGGCGAGGAGGTCGCGGCCCGCATGGAGGATCCTCGCGAGGACCTCCTCACCGACCTGATCTTCATGGAGCTCGACGATCCGGACGCGAAGATCACGCCACAGGTGGTGGTGGGCATCGCCAACCTGCTGGTCGTGGCGGGCATCGACACCACGTGGAGTTCGATCGGCTCCGCGCTGTGGCACCTCGGCACCAACCCCGACGACCTCCAGCGCCTCCTCGACGAGCCCGAGCTGTTGCCCATCGCCATCGAGGAGTTCCTGCGCTACTACGCGCCGGTGACCATGGCCCGCGTCGCCGAGACCGACATCGACTTCCACGGTGTCGAGATCAAGCAGGGCGACAAGATCCTGATGAACTTCCCGGCTGCCTGCCACGACCCGGAGCACTTCGAGAACCCGGACGAGTTCGTGATCGACCGCGCGAAGAACCGCCACATCGCCTTCGGGTCGGGCGTGCACCGTTGCGCCGGATCGAACCTCGCGCGGCTCGAGATGACGACGGCAGTGCGGGTCTGGCTGGAGCGCATCCCACAGTTCCACGTGAGTGACCGCGAGCCCATGAAGTGGGCGGGCGGCCAGGTCCGGGGGCCTCGCATCATGCCGATGTCCTTCCCGGCCGGCGAGAAGCGCTGAGTTGACATGAGCGCGCTCGCCGCCGGCGAGGACGCCGTGGTGGCGTACTACGCCGAGGGGCGAGCGCGAGCGTTCGACATCGGCAACCGCGGTCCCGTGCGCTTCGTCGGCGGGGGTGCCCTGCACCCGGACATCGTCGAGGCCTACTGGCGCACCGGCTTCTACGTCTTCGAGGGCGTCATCGGCGATGAGGAACTCGCCGACATCCGGGCCGACATCGTGGACTTCCGGCGCCGCCTGCCGACCCATCGGGGCAGCGAGGTCGACGTCGACGGCAACCCTGCGGTCGGGACGGGTCTGCGCACCCGCTCGGTGGTGTGGGGCAAAGCGCTCAGCGACCCGGTCGGGGGCACGTCTGCCTCTCATGGCCGCCATCCCGTGAAGATGGCCGAGCCGGTCCCTGCGCCCGACGCCCCTGACGAGGTCGTCTACGTCGTTGTCGGCTCCCTCCAGTACATCGACGCGCACCTCCGGCTCTACGGGCATCCCGATCTGCTCGGTGTCGCAGCCGCGCTGAACGGCGACGACTTCACGCCATTCAATGAGGGCATCTTCATCAAGGATCCAGGTGTCGGGCCCTCGGTCGCCTGGCACCGCGACGGTGTCACACACTGGGACTCGCCAGACTGGGACCAGGGGTCACACGGGTTCAACCTCATGGCCCAGGTCGAGGGTTGTGAACCCGAGAACGGCGTCTGGGTGCTGCCCGGCAGCCACAAGCTCCGCACCGTCGATCTGGGGGCCAGGGTCGAGGCCGCGGGCGGCGACCGGCTCCCCGAAGCGGTGCCGTTGGTCTGTGCGCCCGGTGATGTCGCCATCGTCAACCGCCAGGCGGTCCACGGGTCCTTCGCCAACACGAGCGAACGGACGCGGGTGACGCTGAACCTGGGCTTTCACCGCCGGCGATCCGTGCTGGGCGAGACCGGCAGCGGCATCCACGGGATCGTCGGCCCGTTGGACGAGTCCCGCGTCGCAGAGCGCTCGAAGGTGATCGGATACGCGATCGCTGCCCGCGCACAGCGTTACCCCGACGAGGTGGCGTTCGACTACCGGCCACTTCGGGGACAGGCCTTCGTCTGGGACGAGGAAGCCCGCGCCGCCCTGCACGACTACAACGCGCTGGACCTCAGCATCTGACGGCGACGGCGCTGCCATGATGGGCGGATGCCCAGACACTCGACTCGGCCGCGGTCGGCGCCCGATCGTGACATCCCTGACGTGGAGTCGCTACCAGCGGACCAGCGAGAGCGGCGTGACCGCATCGTGGACGCGGCCGTGGGGATGCTGGGCACCGTCGACTACCCCGACATCCAGGTGAAGGCCGTGGCGTCGGAGGCGGGCGTCGCGCTCGGCACCCTGTACCGCTACTTCAACTCGAAGGACCACCTGATGGCCGAGGCGCTGGTGCGGTGGTCCTCGGGGTTCCCGGTGTCGGCGGCCAGCGCCGTGGCGGGTGACGTCGCCGAACGCTTGAAGGCGGTGTACGGCCGCGCCGCCGCGGCATTCGATCGCCAGCCGCGGTTCTACGGCGCGTTGCTGCATCTCCAGGCTGCCACCGATCCGCTGGCAGCCGAGCAGTATGCGATCTTCGCGGGCCGCCAGACCGCCACCTTCGCCGCGGTACTGCACGACATCCCCGAGGACACTCGAGCCGACATCGTCGACGTGATGGGGGCCGTGCTGAACCAACTGGTCAGGAGTCGCCATGCCGGCACGATCACACAGGACGAGGTGAAGCGCCGGCTGGAGCGGACGGCAGATCTGATCGGACGCGGCTGTGCTTGAAGTCGGCTGAAATCTAGTTCTAGTCTGACGGCATGAGCCTCCGCTACACGATCATCTCCTCGGACACGCACGCCGGTGCGAGTCACGAGACCTATCGCGAGTTCCTCGACCCCGCCTGGCGCGACGAGTTCGACGCTTGGCGCGAGAAGTACAAGAACCCCTGGAAGGACCTGCGCGACACCGACCTGCGCATCCGGAACTGGGACGACGATCGTCGCGACGCCGCTAAAACCAGGTGTCTCGGCTCCATTCTTGTTTACACAGTAAAAGACTGTTTTACTACTGTTTTACTGTAGTATTGTATCTAGCCGTCAGGCTGTCCTGTTGGCCATCTAGGAAGTCCCATATTAAAATTGTATCGTCGTGTGAACTGCTTATTATTTGAAAGTCATCAAACTGAAGGCGGAATACACGTCCAGTATGTTCCTAGAAAAGAGAATAAGAAGAACATAAAGAATAAT
>JBCCFK010000217.1:0-7995 GCA_039029775.1 Actinomycetota bacterium | reverse complement strand
TGGTGAGCCCGGTCGCGATCAGGTCGCCGGGCTCACCATCGGGGCCGTCCACCTCCGCCACGCCGGCGTCGGGCCACAGATGCAGCCGACCCTGCTCGCACTCGCTTGCAGCAGCCACGGCCTCGGCCATGCCGTACGTCTCCCGGACCGGACATCCGAAGGCCTCCGAGATCGCCGTTCGCTGGTGCTCGTACAGCGGTTCGGCATTCGCGATCACGACCTCCAGGCGGACGTCGGACCGGCCGGAGCGGATCGCGCCGAGCGCAAGGGCGTGCAGCGAGGACGGGTAGCCCACCAGGAATCGCAGGCGTTTGGCCACGATGGCATCGAGGTACGCGTCGACGAGATCGGGGGCGAGGTGGTAGCTCGACATGTAGAGCTGGCGCAGCGCCGCGTTCCAGACCCAGAACGGCGGCACTCTGCGCTCGACCGGCGCGACGAGTTGGCCGCCCACCATCCCCCACCGGTCACCGTGGCGAACGCCGTACCAGCGGCGCCACCGCGCTTCTGCGAGCGCATACCAGGAGCGCACGGTCTCGCGTTGCAGCCACAGGTCCAGCGAGGCCCCGGTCGTCCCGCTCGTGTGGTCGTGGACGAGCCGCCACGGCGTGACGTCGTCGGCCAGGTAGTTGCGAGCGTCCCGACGCAGCTCCGCCTTCTCGAGCACCGGCCAGTTCTCCAGCCGATCCCACCCACCGCCGGCACGGTCCCAGTACCCGCGATACGCGGGGACCCGGTGTCGCGCTCGTTCGAGCAGTTCGCCGAGCCTGGCGTCCTGCCAACGCTGCCACTGCTCCGGGCGCCAGTGCTCCCGCTCGAGGATCTGCTCGACGCGTTGCTCGAGGTCGGCGCCATAGCGCTGGCGACGGAGCTGCGCGCCACGAACGGTGGCCGCCACCGAGCGGGCACGCGGGGGCAGGCGACGGTACGCCGCGCCGGCCAGATTCAGGGCAACCGACTGGGGGCTCGTGGTCACGCGAGGTGTGGCCGTCTGGGCTGCCTCATGCGGCGAGCATACCCACGCCCAGCGAACGGGAAGACCGCGTCCGCCGGGCGTGTGTCAGCCCGGCAGCACCGCGAAGGTGCCGAAATCGATGGTCCACGCGGCCGGCGTCCCCCCGCCGATCGGCGATCCGACCGAACGGCCGGTCAGCGGGAAGCTGAGCGTCCCGCCGGAGTACACCCCGGACATGATCGGCGCCCCACCGAGGTTCTGGCCGTCGAGGATCCGGTACGAGTCACCGGGTTCGAGGATGCTCGACACGTCGACGTCCACGCTCGCCAGACCGCCGCCGTTCCAGATCGTGACCACGCCGCGGTCGTCGTCGTACCGGTTTCCGGTGACCTTGACGTGGGTCGGGCTCCCGCTGACCACGGTGCTCCGCGAGTCCGCCCCGGTGATGAGCCGCCAGGCGGTCAGGGTCTGGCCCGGGTTGAACAGCGGCTGACCGTAGTAGGTGTTGTCGTTCCAGTCGGCGAGGCTGGCACCGGCTTCCCGGCGCAGCAGGTACGAGGGCGCTGCGATGTGGTTGTCGTGCCCCGAGATCCCGTTGCCGGAGCGGAACCAGACGCCGCCGACGGCCGCCTCGGTCGTCATGAGGTAGTTCCGGTCGAAACTCATGGGAGCGCGCGACCCGATGATCGAGACGGGTTCCTTCGCAACGGTGTACACGTGGTTGTCCTCGAAGACGAGGTTCCGTACCGCACCCCCGAGGTAGAGGGGCGACTTCGGGTCGCCGCCCACCGAGTTGCCACCGGCGAAGGTGTTCTCGGTCATCGTCACGTTGTGCACCTGGTCCGATCCGTAGATCTGGACGCTGCGGCCGTAGCTCGTGCTGACCAGGTTGGCCTCGAAGAGCTTCGAACCGGTGTCCTGGCTCTGGATGTAGACCGAGTGACCATGCGGTCGATCGGTCCCGACCCAGCCGCAGTTGTAGATGAGGTTGCCGTGCAGGACGGAGTCGACGGCCGTCTTCCACCAGCCGACACACGTTCCGCCGTCGTGGATCTCGTTGTTGATCAGAGCGGTGCCTCGACCCTTGATACTGACCAGCAGGGGGCGGCCTTCGGACCCGCTCTGGCTCAGGAATCGTTGGGCGGCGGAGTTGGTGAACTCGAGGTCCATCCAGACGCTCCAGTCACCGCTGACCTCGACGGTCTCGCCGCCGCCGCTGGCGCGCTGGCCGTCGATCACGGCGTGCTCGCCGGGATAGGGCCTGATCACGATCGGCTCGGCCTCGGTGCCGTCGGCCTCGTAGTCGAAGTCGCCGACATAGGTCCCGCCGCGGAGCCACACGGTGGTGCCGGGAGCCAACGACCGGTCCGTGAGCGTGGCCTGGAGACCGGCGGGGCTCGACAGCGTGCCGGCTCCGCCGGCGTTCGGCGCCACGATCACGTCCCCTGGCCGGACCTCGGCGGGCGGCACGACGGGCGTGGTGCCCTGGCCACCAGGCTCAGGCGACGTGGACGTCGGCGGCGACGTCGGCACGGGAGTGGCCGTTGGCGTCGGGGTCGGCGTCGGCGTGGCCTCCGGTGTCACCTGACTGCCGCCGGCGGCGACGGTGAAGTCATGCCTCACGTGACGCCATTTCCCGTCACGGCCCTGATAGGTCGTGTAGATCGTCTGTGAACCGACGCCCCATGTGGCCGTGGACACCGGCTGAGGGTCGGTGCCGTCCTCGGCGAGGTGGAACGGTGCCGTCGTGTCGATCGACGCCAGGTTCTCGGTGACTCGATCGACACCGACGTAGAAGCGCACCTGGCGAGCCCGCAGGTCCGGGTCGAGCCAGATGTACACGTCGCCCGAGACGGTCGCCCCGTGGAGCCGGACGGTGGAGCCGTCGGCGGCGGTGACCACCAGCGTTCCGTCGCCGTTCGGGACCGAGGCGGGGTCGGGGGCCGGGATCGCGCTGGAGCCGGCGGGGGTCGGCGTCGGGGGCGCTGGAGCCGGCGTCGCCGTGGGGGTCGCCGGGGGTGGGGTGGGCGTCGCCGGCACAGGCGTCGCCGGCACAGGCGTCGGCGGCACCGGAGTCGCCGTCGGCGGGGCCGGCGTCGACGAGCTCGAGCCCGTCACCGAGAAGTCGTGGCGGACGTGGCGCCACCGAAGGCTCGGGTCCTGATACGTGAGATAGATCGTCTGCGGTCCGACCCCGAACTCCGCTTCGGCATCCAGGCGTTCCCAGGCACCATCGTCGTCCTCGGCGAAGTCGAACGGTGCGGTGCGGTCCAGCCGGACCAGTCCGTCGTTCGTCCTGAGCTCGCCGACGTAGAACCTGACCTGGCGGACCGAGGTGGCGGGATCGAGCCAGATCCGGACATCGCCGGTGATCGTGGCCCCGGCGAGTCGCTGCGGCACGCCGTCGCCGCCGACGACCACGAGAACACCGTCGCCTTCGGGGATTTCACCGGTGACCTGGGGTGCAGGCCCGGACCCTCCACCGGCGGGTTCGTCCACCGGCGGCGGCGGGGCGCTGATCGTGCCCCCGCCCTCGACGACCGAGAAGTCGTGGCGGATGTTGTGCCAGCGGAGATTCCTCGCCTGGTAGGTCACGTAGACCGTCTGCGGGCCGAGGTCGAACTCGGGCACCGAGGAGATGACGAGACCGTTGCCGTCGGTGTCCTCGGCGAGGTGGAACGGAGCCCGGTTGTCGAGACGGACGAGGTTGTCGGTGATGCGGTCCTCGCCGACGTAGAACCGCACCTGGCGGGCCTCGATGGCGGGATCGAGCCAGATGTAGACGTCGCCTCCGATCTCGGCGCCGGCGAGGCGGCCGTGGTCGCCGTTCGCATCGGTCACGACGAGGACGCCGTCCCCCTCGGGGATGACAGCGGTGTCGGGGTCGGGCGCCCCGGCGAAGGCGACGGCGGCGAAGAGGGCGCCGGTGACGATCAGCGTCACGACGACGACAGCGCGCTGCACCCTCCCCTTCTGTGGTTGGTTCCCTGCAGCTGCTGCGTGTGGCGGTGTCGCGCGCATCTGTTCCTCCACGATCGTGGACCACCCGGTCAAGCCAGCCGTCGGCGAACGACGACCTCCCCTGAAGGTCACCCTGACCACAGGAGGCTTCTGGCCCATTCGTCAACATAACATCGCAATCGCAACAAAACCGGCCGTTTCGTAATGAAATTGAGATATTTCGTTCCGTGGCGCGGCCAACACAGAGGGTGAGCTAGATTCCCTGGCACGCGCGACCCATTCCTGGGCCGTGCACGCCCGGAATATCGCACCACATCCCCACCCGATGTACGTCCTCAGCTTCGCCTTCTGGTGCGTCATCGTCGTGCTGGCGGTGGCCCACCGATTCGCCGGTCCCCGGCTCCAACGCGTGCTGTTGATCGACGCGAGCATTCTCCTCTACGCATCGCTGGATCGGGTGTTGTTGATCCACCTGGCATGGGTCGTGTGCATCACGTGGGTCGGAGCGAGGTCGCGCCACTACACCGACGACCTGTCGATGCTCCGTTTCGTCCGGGTGGCGGCCTCCGTCCTCGCCTTCGTCCCGCTCCTCGTGCACAGACTCGGCGAGGACGTGACGAGCGTCGCGGCGTCGCTCGGCGAACGGGCCTCACTCGACACGGCGGACTGGGCGATCTCGCTCGTGCTGCCGATCGGCGTCGCCTTCTACACACTGCAGGCGGTCGACACCATCATCCCGGGCCAGCGTCGGGCAGACGACCCACCCGGGTTCATCGACCACGCGCTGCAGATCTGCTTCTTTCCGCTGTTCATCGTGGGACCGGTGCAGCGTCACGATCACCTGGAGCGGCAGCTGCGATCACACCGGGTCATCGGGGTGGCGGACGTGCGGGCCGCTGCACTGCTCGTGCTCTTCGGCCTGATCCACAAGGTGGTGATCGCCGACAACCTCCTCCCGATCGCAGACCGGACGTTCGCGACGCCCGCGACGGCCTCGGGGCCCGACGTCGTCGTCGCGGTCGCGGCGTTCGGCATGGGAATCGTCGCCGACCTGCTCGGCCTCACCTTGCTCGCCATCGGGGCGGCACGGCTCTTCGGCGTGCGCCTGGAGAACCAGGTCGATCGGCCGTGGATGGCGACCTCGGTCCTCGACTTCTGGAGCCGCTTCCTCTCACCCGTGACCGACTGGTTCCTTCGCCACGTCTTCCTCCCCGCAGGCGGCATCGGCCGCGGCAGGTTCCGGACCGCGGGGGCGGTCGTGGTGACCTTCCTGGCGGGCTCGGTGTGGTTCGGGGCGACTGCGACATTGGTCGTGTGGGCGTTGCTCCACGCCGTGGCCGTCCTGGTGCAGCTGTGGATCCTGCAGCGACGCGGGCCGACGAGGCACCCCCTCACCAGCCGGCTCGTGGCGTTCGTGTGGATCATGTACGCGTGGCTCTGGTTCCGCGCCGACTCGTTGAGCACGGCGCTCGACCTGCACCGTGCGCTGCTGCGGCCCGAGCTGACGTCGTTCGCGCGCGGGTCGATCGCCGTCACCGCGATGTTCGGCATCGCCCTGGTGGCCGTCGACGCGCTCGGCCGCCGGGTGATGGCCCCGACCGCCGACGCCGGCTTCCTCGAGCGCGCACCGCTTCGGGGGCTCGTCCTGGCCGCCTCGTTCACCGCCCTGCTCGTGTTCAGCACGGGCGACCTCCACACCTCTGTCCTGGGGCTCCGATGAGCGAACCGCACGCGCCATCGCACGCCGCGCCGGCTGTCCGGGTCCCGCATCGGCGGGCACTGGTGTGGGCGATCGTGGCCCTGTTGATCGCCGACCTGGTCACCGGTGCGGTGGCCGGACGCCGAGCGCCGGCGTCAGCCGAACGCGATCGGCTTGCCGAGGGCGCGACGCGCGTCGCCGAGCACGAGGGCCGCCCGCGCGTCGTGGTCGTCGGCGCGGTCGGCACCGACGCGTTCATCGACGCGGGCGTCCTGGGGACCGCGCTCGGCCCCGACAGTCTGATCGAGGAGTTCCAGCTGAACTCCGGGAACGGTGCGCTCTGGGAGGCCGCGTACCGCCACCTGTACCAGGAGGGCGGGGTCACCCCGGACGCCGTGGTCGTCGCGTTCCAGAGCGAGCAGCTGGAGGACCGCAGCGACCTCGACTGGGCCACGGTGGGGCGTCTGTACACCGACTGGGGATCGCTCGGCGACCGGTGGAGTGAGGCACCGGACCTCGCGTCGAAGATCGACGTGGTGGCCAGCCGGGCCTCGGCGCTGGTCGGACACCGATCGTGGATCCGAGGCATCTGGTCGGATCGCGTGCCCGACTATGCATCGGTTCCTCGCCGCGAACCGCGGGACGACCCGGATGCCGTGACCTTCACCAGCCTCGGCGACTTCGTGGTGGGACTGACCGCCGAAGGCGTCGCCGTGACGGTGGTAGCCATCCCCCGGGTCTCGCCATACGTGGTCCCCGACGAGCTCCTCGATGCGGTCGAGACGGCCGGTGGCGCGTTCCTCGACCTCCGGCAGGTGCTGCCTCCCCGTGAGGAAGACGCAACGGGCGCGCTGCGGGCCGGCGAGTTGGAGAAGCTGTCGCTGACGGTCGCCGCGGCGATCGACGGTTCGCTGCGACCGGGCTGACCGGACAGCCCGGTCGGTCAATCGGATCGGAGCCGACCCCACGCCGGTTGGATGCGGGCGGCGATCGCGTCGCGCCAGCCGTCGAGGGTGAACGTTCTGCCGAGACCCACCGCCGCTTCCGAGCGCGCCGGCCATCCCTCGTCCGCGACCTGCCCGACCGCCCGGGCGATGGCTTCAGGACCGTCGTCCGCGAGCAGCGCGCCGACGGAGTCGTCGATGATCGACGGGATCACCGAGACCGGGCTCGCCACGACGGGGGTACCGCATGCCAGCGCCTCGGCGACGACCTTGGGGAATCCCTCACTCTTTGTCGGGAACACGAAGACGTGGGCGCGTAGCAGCATGGCGATGACCTCGTCGTGGTGGACGAGCCCGTGGAAGGCGACGGCCTCGCCGACCCCGGCCGCCTCCGCCCGCATGCGGAAGTCGTCGAGGGCGGTCCCGTCACCGATCACGTCGAGGGTCGCCCCGGGATGCTCCCGACGGATCTGGGGCATCGCGTCGATGATCGCGCCGGTGCCCTTGTAGGGCTCCTGACGGCCGACGGTGATCAGTCGCAGACCGTGGGATGGCGACTGCTTCAAGTCGGGACCCGCCGCGGGGAGCTCGTCGCTGCGGAGGCTGGCCGAGAAGATCCACGTGAGTGCCGGCGTGTCGGGGGCGGGTGGATCGGCAGCGCCGCCGGTCGCCAGCATCACCCGACGCCCGCCGGCCCGACGGCGCATGTACCAATGCCACAGCCGCTCGGCTCGGGTCCGCTCCACCAGCCAGTTCCCGCAGTAGCGCACCAACAACGGACGACGCCACGCCTCGGCGAGGACGATGCCGATCGTCCCGATGTCTCCGGGGATCGGCGTGTGGACCGCATCAGCGCGTCTGACCCCGCTCACGAGCCGACCGGTCGAGCGGATCAGCCACCACGGGAGTCGCAACCGCCGCCGGAGCCCCGATCCCTCGAGGTGCGGGAGCGGCTCGATGCGAAGCCGGTCGTGGAGGAACGGCGACTGGGCGCTCGCGGCCCCCGCCGGCGGATCGGCGATCACCGGCACGTGCACGACGGTCTCGTCGAACAGCTCGGCGATCGCATCCATCTGCTTGGCGAACCCGCCATCGGTGGCGTGGCCGGCCGGCGAGGCGGCATCCACCCAACAGACCTTGTGGCTGAACACGGCCAGGCGCATCACGGCCCCGCAGCGTGCGCAGGCTTCCGCGGGGTTGGCGCGGGTCGCTCGGGCGCGACGGCGCGCGCGGCCGCCAAGGCGAACGCGAGCGACATCGCACCGATGCGCATCGCCGCGTTCGTCATCGCGGCAGCGGTCCAGACCATCAGGGCCAGCGACCATGCCTGCTCCCACAGCTCGACGCGTCCGCGGAGGTTCTGCGCCGCGATGATGCCGAGAACGCCGAGGGCCACGAGACCGAGCAGCCCGTGCTCGGCGAGTAGTCGCGTGAAC
>JBCCFK010000216.1:0-8003 GCA_039029775.1 Actinomycetota bacterium | reverse complement strand
GGCGGCGACATCGGCGTCGTCGGAGCCGCCGAGCCGGTCGACGAGCCCGTCGACACCGCCGTCGAACGCCGCGGTCAGCGCGGCCGAGGACCGCACCATCCGGGACAGGTCCCACAACACGAAGCTCGGCTCCGCGGAGTCGACCCCACCGATACCGGCGATGAGCTGCATCGGGATCGTCGGGTCGCCGATGGCCTCGCCGACAGCGAACAGGATGCCGGGGGCGATCCCCGAGCTCGACGAGGCCACGCAGTGCACCTCGAACCCGGCCTGGTGGAGCGGCTGCAGCTCGCGCGCGCGAGCGACGAGCTCCTGCGACGTCAGTGCGGTCAGGTCCGGCCGATCGGCGCGAAGCGCGATCGTGCGCTCCTTCCACTCGTCGATCTCGGGCCACTCGGTGGCGGTCATGACCCAGCCCATGTGCTCCATGATCGACGGCTCGAGGTCGGGTCGTTCGTCGTCGGGGTGCGGCGAGTACGGCGGGACGTCGGGGTGGTCGCCGAAGAAGGCCATGTCGAGCTGCTCGACCGTCACCGCCGGGTTGCGCACGCCCTGCATGCGGACGTTGGACAGGTTGATGAAGAAGTAGCCGCCGAAGAAGCCGCACGGTTCGGGGCGAACGTCCGCCATCTCACCCTCGGCGTACAGGCCCTGGCGGACGTAGCCGTCCCGCCAACCGAGCACCATGCCGTTGTCCCATGAATACGTCTGTCCGAGCGGACTGGCTGGCGTCGCGAGGACCTCACCCGCGTTGGCCCGCGTGTAGTGGGGCCATCGTTCGCTCGGTGTCCAGTCGGTGATCCAGCGGTCGTCCATCGGGTCTCCTGGGTCGTGGTGGGGCGGCCGCAGCGGCGCGCCGTGGTCAGTCGGCGACGGTGGCCGAGAGGTGGTCGATGCGTTCCCGCATGATGTCCAGGCCGGCCTCGGCCGCACAGGGCTGTGGGGCGCTCGTCGGCCGGTCGAACACCATGTGATGAGCATCCGACGGGTCGTATCGGGGCCACTCGACGCGCCCGGGAACGTTCGGGCTGCCGGTGCGGCCGAACCCGACCCATCGGTCGCCCATGTCGGCGTCCAGCTCGTCGGTCCCCTCAGGGGCGGGGACGAGCGGGAAGGAGGTGCCGAACACGTTGAGGACCTCCGCGGCATGGAACGCCCCTGCGGTCTGATCGGGCGACGCGGGCACCGACCGGTAGTGGTACCGGTAGACGGGGTGTCCCGCGGCGGCGTGCTGTCGCGAGGCGTGGTCGACATGGACCCCGAACATGTGGTCGCCGACGTGATCCAGCACCGCGCTGCGCTCAGCGTCGGCCAGACCCGGGTAGGCCGCCAACAGCCGGTCGGCCTCCTCGGCGGACCCGTACGAGCGGATCAACGTCGAGCGGATCTCGGGCTCGTCGGTCGCCTCGAACTCGCCTCCCGCCGGGTGCATCACGTCGACGAGGAGGGTTCCCTCGTCGGCGTTGTAGCCGACGACGAACGGCACCGAGGCCTGCGCACCCCTGGAGAACGCGGTCATGGGCGTCATCGGCAGGACGTGCCCGTCGACGCACGGGTAGAAGTATCGACCCAGGTGCGGGTTCTCCCGGTAGTGCTCGCTGAGGGTCTCCGCGTCGATCGAGCGCAGCCGCGCGACCTGGCCGTCACCTTCGCCGACGACCAGGTCGGCGAAGCGCTGGCCGGCCGACTCCGCGGAGGTGAAGTCGAGCACCGGCCTGCGCAGGTGCAGCCAGCGCCCGCTGTCGCTCGGACTCTGGGCGATCGCGCGATGGAAGAGTCCTCGGGCCGTCGGCGCGGTCATCAGGTTCAGGACCGCCTGGCCGCCGGCGGACTCGCCGAAGATCGTCACGCAATCGGGGTCGCCGCCGAACTCGGCGATGTTGTCGCGGACCCACTCCAGCGCCGCGACCTGGTCGAGCAACCCGTAGTTGCCCGACACGCCGGCAGCCGACTCCTCGGCCAGCTCCGGGTGGGCGAAGAACCCGAACATCCCGAGGCGGTAGTTGATGGTCACGACGACGGCATCGCGCGCGGCGAGGTGCCGGCCCTCGTACATCGGTTCGTGGCCGGAACCGTCGGTGTGGTCACCGCCGTGGATCCAGACCAGCACCGGCAACGCCTCGCCGTTCACCGGTGCACGAACGTTCAGGTACAGGCAGTCCTCGCTCTGCTTCTGTGGAACCACCTTCAACATCGCGCCGAGCGCCCTGCGCCGCCAGGGCGCGAGGCCGAGCCCCTCGGTCAGGGCCTGGAAGAACTCGTCGCTGAGTGTCGCTCGTTGCCAGGCCTTGGCGGAGGGTTTCAGGCAGTCCCGTTCCTCGGTCCACCCGTCGTGGGGGCGAGGCGGGACCCATCGCGCCGCTCCAACCGGCGGGGCCGCGTACGGCACGCCGTTGAACGCCGCCAGCCGCCCCTTGTCGAGCAGCTTGCCGCGGATCGGCCCCTGCTTGGTGACCGCGTGTGCCCGCCGGCCCTCGACTCTCATGCTGACCCCCCGGTGGAACGTCGGAGAGCGTAGTGCCGCGCTGCTCGGCCGAGCCATTGGAGGCATGGCCCCTTCGCCTCACCTCGGAACCGCTCGTGCCGATAGTTCGGACGGCGGTTTCGACCAGGAGACCCCCAGGAGAGAGCGGGGAAGCCGGTAACTTCGGTGGCGGCGAGCCCGACGGTTGCGAATCACGGGACCAGGAGCGACATGGCCACTCGAGCAGACGACGTACTGGTGTTGGGCATGGGCTATCGCCCGTACGCGCTCGACGACGAGACGGTCGCGATCAGCACCAAATACCTCGAGGTCCTCACCGAGTTCGGCACCCGGTGGCCCGGCGAGTGCCGCTACCTGCTCGAGACGGGCGGAGAGCGGAAGCTCGACATGGAGGTCGAGATCAAGATCGCCGACCTGCCGCTGCACGCCGTCGCCTACGACCGATCCAGGGTGAGCGCCGACGACTTCCCCGAAGGCGCCATGTGCCTGCTCCCGCTCGAGACCGGGATCCACGATCTCCACACCCACGTCTCGAACGCGAACCTGCGCCTTCTGCGCGGCTCGGACTACCCGCCCGGGATCGCCCGCCAGGTGATCCTGCTGACCGAGGATCGGAACCTCAAGGGCAAGATCGGCGGCATCGTCTGGACCGAACGCGAGAAGTGGCGCCAGATCAAGGACGTCAAGGAAGCCGCGGGAATCCAGAGCAATCAGTTCGCCACCTACGACTACTTCGAGAAGTACGCACGCGATCGCCTGGCCTTCATCGACACCCGGATCCGCGAAGGCGAGCAGGGCGACGACGCCGACATGGTGGCCCGCAAGGAGCGATACCTCGCCGGCGAGCCCCTCCACCTCTGCTTCTCCGGGCGACTCGACCCGATGAAGAGTCCGCTCGACATCGCCGAGGTGGCACTCGGGCTCCGGCGCCGCGGTGTGCCCTTCCGGTACTCGGTGTTCGGCGACGGTCCGCTGAAGGATCCGCTGGAGGCGAAGGTCCGCGACTACGGGCTGGCCGACGCATTCACGTTCCACGGCTTCGTCGATCTACGCGAGACACTGCTGCCGACGATGCGCGGATCGATCGACCTGTTCGTCGGCAACCACCGCCAAGGCGACACCAGCACTTCCTACCCCGAGATGATGTCCGCCGGCGTGCCGGTGGTCTCCTACCCGAACCCGGCCGTCAAGGCGCTCGAGCGTCACTTCGGCGTCACCACCCACGCCGACCGCATCGATCCGGAGTCACTGGCCGAGGCCGTGGCCGCCCTGCACTACGACCGCCCGAAGCTCTGGGAGCTCTCCGAGCGTGACCACGCATGGGGTCGGCACCAGACGATCGGTGCCGCGCATCAGCAGCGTGTCGATCACGTCCTGCAGCACCGCGAGCGGTACCGCTCGGCGATGGCCTGGGTCTGACCGGCAGTCAGCTGCAACCCGGGGTGGCGGTGGGGCGATCCGGCACGTTGGGGTCGACGATCTCGATGTGAACGTGGGGCCACGAGGGTTCGGCGGTGTCCTCGTCGACCTGCGAGACGAATGGGAGCTGGGTGGCGCGCCCGGCCACCACGGTGACGCCCGCCTCGAGCCGGTCGCCGACCGAGACCTCGAGGCCGGAGATGTGGAAGATCCGGACCTGCCACCCCGGCTGCTCGTCGGGCTCGATGAAGAGCAGGTCGTCGGAGTGCTCGCAGTAGAGCACGTAGGTCTGGGCCGCCACGACCGTGCCCGTGACCGGCGACCGGATCTCGATGTCGGGTGCCACGACGACGTCGGCCGCGCTCCGTGGGTGCGTGTCGCGTTCGCGTGAGTCGAGCACGGTCCACTGGGACTCGATCGACTCCACAGGGAAGGCCTTCGAGCCGTCGTGACCCGACTCGTGGAACCCGACGGTCTCGACGATCGCCGCGGGGTAGTGGACCGGGATGCCTTCGACGACGGCGAACCGCTCGAATGCCTGTTCGTGAAGGACCCGAGGGATCGGGGTCACCGTCGGTGTCGGCAGCGGCGTCGGTGTCGGGCCCGGCGTGGGGGTGACGGTGGGCGTCGGGGTCGGCGCGGGTGTTGCCGTCGGCTCGGGTGTCGCTGTCGGTTCGGCGGTCGCCGTGGGCGCGGGGGTGGGCGAGGGATCCTGCGCCTGCACCTCGATCGCCGCCGACCCGGCGCACGCCGAGACGAGAACGCAGGTCAGCGCGAACGCCACGATCCTCTCAGCCGCCATGGCGCGACGGTACAAGCCGCTGCCCCGCCCCAGGGATCGGGCCGACCCGGCTCAGCCCTCGAGGACGGTCACCGCGCCCGTGTCGCCGTCGACCTCGATCAGCGCCCCGTCCGGAATCAACGACGTGGCGTCGGTGACCGAGACCGCGCAGGGGATCCCGAGCTCGCGGCTGACGATGATCGCGTGGCTGAGCGGAGCTCCCACGTTGACGACGACGCCGCCCGCCGGCACGAACAAGGGCGTCCACGACGGGTCGGTGATGGGCGCCACCAGGATGTCGCCCGGCTCGAGATTGGTCGGATCGGCGGAGTCGAGCACGACCCGGGCCCGACCGACGGCTGTTCCCGGGCAGCCGGGCATGCCCTGGAGGCTGTCGCCGGGCTCGGCCTGGGTCTCGGCGCCGGCCGACCGCGGTGGCCACGTGTCGGGACTCGGCTGGTCGCCGACGAACAGGAAGGGCTCCTCCAGGTCGGAGAGCTCGGCGAAGCGGCTCTTGCGTTCGGCGATGGTCTCCCGGTGCGAACCGGGCTGCTCCAGCTCGGCCTCCTGCTCCTCGACGGTGAGGAACGCGAGGTCGGTCGGGTCCTCGAGTTGGCCGTTGGCGACCCACCGGGCTCCGAGCTCCCTGCTGAGCACGCGGATCTCCTGGACGAGCTTGACGCAGTTCGTCTTGGTCCGCTCCCGACCCGGCATGAACACCGTTGCGGCCCGAAGAGCCGCGAGGAATTGGCCGTGTGCCTCCGGGTCGCCCTCGACCATCGCCGCGATCTCGGCGCCCAACGACTCGCGCTCGGTTGCGCGGGCGGCGTTCTGCAATGTCGGTGCCGCGCTGTCCTCGGCCAGGCGCATGCGGTCGATCGCCGCCAGCGCGATCTGCGGGTCGGTCTCCCACGTGGGGCAGCGCACCTCCCACTCGTTCGGGCCGCGGGAGCCGTAGTGGAAGATGAAGTCGTCGAAGGCGGCGCGGAACGCGGCTGCGTCGTCGCCCTCCCCGTCTGCGACGCGACCGGCGAGGCCGGCGAGCCCCTGGTCGAAGGTGGCGGTGAGGTCGGCCGACGCCCGCACCATCCGACCCATGTTCCACATGGCGGTCGACGGTGCCGCGGACTCGACGTCGCCGACGCCGGCCATCAGCCGCAGCATCGCCTCCGGTCGGCCGACCGCCTCGCAGACGCCCTGGATGATCCCGACCGGCAGCGTCGCCAGCATGGTGATGTAGATGTGCTGGGTGAACAGATGCGGGAAGTGGTCGTCGTAGAGCGCACGACACCGCAGCCAGATCTCACGGTCGCTCATCGCCGAGGCGTCGGGTCGGTCGACCCGGAGCTGGTTGACGAAGGCCTCGTCGGCCTTCACCTCGTCGAGTTCCTCGACGGTGAGCGCCCATTGGAAGGTGGCGCCGATTCTCTCGGTCAGCTCGGGTCGGGTGTCGCCCGGCTGTTCCACGAACTCCGGGACCCCGGGGGCGTCCCCGAAGAACGAGTAGTCGATGTCGGCCGCGGTCATGCCGGGTGCCCGATGCCCCAGGAGCCGCATCATCGAGGCGTTGAGATAGCAGTAGCCGTTGAAGACGCCCAGGAACTGGCAGTTGTCCGGGTCGTACTCGTCGTCGGTGAATGCGCCGATCTTCTTGTACGCCTCGCGGAATCCGACCTCGCTGCCCTTCAACCCGCTGTCGGACTGGAACGCGTACGAGAACGACGACGGCGCCACGGGGTCGGGGAACACCTCGCCGACGTTGGCCCGTGTGTAGAACGGGAAACGGTCACTGCGCTTGGTCGACACGACCCACGTGTCCTCTGCCATGGCACCCCCCGGTGTCTGCGGTGGCGGCAGGGTAGTGCGCTCTCCGAATCTTTGCCTCGACTGATACTTGACACAGTCCAGAATCGGGACTTGACTGACATCCGTGGCAGAGATCTCTGCGCCCCCTGGCGCCGTCGACCCCGCCGAGCTCCTCCGGAGCCGCGGCGTGCAGGTGACGGCGCAGCGCATCGCCGTGCTTCGGACGATCTCCGCCCAGCCCCACATCTCGGCACCCGAGGTGGCCGAAGAGGTTCGCGACCAGATCGGTGCGATCTCTCGGCAGGCGGTCTACGACACGCTCGCCGTGCTCGTGGACCACGAGCTGATCCGGCGCATCCAGCCGGCGGGTTCTCCCACCCGCTACGAGGATCGCGTCGGCGACAACCACCATCATCTGGTGTGCCGGACCTGCGACCGGATGGTCGACGTCGACTGCGCTGTCGGCGAGGTTCCATGCCTGACCCCCGTCGACGACTGGAGCTTCCATGTCGACGAGGCCGAGGTGATCTACTGGGGCACCTGCCCCGACTGCCAGACCGCCGTCTCGGCGTGAGGCACGTCGCCGGCAGCGGCGACGACCAGTCCATCAACACCCATCACAGAAATTCAGGAGAGCCCGATGTCCGACAGCCCAACGCAGAACCCGGAGTGGGGTGCCCTCACCTCGTCCGCGGCTCAGTCGAACGAGAAGTGGTGGCCGAACCAGCTCAACGTTCGCATCCTGCACCAGAACAACCCGGCCTCGAATCCGCTCGGTGACTTCGATTACCGCAAGGCGATCGCCGGTGTCGATCTCGACGCGCTGACCGCCGACGTCGACGCCCTCATGGAGGACTCCAAGGACTGGTGGCCCGCGGACTTCGGTCACTACGGCGGCCTCTTCATCCGCCTCGCCTGGCACGCGGCCGGCACCTACCGCGTCCACGACGGTCGCGGCGGCGGCGGCACGGGCGCGCAGCGCTTCGCTCCGCTGAACTCCTGGCCCGACAACGGCAACCTCGACAAGGGCCGTCGCCTGCTGCTCCCGATCAAGCAGAAGTACGGCAAGAACATCTCCTGGGCCGACCTCTTCGTCTTCTGTGGCAACCGCGCCCTCGAGACGATGGGGTTCACCACCTTCGGCTTCGCCTTCGGCCGCCCCGACATCTGGGCCCCCGAGGACGACATCTACTGGGGTCCCGAGGACGTGTGGCTCGACGAGGGCGATGGTCGCTACTCGGGCAGCTTCGACACCGACGATCGTGAGCTGACCGGCTCGCTCGGTGCCGTCCAGATGGGCCTCATCTACGTCAACCCGCAGGGCCCCAACGGCGTGACCGACGCCCTCAAGTCCGGCCAGGACATCCGTGAGACCTTCGGCCGCATGGCCATGAACGACGAGGAGACCGTCGCGCTGGTCGTCGGTGGTCACACCTTCGGCAAGATGCAAGGCGGCGGCCCCGAGGAAGCGGTCGGTGCCGAGCCGGAGGGCGCCGACATCGCCGACCAGGG
>JBCCFK010000215.1:0-8054 GCA_039029775.1 Actinomycetota bacterium | reverse complement strand
GGGGATGCCGAGGACGTCCGACTCCCCGACACGCCATTCGATCGCGGGCTCCAGCGCGCGGGCGAGCTCGATGAAGTCCGGCTCGATGTCGATCGCCGTCGTCGCTGCGACGCGGGGCATCAGGGCCCGGGCCACCTGCCCCGTCCCGCACGCCAGATCCGCAACCGTGCTGGCCCGACCGAGCGGCACCGCCTCCGCCAGCGCGCTGATCAACGCAGGCGGGTACGGCCGCCGGAACCGCTCATACGCCTCGGCCGTCCCGCGATATGGCCGTTGGTCCGCCATCGGGCTCCTCAGCGCAACGAGACGAGGTCGTCCACGATGGCCTCGGGCGACGGCGCGCCGACCGACGACCGGTCGGAGACCGTGTGGCATGCGATGCAGCAGCGGTCGCCGATCACCAGAGCGACGACCGCGTGCTGAGTGACCCGAGCGAGCACGAGCCCGATCCTGGCAGACCCGGCGCCATCAGAGCCACGATGCCCCGGTGGTCTCGCTCCAGCGGTCCGGGTTCGCCAGGATCGCGCCGACGCGCTCGACGCGGCGCAGACCACGCGCCATCCAGCCCGGGGGGTCGATGACGGTGATGCTCTGCCTGCCGCGCCGGAGTCGCCGGAACTCGCCGGTCACGACGCCACGGATGTAGGCGTCGAGGTGCTCCAGGTCGGCGTCGGAGCCGCTGTCGCACGCATCGCAGCCGCAGTCGGGGAACCAGCCGAGGGGCTCGACCGGGTCACCGACGCCGAGCACGATGCCTGCGCCGGCGATGTCGCCGAGGTCGGTGCGGCACACGAGGAGCGACAGCGCGCCCGCGTTCCGGGGGACGAGGCGGTCCGAGCGTGACATCGTCACGCGCGGTTCCTCTTCGACCCAGACCGGGCCTTCATCCGGCACCGGTTCCGCAAGACCGAACTGCGACAGCGCCTCGATCCAGGCGTCCACGCGCGCCCCGATGATCAGGTACTTCGCCGGGTTCGTGAGCCTGGAGTACGCGTCCTCGTCGGGATCGCGGTCGGGGTTGGGGTCGGGCCAGGGCGCGAACGGTCGACCGACGACCGCGAAGGCATCGTCGACGGCGCGCTCGAGTTCGGCGATCGAGACCATTCGTCGATCCTGACGGAATCGTCCGGCGAAGTCCCTCGGGTTTCGTCGCGGCTCAGATGGTCAGGCCGAGCAGGGCCTGGGTGCTCGCTCCGAGGCGGCCGCGCTCGTCGAACAGCACTGCGGCGCACAGGGCCGATCCGTCGGGTTCGAGGTTGGTCTCGGCGTCCACGCGGACCCACTCGCCGACCGGGTCCCGCCGCAGTGCGACGCTGAGGTCGGCGTTGATCAGCCCGACACCCGAGGCCACGTCGAAGATCGAGCTGATGCCCGAGCCGAAATCGGCGGCCGCCAGTATCCGACTGAGCGGTGGTGTGGCCTCCCCGTCGATCAGCGGCACCCGAAGTCGCACCCAGCACGACATCGGGCCCTCGCCCCAGGTCGTGGGTGAGACCGGGCGGTGCTCGACGGCGTGTTGGTGGTACGTGGTCGGCACATCGCCGCTGGCCCACGACGCCATCTGGACGTGCGCGGCGTCGTCCGGTGAGGCAGCGACCTCCACCGCCGACCAAGCCGGTTCGGGCAGCGGAGCACGCCGAAGGACGAGTGCGCGTGCGGAGGAGAGGCGGTCGCCGGACTCGGCGTCCACGAGCACCGCGTCGACGTGCGCGACCCGCCTGCTGACGTCCCTTCGGACGACGTCGACCCTGAGGTCGTGGAGAGGCACGGGCCGTTCGATCTCGACGTTGAGCCGGGCCACGTACTCGTCTTCGCCCACGGCGGTCAGGACCTGGCTGCCGATCAATGCCGACGGTGGCCCGCCGTGCATCGCATCGGCTCGCCACGGTCCGGTGGTGAACGGCGACGGCCTGAACACGTCGCCGAAGCGCTCGAAGAGCGCGCCGTCGGTCACCGCGTCGGTTCAGCGTCGGTGGTCGCTGCGGAGAGGTCCACGTCGGCGGCGGGGCGAGACGGCCGCGTCGGCTTGGTCGGTGCGCCGGGCTTCGTGGGGGCGCTGGGCCTGGTCGGCCGGCCCGAGCCGCCTGCGCCGTTGGTCGCCACCGGGATCGGCGCGCCGTGGGCGTTGCGGCCGGCGGGCTTCGTCGGACGGTGTGGGGTGTCCTGGGTCGGCGCGAGCGGCCGGGTGGCCGGTTCGTCGCTCGACGCTTCGCGCTTGCCCGCGTAGGTGTTGACGTAGGTCTGCCCGGACAGCTGGGCGATCCGGAACATGACCTCGTCGGTCATCGCTCGGAGCGTCCGCGGGTCGTCGGGATCCCCGATGTCCTCGGCCCGTATCGGCTTGCCGATCCTGACGACGCACGTCTTGAAGGGCTCCATCAGGAACTGGTCGGGCGGCTGGATCTCCACCGTTCCCTGGTGGCCGACCGGGATGATCGGCGCGTTGCATCGGACGGCCAGTCGGGCGGCGCCCGTACGGCCCTTGTGGAGGTTCCCGCTGCGCGACCGCGTGCCCTCCGGATAGATCATGAACAGGTGTCCGCCGTCGAGCACACGGGCCGCGGTGTCCAGGGCGACCTGCGCCGCCTTGCCACCGCCTCGGTCGACCGGGATCATGCCGAGTGCCGGGAACAGGTACTTGGTCTTCCAGTCGTCCATGTACTCGCCCTTGCCGATCGCCCACACCCGCCGCGGCAGAACCGAGGGAACGAAGACCGAGTCGCAGAAGGACAGATGGTTCGGCGTGATCAGTGCGGGGCCCGACAACGGGACGTTCTCGACGCCCTCGACGTCGACGTCCCAGAGGCGGTGGACGAGCCGACGGATGCCGCCGAAGCCGATCTTGGCGGCTTGGTCGGATCCAGGGAGTTCAGGGGCGGACTCGAACTCGAAGGTCGGCCGCCCCCGGCTCATGACCGCAGCTCCCTGCGGATGGCCTTGCCCGTCGATGCGACGGGCAACTCGTCGACGAAGTGGAAGACCGTCGGGACCTTGTAGCCGCCGAGTTGGCTGCGAGCGAACGCGCGGAGCTCGTCCTCTCTCACGTCGCCCGAGACATGAGCGACGACGGTCTCGCCCGTCTCCGCGTGGTCGCTGCCGACCACGACTGCGCCCCGGACACCAGGGTGCTGCATGAGCACGTTCTCGACCTCGGCCGGGTACACGTTGAACCCCGACACGATGATGATGTCCTTCACCCGGTCGACCAGGTGCAGGTAGCCGTCGTCGTCAAACAGTCCGACGTCGCCGGTCCACAGCCAGCCGTCAGGGGCGAGGATGGCGTCGGTCGCATCCTGGTCGTCCAGGTACCCGAGGAACACCCCCGGTCCCCGTACGACGATCTCGCCGACGTCACCGTCGTCGACAGGCTCGCCCTCCTCGTCGACCAGGACGAACTCGATGCCGGGCAGCGGCTTGCCGACCGAGCCCTTCGGGGGCCGCAGATTGCGGCCGGTCGTCACCGCCGACGAGGTCTCGGTCAAGCCGTATCCCTGCCGCACGTCGAGGCCGTATCGGGCCACGAGGCGCTCGTGGACGTCGTTGGGGAGGCTCGCCGCGCCCGACCTGGCGAACCGGATGTGGGCGAACGCCTCGGTGGCGCGGTCCGTTTCGGCCCACCGCTTCCACATCGGCGGAGCGCCGGTGAGCATGGTGACGCCGTAACGCTCCATCAGGTCGAGTGCCTCGTCGGCGTCGAACCGCCGCTGGAAGACCACGGTGGCGCCCGCCCGCAGGCTGGAGAGCAACACCACGTTGAGCCCCAGCACATGAGCGAGGGGGAGCGATGCCAACACCACGTCGTCACTGCGCACGCTCTCGGGACCGTCACCGCAGATCACCTGTTGCACCGCGGCCAGCGAGTCATGGCTCAGCATGGCGACCTTCGGCACGCCGGACACTCCGCTGGTTGACAGGAGGAAGGCCGGGTCGGCGGTCTCGACCTCGACCGGCGGCGGCGCGTCCTCGACGCCGAGCGGCACGTCGGCCATGTCGAGGACCGGGACGCCGGCGATCGCTTCCATGCCCGTCACGGAAGCGGCGGACTCGCCGACGACCGCCAGGACGGGTCGCAGGCTCGGGAGCTTGCGTTCGATCTCGGCCTGCGGGCTGAAGGGGTTGACCGGTGCTGCGACCGCGCCGACTCCGAGCGCACCGAGCGCCGCAGTGACGAAGTGTGCCTCATTGCCGCACAGCAGCACGATGTGGTCGCCCGGTCCGACGCCTCGGTCGGTCAGGTGCGCCCGCATCGCCGCGACGCGGTCGCGCAGCTCGCCATAGGTCAGCGAGAGCTCGCCGTCGACGAGCGCCGTCCGGTCGGACGGGTGGTGCTCGATCAGCTTTCCGAGGCTCACGTCGGCGAGTATGACATGTGACCGATGTCGCAGCTCAAACCGGGCGGCGACCCGGCCGCAGGTCTGCTGCTCAGATCTCCTTGTTCGGCCGCCCGGTGCCGCCGCGGGGCTTGCCGCCCATGTCGGGGTTGAGCTCGGCCTCGGCCATGAGCTTCGCGACGAGCGGTCCGAGATCGGTCGGATCCTCGGGCTGTTCCGCCACGGGCCCCAGGCGCCACTGCTCGGCGATACCGAGCTGGTTGCCCTTGACGTCGAACACGCGGCCGGTGACGTTCTTGGCCTCTTCGGAGCACAGCCATGCGGTGATGATGGAGATCCACCGCGGCGACATCGCTTCCTTCTGCTCGTCGGTCATCTGGTCGAAGCCGACGAGGTTCTCGGTCATCCGCGACAGCGCAGCCGGGGCGAGCGCGTTGACCGTCACGTTGTACTTCGCGAGCTCCATCGCCGTGATCACGGTGAACGCGGCGATGCCGGCCTTGGCGGCGCCGTAGTTGGCCTGGCCGATGTTGCCGTAGATGCCGGAGGGCGACGCCGTGTTGATGATCCGGCCGTAGGTCTCGTTGCCGGCCTTGGCCTGCTCACGCCAGTAGACGGCGGCGTGGTGGGTCGGACCGAAGGTGCCTTTGAGGTGGACGGCCATGATGGCGTCCCAGTCGCTCTCGCTCATCGAGAAGATCATGCGGTCGCGGAGGATGCCGGCGTTGTTGATGACGATGTTGATGTCCCCGAACGTGTCGATCGCCTGGTGGACCATCTCCCTGGCGGAGTCGAAGTCGGCGACGTTGCCACCGTTGACGACCGCCTCGCCGCCCATGCCCTTGATCTCGTCGACGACCTGCTGGGCCGGCGTGAGGTCTTCACCGGAACCGGCGGCGTCGCCACCCAGGTCGTTGACGACGACCTTGGCGCCGTGCGAGGCGAGCATCAGAGCGTGCTCACGGCCGATGCCGCGGGCGGCGCCGGTGATGAGGGCGACCTTGCCTTCGACCAACTTGCTCATGGGGGATCCTTCCGGGGAGGGTGAACGTCCGGGACCCGCGCCCGGAGGCGCGGGTCATGCGGTCGATGACGTTACCCGACGGTCAGCTGGGTCGCCGAGTTCGGAAGGTCGCCTCAGGCGGCGCTGGGCATGACCTCGAGATCGGCGGCGCCGAAGGCCACACCGAAGCGCACGCACCAGATCACGACCGTGTCGAAACGCTCGAGATCGACATCCGGCGGGATCTCGTAGTTCTGGCTGCCGATGTTGCCCTTGAGGTCGCCGAGGTCGATGAACTCGTCGTCGAAGTCGCCGGCGGGGGCGTCGGCATCGGCGGTGGTCAGATAGACGTTGAGGTCCGGTCCGTTGTCGGTGGCGAAGTCCTCGAAACGCAGAAACCGCTGGTCGGTGCCGTCGTTCAGGACCAGGGCCGTGCCGACGGCGGGATGGCTCCGGTCGATGAACTGGCCCTCGGCCAGGGTGACGATCTCGATCTCGCCGTCGGCCATGGCGGACTCCTCGTCGACCTCGTCGACGGTCGGGATGTCGTCCTCGTCCATGGCGTCGTTCATGGCGTCGGCGAGGTCGTCGTCGATGGCGTCGCTCGGCAGCCCTGAGGCGCCGGCGCCCGAGGCGAAGACCGGGCCCGCCTCGTCGACCTCGTTGTCGAAGAACGCCGTGTGGATGCCGAAGAAGCCGAACGCCAGCCAGGCCAGGCCGGCGACGACGAGGGCGGCGCCGGGAAGGGCGATCTTCCAGTGGCGGCGGATGGTGTCGGTGATCGTGCTCATAACAGGTCAACGCAGCCTGTCACGGTCGCCGTTCCGTGACATGGACCACGGAATGTGATGGCCGGCCGCCCGGGTTGCCCACAATCCCGTCGCGCGGACTCTTTGCAACGCGTTCGTAACGCCGCGGTCGTTGTCCCGTCCGTGCACGTCTGGGAGAGTCGGGACCGGCAGGAGTCAGGGGCACTGGCGCGATGCATGACACGAGCGTCACCGACACCATCTCGTTCGAGTTGGTCGTCTTCGAGCGAGTCGGTACCGAGATCACGGTGCGGGTCGGGGGAATGAGCGCGTCGGCCACCGTCGAACTCGTCGTGTTCGACGACGGCCGCACGGCGACCATCAGCCCGATCGGCTCGTGCGCGACGGATCGTCTGCGGGCCTATGAGCTCGTCGACGCCGTCGATGCCGCGGCGGGGAAGTCGATCGAGGTCCGAGGCCTGACAGCCACCGAGACCGTGATGGTCGGCGACGTCGTGGAGGGATACCCGGTCGTCTGCACCGCCGATCCCTCCGCGCCCGGCCTCCCGAGTCGGTTCCTCCATCGCCGGGGCGATCGCCTCGTCCTCGTGTCGGCCGACGGCGAACCGCCCTCGCCGGGACCGGCTCACCGCACGACCCTGGTCGCCTGAGGGTTTCTCTCGTCCGACCGCCGGCCGGGCGGTAGATTCTCGCCGACGCTGCGACGCAACCGGGGGGAAGCACGTGGGAGCACTCGACGGAATTCGGGTCATCGATGTCGGTTTGCTGGTCCAGGGCCCTCAGGCCGGCCAGACCTTGAAGGACCTCGGCGCCGAGGTCATCAAGGTCGAACTGCCGGGCATGGGCGACCAGGCGCGCTGGATCCCGTTGTCGCCGGAGGACCTGCGCACGCCCTACTACGAGGCGTGCAATCGCGGGAAGCGGAGCATCACACTGGACCTGCGGACGGCCGCCGGCGCCGAGGTGTTCCACAAGCTCGTCGACACGGCCGACGTCCTGTTGGCGAACTTCAAGCCCGGGACGCTCGAGGGGTGGGGGCTGGGATACGACAAGCTCTCGGCCACGAACCCCGGTCTCGTCTACGCCATGGGCTCGACGTTCGGCACGGAGGGACCCGGCGCCGAACGCGAGGGTGCGGACCTCGCCGCCCAGGCTGCCGGGGGTCTGATCTCGACGATCGGCGAGGACGGCGGGCCGATGAGCCCGGTCGGCGTCACCATCGCAGACCACATCGGCAGCATGAACATGGCCGTGGGGATCCTCGCGGCGTTGTTCGCCCGACAGTCGACCGGGCGGGGTCAACGCGTCGACGTCTCCCTGCTCGGTGGGCAGATCTATGCGCAGGCCGCCGAGTACACCGCCTTCCTCATGAGCGGGAACGTGCCCGGCCGGTCCAACGCGGGGCATCCTCTGCTGCCCATGGCGTACGGCATCCTGCCGACGTCCGATGGCGCCATCGCGATCATCGGTGTGCTGCCGGAGAAGCGCGAGGAGTTCTACGAAGCGGTCGGATTGCCCGACCTCGTCGACGATCCCCGGTTCGAGCCGCTGTTCCTCGGGACTGCGACGCGCAAGGAGCTGTTCGCGATCCTGGGCGAGGCGTTCCGGCAGAAGACCACAGACCAGTGGGTCGAGATCCTCGGCGCGATCCCGATCCGGTACGCACCGGTCCAGGACTACGCCCAGGCGGCGGAGGACCCAGAGGTCATCGCCAATGAGTATCTCGTGCAGATGGACCATCCCGGCGGGGGCACCGTGCGGGTGGTCGGTCAACCGATCAAGCTCAGCGACACGCCGACCATCCCGTCGCCGGCGGCCCCCGAGTTGGGTCAACACACCGAGGAGATCCTGCTCGAGCTCGGCTACGAATGGGAGCAGATCGCGGCCTTCGGCGACTCCGGTGTGACCTGACCGACTCGGCCCGACCCGATCCCGACTCGGCCCGACCCG
>JBCCFK010000214.1:0-8061 GCA_039029775.1 Actinomycetota bacterium | reverse complement strand
GTGTGGATGGGCAACCCCGAGACGTCGAACCCCGACGACCCCGAGTCGGTGATGCGCAACGTCGGCGGCCTGAACAGCGTGACGGGTGGTTCGTTCCCCGCGCAGGCCTGGGGGCTGTTCAACACCGCCTACCACGAGGGTCTCGACCCCATCGACTTCCCGGAGTGCCCCCGCTTCCAGCAGGCGGGCGAGTACCTCCAGCCCGACGGCGACGTCGACATCGGCAACAGCCCGTGCGAGGACGACGAGATCCTGCTGGACCGAGACGGCGATGGCGAGGTCGACCGCTGTCGTCGGCGCCCGCCCGACGACGCATTCCCGTGCGACTTCGACCACGAGTTCATCGACGACCGGAACAAGCCGCTCGTCCTCTGGTGCCGACCGGAGCCGACGCCGACGCCGGAACCGACACCCGAACCGACACCGGACCCCGACGCACCGCCGCCGGACCCCACGCCGGAACCGCCTCCGCCGGATCCGACCCCCGATCCAGGAAGCGGCGAGGACGGCTCGGGTCTGGGAGACTGACGGTCCATGACCGCAGCCGACGCCGACTCCCTCAAACGCCTTCTGATCGTCCAGGACCACGATCGAAAGCTCGACGCTCTGCGGCACGAGCGTGAGCACCTGCCCGAGTTCGAGCGCCTCGTCGAGCTCGACGCGCAGACCGCGGCCGTCGACGAGGAATCCACCGAGATCCGAGAGGCCCGCCACGAGCTCGGTCGCCGCCAGAAGCGACTCGAGGACGAGGTCGCGCTGATCGAGGCGAGGATCGCAGAGGAGGACGGCAAGCTCTACGGCGGCGAGGTGAAGGCCATCAAGGACCTGCAGGCCCTCCAGGACGAGATCGCATCCCTGAAAGGGCGTCAGTCCGGCATCGAGGACCAGATCCTCGAGGTGATGGAGGAAGCCGAACCCCTCGACGCGCAACTGGCGACGTTCGACGAGCGCAAGGCCGCCATCGCGGCCCAACGGTCCGAGACCGAGACCTCGATCGACGAGTCGCAGACCCGGCTCGACGGCGAGATCGCCGAGGAGTCCGGAACCCGCGGCGACGCGGTCGCGGGGCTGCCCGAGGCCCTGGTCGCCGAGTACGAACAGCTCAGGAGCCGCCCGGGCGCCGTCGGTGTCGCCCGCCTCGTCGGCTCGACCTGTCACGGCTGTCACCTGGAGCTGCCGGCGGTCGAGGTCGACCGCCTGAAGAAGCTGCCGCCCGACGAGCTCGTCCACTGCGACGAGTGCGGCTGCATCCTGGTGCGCTGACCCGATGCTGCTCTGGTTCGCCGGGCTGACCTTCGTCGCGGTCGCCTGGGTCTTCGCGAGCCCCGCCATCGACTACCGGCTCGTGATCCTCGGATCGGTCCTCCCCGTGGTCGAGATGATCGTCGGCGGGCCGTGGGCGCTCCACACGCTGCTCGCACCGGTCGCGGTGATGACGTTGGTCATGCTCGTCTTCCGCGGCCGACGTCTCGTCCAGCGCCGCTGGCTCGGGTTGGCGATCGGGCTGTTCTTCTACCTGGTGTTCGACGGCGCCTGGGCCCGCACCACGTTGTTCTGGTGGCCGCTCTTCGGTGCTCGCGCCGACGCCGGTGACATTCCCGGGTGGGAGTCACCCGGCGTGCTCGTCGCGATGGAACTCGTCGGCGCCGCGACCCTGGTCTGGGCTGCGCGCCGCTACGGGCTGCACGATGCCGACCGCCGGCGCCTGTTCCTCCGTGAGGGTCGGCTCGATCGACGTGTCATGTCCGCTCCGCCGGGGACCTGCTGATGGCCGCGACGTTGACACTGCTGCGACACGGTCGGACCACGGCCAACGCGGGCGGCATGCTCCAGGGCCGGATCGACAATCCGCTCGACGAGGTGGGCGAGCGCCAGGCCGTCGCGGCCGCCGACGCACTCGGGCAGGTGGACCGCGTGATCGCGAGCCCGCTGATGCGGGCGCAACAGACGGCCACCGCCTTCGGCATGGAGATCGAGACCGACGAGCGGTGGATCGAGCTCGACTACGGCGAGTGGGACGGACGCCCCTTGCGTGACGTTCCTCCCGAGACCTGGGCGCGGTGGCGCACCGATCTCTCGCTGCGCCCGCCGGGCGGCGAGACCCTCCACGAGCTCGGGGACCGGGTCCGAGCGGCCTTGGCCGAGCTGGCAGCCGAAGCGTCCGGCCACGTGGTCGTGGTCAGTCACGTCTCGCCGATCAAGGCAGCCGTGGCCTGGGGCCTCGGGGTCGGCGACGAGGTCAGCTGGCGGACCCGGCTCACCACGGGTTCCTACAGCCAACTCGACCTCGGCGGGCCGTCCTTGGTCGCCTTCAACATCGTGCCGGTCCTGTCCTAGACGGTCCGGTCACTGCCCTCCCGCGACCACGATGGACTGACCGGTGACCCAACTGCCGGCGGGGGAGACGAGCCACAGCACGGCGGCGCCGATGTCGACGGGGAGGCCGAGCCGACCGAGTGGGATGTGGCGTGCCATCGCCGGGATGTCCTCGGGAGCGGTCCCGCCGATCGTCGTCGTGGCCCGGGTCGGGACGTTCCCCGGCAGCACGGCGTTCGCCCGGATGCCGCGCGGCGCGAGCTCGATGGCGAGCGTCTGGGTGAGGTTGTTCATCCCCGCCTTGGCTGCGCCGTAGCCGGCGAAGTTCACCGCCGCCCGGAGGGACGCGATCGACGAGATGCCGATGATGCTCGAGCCCGGCTGCATGACATCCATGCACGCCCGGGCCGCGACGAAGTGGGGCCGCAGGTTCAACTCGATCTGCGCATCCCAGTGCCACAGCGGGAAGTCCTCGAACTTGAAGTTGCCGTGGTGCTCGGACCCGCCGGCATTGGTGACCCAGGTGTCGAGGCGGCCATGCTCGGCCATGGCGTGGTCCACCAGCCCCTGGACGGTCTCGGGGTCGGTGATGTCGCCCGACACCACGGCCGCCGATCCGCCGCGAGCGGCGATCTCCGACGCCGCGCTCTGGAGCTCGGTCTCGCTTCGCGACGTCAGGACGACGTGGGCGCCGGCGTCCGCCAGCGCGACGGCGATCCCGCGTCCGATCCCGCGGCCGGCCCCGGTCACGACGGCCACCTGGTCGTCGACCCGGAAGAGGTCGAGAACCGGGGGCGGTGGGTGTTCCTCATTGGCTTCCATGCGGCCAGCATGGCAGCTGGCCGATTCGGGCGCCGGGGGCGTCACCGACGGGACCCCTCGGCCCCGGTACCGTCGAGTCGATGTCGCTGCTCCGCCGGATGTCGTGCGCCGCGGTCGTGCTCGCGCTGGTGGCGGGGGCGTGCACCGGCGGGAGCACCGAGCCGGATGAGGCGGTCCCGACCCCGGAACCGACGCCGGAGTTCCGGAGCATGCGGGCGACCGGTGATGCGTTCGTTGCCGCGTGGGAGGCCAATGCGTGGGAGGACATGGCGGGGTTGGTCTTCGACCCCGAAGCCGAGCCCGGGGTTCGCCACGCCGACGTCTGGCGCGAGCTGGGTGTCACCGCGACGGCCCTGTCGGCCGCGCCCATCGAGGAGGATCTGCCTCGGGCGCGCATGCCGATCACGGTCCGGGTGCAGCTCGAGGAACTCGGCGAGTGGGAGTACGAGACCACGATCGGACTCGTCGAGGTCGGCCCGCAGTGGTACGTCGAGTGGGCGCCCTCGACCATTCACCCCGGGCTCGTGGACAATCGGCGGCTCGAGCGCCGACGGATCTGGCCCCAGCGCGGTCGCATCCGAGGCTGGGACGGTGAGGCGTTGCGGGTCGAGCGGCCGGTCGTGCGCGTCGGTGTCGAGCCCCGCAGGATCGAGGATCGCGACGAGTTGCTGGGCGCGCTCGAGACGCTGCTCGACCTCGACCCCGAGGAGGTGGCCGCCGCACTCGACGCCGACGGCGTGCAGCCCGACTGGTTCGTGCCGGTCGCCACGTTGCGGACCGAGACCTTTCCGGAGGTCGCCGAGACGCTCGAGGTGCTCCCCGGGGTCGTGGTGCGCAACGAGCTGGACCGGCTCGCCCCGACCGACGACTTCGCCGTGCACACGCTCGGCACCGTCGGACCCGTGACCGCGGAACTCCTGGACGAGCTCGGAGCGCCCTATGACGCCACGCGAATCGTCGGCCGGTCCGGGCTCGAGCTCGTCCACGAGCGTCGGCTCGCCGGGACCCCCAGCGGTGACGTGAGGCTGGTGGACGCGGCCGGTCAGCTGGTCGCCGTCCAGACCACGTTTCCGGGTGTCGACCCCGTCGACGTCGTCACGACCCTCGATGCTGACGCCCAGGCCGCTGCCGAAGCGGTGCTGGCCGACGTGACCGAACCGGCAGCGCTGGTGGCGATCGATGTCGAAACCGGCGGGATCCGTGCGCTGGTGAGCCGCCCGGTCGAGGAGTTCGCACGTGCGTTGTCGGGCAGGTACCCACCCGGCTCGACGTTCAAGACCGTGACCGCGGCCGCCTTCATCGAGGCCGGGGGCAGCGCCGGCTCGGGCGTCGATTGCCCGGGTGAGGTGTTCGTCACCGGCCTGCGCTTCACCAATGCCGGGGGCACCGCGCTCGGCCGGGTCACGTTGCAGCAGGCCTATGCGGCGTCGTGCAACACGGCCTTCGTCAACGTCAGCACGCAATTGGAGGAGGAGCAGCTGTTGGCGGCGGCCGCGGCCTTCGGGTTCGAGACGGCCTATACGGTCGGCCTGGACACCGCAGGCGGTGCGATCCCCGCCGCGGTGGACGACGCGGAACTGGCGGCCTCGTCGATCGGCCAGGGGCGGGTCACCGCCAGCCCTGTGCACATGGCGTCGGTGGCCGCAGCCGTCGCCTCGGGCACGTGGCGCTCGCCCCACGTGGTCCTCGACCCCGAGCCGTCCACGATCGCGGAGGCCCGGCCGCTGGACGACGCGGTGGTGGCCGAACTCCAGGCGATGATGCGGTCGGTTGTGACCGGCGGAACCGGGCGCGCCGCGGCGAGCGCGGGTTCCGACATCTCGGGCAAGACCGGGTCGGCTGAGTTCGGCGACGACGATCCGCCCCGGACACACGCCTGGTTCATCGGCTACCGCGACGATCTCGCGTTCGCGGTCATGGTCGAGGGCGGAGGCGCCGGTGGTGCCGTCGCGGCGCCCATCGCCGCTGCGTTCCTGGCCGAACTCGACGCGCGTCTCGTCGACGACGCCGGCTAGGAACGATTGTCGCTCAGCCGACGACGGCGCCCTGCTGGGCGTTGATGCGCCGCTTCACGCGGGCACCCAGCACGGCGAACTCCTTGTCGCTCAGCACACCGGACTGGTGGAGGACCCGGAGGCGCTCGAAGTCGGCCTCGGCGGTCAGGTCGAGCTCCGGTTCGGTGATCGCCGGCGGCGCAGGGGCCGGTGCGGCGAGGGGTTCCGGGGCTGCCGGCTCCGCGGCCGGCGCCTCCGGGGCGATCGAGATCGGTTCGGGCAGCTCGGGCTCCGACGACGTCTCCGGTTCGGGCGCCGCGACGGGGATGTCGGCCGGCGCCGGCGGTGCCGGTGGGGCGTAGGACTCGAGCGGTGCCACCGACGGGGGCTCGACGGGAGCGGGGGCCGGAGCGGGCATCGAGGCCGAGGCCGACGGATGGTGCCCGTCGGCTGCGGCGGCTTCGAAGGTGTCGATGACGCGGTCGAGGAAGGCGTCGACCTGCGCCGGCATGTAGCCGCCTCGGCGGACGGTCGTGAACCGGACACCGTGGATGTATTCGCCGTTGATACGCCAGTCCGCGTAGGGCCCACCCTCGAGGGTCTGGGCGACGACCTCGAGGAAGGGGTCGACCTGCCCAGGGTCGTACCCGCCTCGGCGGATCAGCTGGAACTTGACGTTTCGGACGTCGGTGGCGGTGACGCGGTTTTCCGGTTCTGGGGACATGCTGGATCCAGCTTCGTTCTCGATGGCCTCGCGGCGCAAGATCGGACTGTGGCGTGGATGCACCCACGCCTCGGGGCACACTACAGGTATGTCGACCGACGTTCAGACAAGTCCGCCGGAAACCCAGCGTGACGAGGGCGACCACGACCGCTTCAGCCACTACGTGATCGGTGGCGGCGAGGCCATCATGCGGTCCGCCATGACCGGCGAACCGGTGACCGCCCTGTGCGGCAAGGTCTGGGTCCCCAGTCGCGATCCGAAGAAGTACCCGGTCTGTCCCGTGTGTGAAGAGGTCCAGGCCAACCGCGACGACGGCCTGATCGACCACTGATGCTCGCGCCGGTCGTCGGTCACATCGGCCGCCCACGCGCCGTTGAACTGCCCGTCCCGGGTGTTCTTGAGGCACGCTGGTGACCGTGGAACGACGCGACCTCATCGTCATCGGTGGCGGCCCGGCCGGGGCCGCGGCCGCGATGCGTGCCGCCCGCGGCGGTGCGTCGGTCCTCGTGTTCGAGAAGGGCCGACGAGGTCGCGACAAGGTCTGTGGCGATGGGCTGACCCCCCGGGCGGTCGCTGCGCTCGAGGAACTCAAGATCAGCCTGGACGGCGTCCACCGGATCGACGGTCTCCGTATGATCGCCGGCGGTACCCGTCGCGAGCTCGACTGGCCCGGGACGGGTCGCTTCCCGCCCTACGGCGCCGTATGGACGCGGCGCGAGCTGGACGCACACCTGATCGGTGCCGCCGAGGAGGCCGGCGCCGAGGTGGTCTACGAGACCGAGGCCCTCCCCGTGCTCGACGACGACGGCACCGTCATCGGCGTCGAGGCGGCCGGACGCCGCTTCCTGGCCGATCTCGTCGTGGTGGCGGCCGGTGCGCCCGGTGCCGTCGCCCGCCTGTTGGGGGCCGAGCGCGACCCCGACGAGCCCTACGGCCTCGCAATCCGGACCTACGTCGAGAGCCCTCGCCACGCCGATCGGCTCCTCGAAGCGTCGCTCGCCATGCGCGCCCACGACGGCACGCCCATTCCCGGCTACGGCTGGATGTTCCCCGTCGGCGACGGCACCGTGAATCTGGGCGTCGGGGCCCTGTCGACCATGAAGGGCTTCAAGGACCTCAACCTGAACAAGCTGGTCGACCTCTACCGCGACCATGTCCGCGAGGAGTGGGGCGTCGGCGAGTACCTCGAGCGGCCCAGGGCCTGGCGGCTGCCGATGAGCGCGCAGCGCCGGCACGGGCCAGGCTGGGTCGCCATCGGCGACGCGGCCGGCCTCATCAACCCGATGAACGGCGAGGGCATCGACTACGGGCTCGAGTCGGGGATGTTGGCGGCGGACCTCTATCTCACCGACCCGGCGACCGCGCCGGTCGTCTACGACCGAGAGGTCGGCGAGCGGTTCGACGCCTTCCTGCGCACCGGTCGGCGGTTCTCGTTCCTGATCGGACATCCGTGGATCCTGCGCTCGGGGCTGCGGCTCGCCGTCGGCACGGACGCGATCGCCAAGCTCACCCTCCAGGTGATGGGCAACCTCGTCGACGACCAGACCCCCGGCGCCGCCGGTCGGGTCATGCGCATCGCCGACCGCACCCTCGCCGCGGCCGATCCGCTGCTGCGTCGCACTCGCGCCAGCGCCTGATCGGCGCCGGGTGCGGGCTCAGCGCCCGTCGTCGCTCCAGTGCCACGGCTCCGACCACAGGTTGTAGAAGCCGTAGGTGGCGGCATTGCGGGCCAACCACTGGAAACCGGGGGAGTTGCGGTCGATGATCGCCGCGCCGTTGGCGGTGAAGTCGACCGCGGTGCCGGCCTCGTGGTTCGAGGTCGCGGGGCGAGCCGTCGGCGGCCAGCACGCCTCGGAAGGAGCGTCGAAGATCAGGTAGTCCGAGGTCCCGCAGTTCTGCATGCGGAGCTCGATCTGATACTCGGTGCTGCGCCAACCTGCGCCACCGAGGATGATGCCGTCCGCCTCCGCGTGGTTGATCAACCCGAGTAGCTGGTCGGCGAGCGTGTAGTGGATCTCGATACCGCGGACGTTGACGATCTCGTCCGGTCGGGCGATGAGGTCCTTGCGGCTGCTGCCGTCGCCGTCGCCGGCGTCCTCGACCCGCCGGAGCGCTTCCGCGATGGCGAGGCGCCGCGCGATCTCGGCCACGCCGCGCCGGATCTCCTCGGCGAGCTCCTCGTCGATCCGCGCCAACGCCTCGGCC
>JBCCFK010000213.1:0-8070 GCA_039029775.1 Actinomycetota bacterium | reverse complement strand
CGGCCAGCCCCGATGCCGCGAACAACGTGGCCTCGGTGTGCCATGGCTCGGCGTTCACGCGGACAGCATTGACGCCGGCGCCGGACCCCACGAGCGCGACGCCGGGCCCGCCCGCCAGGAGCAGCACCCGATGAGCAGTCCCGGCGGCCCAGGCGACCGGGTCGCCGATCATGTCGGCCGTCGCCGCCGTCTTGCCCAGCGCGAACGCCCTGTCAGGCCCGAGACCCTCGGCGCCGTCGCTCCAGACGTCCGCCCCCATCTGCAGCGCGAGCCGCCCTGCGGTTGCAGCCGCCCGACGAACGGGGTCGGCGGCATCGCGCGGGAGGATCTCGAGGACCTCCAGTCCCTCGAACAGCATGGTGGTGGCGTCGGTGGTCATGGTCGGACGTCAGCGCGCCAGCGCCAGCAGCTCCGAGACGTCCGCGAACCCGCAGACGTCGGCGAGGCGGTCGCCGAGGTGCGCAGTGCGATCTGCGCCCAGAACCGGAGTGGCGAGGGCGTCGAACTTGGCCCGCAGCTTGTCGCCCTGCGACCGGAGGTCGGACGCCGGCCGGCTGACGTCGGCCGCGGCTTCGATCACCCCCGAGCCGGTCTGAACCGCGACCCTGGTCTGCATCGTGTGCAGCGAGTCGTCGATCTCGACGGTGACGCGGGAGATGAACGACTGCACGTCCTCGCGGTTGATCGGCCCGTCCTCGAAGCTTGCGACCGCGGCCGTGTCGATGCCGTGCACCAGCAGAGACTGGGTTCCGCGAAGACTGAACTTGGCCTCGAGCCCCGTCGACGGCTCTGGAATCCCACAGACGTCGAGGATCGCGGGGTTGACCGTCATCGTGATCGCCTCGATGTCGCCCGACGGCACCCCGCCCCGGAGCAGTGACGTGGTGGCCTCGATCCCGGCGTGGGTCAGATGACAGGCGGCGTGGTGCTTGAACAACGTCCTTGGTGTGGCCCACGAGTCCTCGAGGCGGGCCATGCGCTCGGTCGAGAGGGAGCCGTTGCCGGCGGCCTGCGCGAACCCCTGGTTGCCGTCGACGGCCGCGCTGTTGGCCGTGTAGCCGCGAGCAGCCAGGCGGGCCGCGAGCAGGCCACGCTCCGCCGCCTGCCCCGGGTGCAGCGGCTTGGTCATCGTGCCGAAGTTGGCCTTGAGCCCGGACGCGTTGCTCGCCGCGATCCCCATGGCCGCCCCGAAGGCGTCGCCGTCGAGGCCGAGCAGCCAGGACGAGGCCGCGGCCGCGCCGTAGACGCCGATGGTCGAGGTCGTGTGCCAGCCCTTGGCGTAGTGCTCTCCACCGATCGAGGTCCCGATGTAGGACTGGACCTCCATGCCGACGACATATGCGGTGAGGACCTCGGCGCCGGACCGACCCTGCGCCTCGGCGAGTGCCAGCACCGCCGGCAGCAGCGGGACGGTCGCGTGTCCTCCCATGACGGCCGAGGTGTCGTCGAAGTCGAGCGCGTGGCCCGCTGCGCCGTTGACCATGGCTGCGCGGAGCGGGTCGGTGCGGTCGGTGGAGCCGACGAGGCTGCACTCCCCGTCCCCCGAGGCGAACTCGGCGCGCAGGATCTCCGACAGTGGCTCCCGACTCCCCGCCAGCGCGCAACCGAACCAGTCGAGGATGCAGTGGCCGGCCACGGTCCGGACGTCCTCGGGAAGGTCGTCGACCGTCAGCCGGCCGAACCGGGTCCACAGTCGATCCGTCAGCTCACTCATCGATCCGTCCTCCTGCCGTCGCGTCGAACGGCACCTGACACCGTCCAGCGCTGCTCACGACTCCTGGCCCCCGGCCCTGCCCACGGTTCCCCCGGCGATGGCGTCCATCCGCTCCGCGGAGACGGTGAAATCGATCGCGACCACGTCGTCGAAACCGACGTCACCCAGGTGGTTGATGCGGTCGATGACGGGGCCGAGGTCCTCCCCTGCTTGCACGTTGGTGACGACGGCGCGACCGCCGCCTGCGTCCCGGTACCGGGCCAGCCCTTCTGCGAGCTGCGCGTCGTCCGCGTACATGCCCGAGGCGATCCATCCCGCCGACTCGGTGGCCGCTCGTTCGACCCAGCCGCCTCGCCAGCCGGCGAGCATCAGCGCCGGCCCGCCGAGGGTGTGCGGCCAGGCATTGAGGTCGCGGGCCGCGATTCGACCCGCGGCCACCAGTTCGCGCAGCTGCGCCCACTGCTCCTCGAACGTGTCGAACCGGCGGCCGTAGTCGCCGCCGTAGACCGTGAAGTCCGCCTCCGTCGACCCGGGCCCGACCCCGAAGAGCACACGCCCCGGCGTCAGGACCTCGAGGGTGAACAGCCGGTGGGCGACCTCGACCACGTTCCGGATCGGCAACTGCATGATGCCGGTCCCGAGCTCGATCCGTTCGGTCGCAGCACCGGCCGCTGCCAGCGCCATCAGCGGGTCGGGCAGCATGAAGCCGCGACCGACCGCGTCGAAGGTCCACACCGACGAGTAGCCCAGCGCCTCCGCAGTCCTGGCCGCGTCCGCCCAGCTCGTCGGCCCGAGAGGACCGCCGGCCAGGTCGGCGAACGGGAGGGCGAAGCCGAGACGCATCAGCCGATCGCCCGCCCGCCGTCGACGTCGAGCCCCACGCCGGTCAGGAACGACGCCTCGTCCGATGCCAGGAACAGGATGGCCGAGGCCACGTCCTCGGGCAGCGCCCGCCTCCCCATGGGGATGCCCTTCACGACCGCAGCCTCGACGGCGTCGGGCAGCACGTCGACCCCCATGGCGTTCCGGTCGAAGCCCGTGGGCGAACTGACCGGGTTCACGCAGTTGACCCGGATGTCGGGTGCCAGCTCTGCCGCCAGGCCCTTGGTCAGGGTGATCACCGCACCCTTCGAGGCGTTGTACGGCGTCAGGTTGGCCCGGGGTCGGCGGCCGCCGATCGACGCCGTCGACACGATCGAGCTGCCCGACGGCATGTGGGGCACGCAGTACTTGGCTGCGAAGAAGATCGAGCGCACGTTCACGTCCCACATGCGATCGAACTCCTCGGTGGCGAGATCGATCATCGGCGCGGCTCGGTGTGGCAGACCGGCGTTGCAGACAACCACGTCGATGCCGTCCCACGCGTCGACCGCCGCTCTCGCCATCGCTGCGGTCTGCCCTTCGTCGGTGACGTCGAGCTGGAACGACATCGCGCCGTCGAGTTCCTCGGCCAGTGCCTGCGCGCCGCCGGCATCGATGTCGGTCACCATGACCCTGGCCCCTTCGGCGGCGAACCCCCGGCTGATCGCCGCGCCGAAGCCCGCGGCCGCGCCGGTGACGATCACGCGTTTGTCCCGGAACCGCATGAGTCGCCCGGTCCCGTCTCCAGCGGGGGCCGAGTCGATCCGTGCGCCCACCTCAGTCCTCCACCAGCGACCGGACCGCGCCGATCGCGTCCATGTCGACGATGCCGGCCGCCGACCGTCTCAGGATCGTGTCCACGACGTGCTGGCCTTCGCCGGGCAGGTGCTCGTACTCGGCGTAGGACACGATCCCGTAGATGAAGCAGAAGCCGATGGCGACGCGGAAGTCGAACCAGACCTGCTCCGCGTCCCGCTCGACTCCGTTCGCGGCGAGCTCGTCGACGTAGATCCGCACCAGCTCTCGTTCGCGACCGGCTCGAACCTCGCGCTCCACGGACTGGCAGACGAAGTACCCGAGGTCGTACGCTCCGTTGCCCACGCCGATCAGCTGGAAGTCGATCATGACCAACTCGCCGTGGTCGTCGATGAACATGTTGTCGGCACGCCAATCCGCGTGGATCAGCGTGGGGGACGTCGTGAGGTGGCGCTGCATCGCGGGCAGCAGCTCGGACCAGTCGTCGCCGAACGCCACCAGATCGGGGTCGAGGAGGTCGGGGCGGTGCGCCTGACAGGGCTCCCAGCCCGCCGCGACGAACTGCGGCAGGATCGCGTTGTACAGCGGGTTCATCAGCGAGTACCAGACCTCGCTGAGCTCCTCGAGCTCAGCGGACTCGTGCCAGCCGGCGTGGAAGCGGGCCAACGTCCGGACCGCGGTGACCGCCTCGTCCCAGGTCACCCCCTCGAAACGGTCTGCCTGGCGCAGCGCGCTCAGGTCCTCCATGACGATCATCGACTGGCTCTTGTCCTCGGCGATCATCGCCGCATGCACCTTGGCGGAGCGCAGCTCCGACCGAGGCTCCAACTCGGCGTAGAAGCGCGCTTCCCGCTCGTAGACGTTCATGGCATCGGCCATGCCCCGCTGGTGCGGGACATCGATCGGCCACTTGACGATCACCGTGTTGGGACCGTTCCCGCCGGCGTAGGTCAGCGTGACGCGGGCCAGCTGACCGAGCAGTCCGACCCCGACCTGGAAAGGCTCGACCGCCGCGCCGGTCACCGTCGTGCCGTCGTCGATCGCGCCGCTCGTGCGCAGCACCTTGGTCATCCACTCCGAGTCGACGTCGTCGATGCTGGCCGGCAACCCGACCTCGAGTCCTGCGATGGGCATGGGAGCTCCCCTCTTGATTCCGGTCAGTCGATCAACCCGCACTGGCGGGCGCGGTCCAGGACGACCTCGAACAGCCGCGTGGTGGCGGCGTCGATCATCATCCCGTTGAAGTTGGCGGCGCCCTCGCCGGCGGCCTCGGCGGCCTTGACGGCGTCGATGGCGCCCTGGGCCTGCGCGATCTCGTCCGGCGTCGGAGCGAAGACGCGGTTCGCGATCTCGATCTGGCTCGGGTGAATGCACCACTTCCCCACCCCGCCGAGCATCGAGAACGTGGCGGCGCTCTTCTCGTAGCCCTTGGCGCTGGCGAAGTTGGCGTAGGGCCCGTCGATGGCATCGATGCCCGCCGACCGGCACGCGACGATCATGCGGTTGCGGGCGTAGTGCCAGACGTCGCCCGGGTAGCGGAGCGCCTGGTCGCCGTCGGTGACGCCGATGTGGCCGAGCCGCATGCCCTGGCTGGCCGACAGGTCGCCGACGCCGAGCACGAGGGCCTCCAGGCGAGGGCTGCACGTCGCGATCTCGTCGACCGTCTGCAGGGCCTCGACCTCCTCCACGAGGCACTCGATCCCGATGCGGCCGACCTCCAACCCGAGCTTCATCTCCAGCTGGGTCAGCATGTCGTCGACGAACCACACCTCGCGAGGTCCCTTGATCTTCGGGACCATGATCACGTCGATGTTGGGCCCTGCACCCGTGACCACCTCGACGATGTCGTCGTGGCACCACTGGGTGTCGACGCTGTTGATCCGGTACGACCGGATCTTCGTGCCCCAGTCGAGCTCGTTGAGCCCCGCGATAATGTTCTTGCGGGCACCGACCTTGGCGGATGGTGCCACCGCATCCTCGAGATCGAGGAACACCATGTCGGCGTCGCTCGCGGCCGCCTTGGCGATCATCTTGTCGGAGTGGCCGGGGGTCGACAGCTCGGACCGACGGACGCGGCTGACCTTCTGTCGCTCGTAGTTGCTCACGGTCGATTCGCTCCTCTGCGGTTGCTCGTGACGGCTTGGTGTCGTTCAGGCGGCCGCCGGGACATACGGCTCCAGCGGCACCCCGGCGATGGTGATCCGATGCATCAGGCGGCGGTGCCCGTGGTAGTCGTTCAACGCCCAGTGCCAGGTGCTGCGGTTGTCCCACATGGCGATCGATCCGGGCTCCCACCTGAACTGGTATGCGTACTCCTCCTTGAGGAGCTGCTCGATCAGATAGTCGAGCAGGGGCTTGGACTCCTCGCGGGTCCAGCCGGCGAAGTGCGTGGTGAATCCCATGTTCACGTACAGCAGCGGCTGGCCGGTCGTCGGATGCGCAACGACGACGGGGTGATCGGTCGAGCCCACCTGCTCGGATCCACCGAGACGGTTGCCCATCGCCCGCATCGCCAGGGTCTCGGCGCCGAAGACGTGCTCGTTGCTGTGGACGGCGCGGAGATCCTTCAAGGTCGCCTTCAGCCCGTCGGACAGACCGTCGTAGGCCGCAGCCACGCTCAGGAACCTGGTGTCACCGCCCGAGGGCGGCACCTCGCGCGCCAACAGGATCGAGCCCCGTGCCGGTGCGCGGTCGTAGGAGTGATCGGTGTGCCAACCCCCACCGATGTTCGCCTGCTGGTCGGGCTCCTTGAGCACCTGGGCGATCTGCGGATACCCGTCGACCGCCTGGAAGAACTTGTTCACGTCGATGTCGGCGAAGCGCTCCGCGAACGCGATGTGCTGGTCGGGGCTGAGGTCCTGACCGCGGAACAACAGCACGCCGTACCGACACCAGGCGTCATCGAGCTCGCCGATGTCGTCGTCGTCGAGCGATCGCAGGTCGATGTCGGAGACCTCGGCCCCGACGTGTTCGGACACGGGGGTGAACTTCATGGCGTCAAACGCTCCTCGGTGGTGTCGCGCAGGTAGGCGAGCGCAGGCAGGGGGTCGAAGCCTCCCGGGTCGAGCAGCCACTGGAACCCGATTCCCCGCAGACCGGCGATGATCAACTCGGCTTCGCGGTCGTCGGAGATCGACCGTGGGATCGATCCGTCGCGTCGGCCGCGGCGGATGACCGCCGCGAAGTCGGCGCGCATGCCCTCGTGCAGCTTGAGCATCCGGAGCCGGAGCTCCTCGTGGGGCCCGATGGCCTCGAACGCCAACGCGTACAGGACGCGGAGGCCGCTGGGATCGCGTTCGGCCTGGCGACGGATCGCCTCGATGACCTGCACCATGGCGGCGCGACCCTCGAGGCCCTGGGTCCGCGGCAACACGTTCCGGGTGTTCCAGGTGGTCACGATCCGGTCGATCAGCGCATCGACCAGGCCGTCCTTGCTGCCGAAGCGGGCCGTGACCAGGCCGCGGCTGTAGCCGGCACGCTCGCCGATCGCGGCGAAGGTCAACGCGTCGAAGCCACCCTCGACGATCAGCTCGGACGCGGCCTGCAGGAGAGCATTGGTCGAGCGCTCGGTGCGCTGCTGCTGCTTGTTCTGCGACTCGCTCATGGGCGAGGCCTCGCCACCGCCGGCCCCCCTGCGCGGCCCCGCACTCCTCGAATGCTCATCCCGCGACCTTGTCGAGGACCGGAAGCAGGTGCTCGGCGAAGGCGACGGGGTGCTCCTGCATCGGGAAGTGACCCATGCCGCTCATCACCGTGTGGGTCGAGCCGGCGATCGCCTGATGCGCTGCCATTCCACCCTGGGGTGTGCCGGACCAGTCGTACTCGCCGTTGAGGATGTGGACCTGGACCTGCTCGGTGTCGATCTCGCCCGCCCGCTCGGTCAGGTCGTAGTCGACCAGGTAGTAGTAGAGGTCGCCGAGGAACGCCGGCGGCCAGCCCGCCGAGTACACCTGGGAGACCTCCTTGACGTAGGGCTCCGGCGAGGTCGGCGCACAGAGCGCCTCCATCGATCGGGCCTTGGAGTTGTTGGAGACCTGCGGGTGCCAGAAGCCGTCGAGGCCCTCCCAGTTGCCGGAAACGCTCAGTGCGCCTTCCAGCGAGATCACCGCACGGAAGACGTCCGGGTGGTGCAGTGCGAGGTCGAGCGCGAGCAGGCCGCCGACCGAGCAGCCCATGAACACGGGTTGGTCGAGCGCCAACGCCGAGGCGAGCCCGACCGGGATCTGCCGCAGGAACGAGCCCTGGAGCTTGTACTGCTCCTCCCACCACCGCGTCCCGGTCGGGGGGATCGACTTGCCGTGGAACGGCAGGTCGTAGGCGATGAGGCGGAAGCGGTCGGTGATCTCGGGCATCTCGAACAGGTGCCGGTACTGGAGGCTGTGCGAGCCCGCGGTGTGCTGCATCAGCATCGGGATGCCGGTGCCGAACTCCTCGTGGTAGATCCGATGGTCGACGCCGTCCACGTCGATGTGGACGTAGCGGCCGACCGGGCTGTCGTGGCGCGGCGTCTCGCCTGTCTCGGCGGCGGTGGCCCGCTCGCCACCCGGCGCCCGGAACAGTTCGGCGACGCGCTCGACGGCGGGCGAGTACTGCCACCACAGCAGGGGGTCGGTCCCGGACCGCGAGATGCCACCCATGCCCGCCTCACCCAGCGAAGCCAACACCGCCATGTTGGCGAACGGTGGTGGTGTGGCGTCGAACAGCGGCGCCCAGACGTCGGCGTCGCCGGTCAGGCTGAT
>JBCCFK010000212.1:0-8073 GCA_039029775.1 Actinomycetota bacterium | reverse complement strand
TTCGCAGAGGTGCCGGCCGATGGGGAGACCCGCACGCGCGTCTGGGCGGAGAAAGCCGACGGCACACCGGTGCTGGAGGCCAGCGCCTCGGTCGGACGGGACAACGGCCCGACCTTGCTGGACGAGCGCATGGCCGGGCTGCGCGCGCCCGAGCGTCTCGTGATCCTCGAGGATCTCGCCGTCGGCATGCGCGGTCGCGTCGACGAACGCGTGACCATGGGGTTCGACGACCACATGGGCGACCTGTACCCGTTCACGCTCCGAGACAAGATGTCGGTGATCACCGAGCGGTCCTCCTACTCGACACCCGAAGACGGCGACGGCTCACCGTGGGGCGCACCCATCGTCCCGCTGGAGATGATCAGCGTGTTGGCCGAGGCGACCAACCGCGAGGCCGGCTTTCCGGTCAAGGGGCCTGCGATCGGTCTCTTCGCCGACCAGGAGATCGCGATGCTCGACGGCCCGCTCTTCGTCGGGCACCCGTACGTCCTGCGCCGCAAGATCGTGGCGATCTCCGAGAGCCGGCGGACCGAGTCGTACTGGGTTCGAACGTCGATCCACGACGCGGCCAGCGACGACCTCAAGGCACAGATGCTGCTCAATCACGCGACGCTGAAGGACTCCTACGCCGGCTATCCGAGCGACTGATGGACGAGCTCTACCGGCATCCGTACCCCTCGCCCGAGTTGGCGGCAGCGCATCCGTTCGTGCCGCTCGAGCACGAGCGCATGTCGCTCGACGAGATGTACCGGCGCAGCGCCGAGTTCCTCGCCGCGATGGACCGGCGTCGCAGCGTGCGCCTGTTCGCGCCTGACCCCGTCCCTCGCGAGTTGATCGAGCGCGCCGTGGCCGCGGGATCGACCGCGCCCTCGGGTGCGCACAAGCAACCGTGGAGGTTCGTGGCCACGTGTGACCCCGACATCAAGCGCCAGATCCGGGAGGCCGCCGAGGAGGAGGAGCGCGTCAACTACCTCGAGAACCGCATGAACGAGGAGTGGCAGGAGGCGCTCGCCCCGATCGGCACCGACCATCACAAGGAGTTCCTCGAGATCGCCCCGTGGATCGTCGTGCTCTTCGAGGAGCGCTACGAGATCGGCGCCGACGGTGCGCAACGCAAGAACTACTACGTCAAGGAGAGCTGCGGGATCGCAGCGGGGATGTTCATCACGGCGCTCCACACGATGGGGCTCGTGACCCTGACGCACACGCCGTCACCGATGGCTTTTCTCACCAAGGCGTTGGGGCGGCCGGAGAACGAGCGGCCGTTCGTGATGTTCCCGGTGGGATACCCCCTGCCCGGAGTCCAGGTGCCGGATCTGGCTCGCAAGGGTCTCGACGAGGTCATGGTGGTGGTCGGCGAGGACGTCTCCGATGGCTGATCGGACGGCCTGGCAACGCATCCAGGACGAGAAGGGTGTGGTGCTCGAGGCGATCCGTCACGTGGCCGCGCTCCGGCGGTTCGGCCGGCTCCCCGCCGGCGACGGCCAGCCGGTGATGGTGCTCCCGGCGTTCTCGGTGAGCGATCGTGGCACGTGGCCGTTGCGCCGGGTGCTCGGCAGGCTCGGCTACGACGTCCACGGCTGGGGCTTGGGCAAGAACGAGGGCATGACCCACGAATCGGTGGCGGCGCTCAAGGATCGCTTCGACGCCCTCGTGGCCGAACTGGGCCGGCCCGTGAGCCTGGTGGGCTGGAGCCTGGGCGGCGTGTTCGGCCGCGAGGTCGCGCGTCGTCGAGCGGGGCAGGTCACCTCGGTGATCACCCTCGGGAGCCCGTTCCGGTCGATCGAGGAGCGCCAGGGCTGGGAACCACCGCCGGTTCCGACCGTGGCGGTCTACTCCAAGACCGACGCCCTGGTGCCGTGGCGCAACGCCAGCGAGCCGGAGGGTCCGTTGCGTGAGTCGGTCGAGGTCGCCGGCACCCACTCGGGACTGGCCCTCAATCCCGCGGTGATCGAGATCGTGGCCGATCGTCTCCCGCGCCTGGCAGCGCGGCGTCCCGCGTGAGCGGCGATCCGAAGTAGGGAAGAATGGCGGCCCTGAGCCGAGGGGGCCCGATGACTCGATCGTTCGACTGGATCGCACACCACGCGCGGACGCGCCCGGACAAGGTCGCGCACGTGGACCTCGGCACCGGCCGAAGCTTCACCTGGACCGAGATGGACGACCGGACGACCAGGCTCGCCGCGGTTCTCGCCGGTGACTTCGGCATCGGTCACCGTGACCGCGTGGCCGTCCTGGCGAACAACAACACGAACTTCTTCGAGGTCCAGTTCGCGTGCTGGAAGCTCGGCGCGGTGTTCGTCCCGCTGAACTGGCGGCTGGCGGTGCCCGAGCTCGAGTTCATCGTGAACGACTGCGGACCGACGGTGATCATCCACGACCACCAGTTCGCCGAGATCGCCGCGCGGCTGGTCGAGACCACCACGTTGGAGCACAGGATCGACTGGGAGGGTGGCGGTGACGGTGCCGACGACTACGAGGAGGCCATCGCCGCAGCGTCTCCGTCGGTCGAGGTCCACGCCAGCACCCACGACGACATCCTCACGATCATGTACACGTCCGGGACCACGGGTCGACCGAAGGGGGCGATCATCACCCAGGGGATGACGTTCTGGAACGCGGTCAACTCCGTCGAGTTCTTCCGGAGCGGGCCGACCATGGTGAACCTGGCGTTCCTCCCGCTCTTCCACACGGGTGGGCTCAACTGCTTCTCGAACCCGGCGTATCACTTCGGCGGCCGCAACGTCGTCCTCCACACCTTCGAGCCCGGGGAGTGCCTCCGGCTGATGACCGACGAGGATGTCGGCATCACGCACTTCCTCGGCGTCCCCGCGAACTTCCTGTTCATGAGTCAGGTCCCCGAATTCGAGACCGCCGAGTTCCCGACCGTTGAGATCGCCGGTGTCGGCGGCTCACCGACACCGCTTCCGCTGATCGAGACCTGGGCCAAGAAGGGACTGCCGCTCCAACAGGGGTTCGGAATGACCGAGACCAGCCCGCTCGTCACCGCACTGAAGCCCGAGGACGCCGAGGTCAAGATCGGGTCGGCGGGCCTCGCGGTCATGCACAACGAGGTGCGCATCGTCGGTGAGGACGGCGACGACGTGGCCCGAGGCGACATCGGCGAGCTCTGGGTCCGGGGCCCGAACGTGACGCCGGGCTACTGGAACCGTGACGAGGCCACGGCCGAGGCCATCACCGACGGCTGGCTCCACACGGGCGATGCCGCTCGCCAGGACGAGGACGGGTTCTTCTACGTCGTCGACCGGTGGAAGGACATGTACATCTCGGGGGGCGAGAACGTCTACCCAGCAGAGGTGGAGAGCGCCATCTACGAACTCGACCAGGTCGCAGAGGTCTCGGTGATCGGCGTTCCCGACCCGAAGTGGGTGGAGGTCGGCCGTGCGTGCGTGGTCCTCAAGCCGGGAGCGTCGCTCGAGGAATCGACCATCATCAACCACTGCAGGGAGAACCTCGCGAGGTACAAGGTGCCGCAGTCGGTCGTGTTCATCGACGAGATCCCGCACAACGCCACGGGCAAGGTGCTCAAGCGCGAGCTCCGCGAGGAGTACGGGGCCGGCTGAGGGCGCTCGTCAGCACGTCGAAGGTTCCCCGCTCGCCGATGGCGTCGGTGGGTCGTGCCGCCATTCGGTCGCCGGTGGCGTCGGTGGGTCCTGCGGTCATTCGGTCTCTGATGGTGCGTGGTCGGGGAGCTTCGGGACTTCGATGCCGGGCGTGCGCCCGAGCGAGGACGCGCGGGTCACCGCCGCCGACCCGAAACGGTCGCGCAGCGTGTCGAGTGTGGCATCGAGCGATGCGGAACGCGCCAGCTCCACCGTGCTGTCGTTGTGCCGCGGTGCGACGATCTCGCTGTCGTGGTCGAGCGGCAGCGCGAGCTGCACCGCCGACGCGTCGGTCAGATTGGCGATGGCCATGCCCAGGAGGGTGAGGCCGTCGTCGGCGATCCGGGGCAGCTCGGCCTCGAGGAGCTCCCTCGCGACGTCCAGGACCGGTTCGGTCGCGTCGGTGGGCCAGTCGAGCGTGCTCGACCGGGTGACCCTTGTGAAGTCGTCGAATCGCAGTCGCAGGGTCACCGTCCGTCCGACCCGCTTGCCGGCGCGCAGGCGACGCATGACCCGGTCGACGATCGAGTGCAGGATCGCCACCAGGTCGTCGGGTGACTTGGGTGAGCGTCCCAAGGCCTGTTGGGATCCGACGGACTTGCGTCGGCGGCCGACCTCCACTGGCCGCGGATCGCGGTGGTGGGCGAGTGCGTGCAGATGGCGCCCCGAGGCCACCCCGAGCATGGCGGTGAGCGCCTCCTCGGACACGTCGGCGATGTCGCCCACCGTGCGGAGGCCTCGCTGTTCAAGCTTGGCGGCGGTCTTGGGACCCACACCCCAGAGGCGCTCGACGGGCAGCGGGTGCAGGAACTCGGTCTCGCCGTCGGGGGCGACGACGAGCAGGCCGTCCGGCTTGCCCACTCCGCTCGCGACCTTGGCGAGGAACTTGGTCCGGGCGACCCCGACGGTGATCGGCAGACCGACGCGGTCCCGGACCTCGCGTCTGAGCTCGGCGGCGATGTGCTCCGGTGCCCCTGCGATCCGGTGCAGGCCGCCGACGTCCAGGAAGGCTTCGTCGATCGAGAGGCCCTCGACCAGCGGGGTGGTGTCATCGAACACCTCGAAGACCCGGCGGCTGGCCTCGGTGTAGGCCTCGAATCGCGGGCTCACCACGATGGCGTCGGGGCACAGCCGAAGCGCCTGCCGTTCGTTCATCGCGGTCTTGACGCCACGCGCCTTGGCTTCGTAGCTCGCCGCCAGGACGACGCCGCCGCCCACGAGCACCGGCCGCCCACGGAGGCGGCGGTCGTCTCGTTGCTCGACGGACGCGTAGAACGCGTCGAGGTCGGCATGGAGGATGGAGGCGTCTCCGCGCGCGTGCATCGAACAGATGTTCGCATGTGGCGGTGACAGTCGGCAATGGCACCGAGCCCGTTGTGCCACCATCGGGGCATGACGCCGTTGCTCGAGGCCGAGATCCGTCACGCGACCAGCGCGGGCGAGCGGATGGTGCCGACGGTCGTCCACGACGGACGACAGGCGCGGGGACTCGACTGGCGCGAGAACGGTTTCGAGCTGCGCGTGTTGCCGACGGCCGTCGAGGACTGGGACGACCCGGAGCACGTCGCGGCCGTGTACCAGCCCGAGGTGGCGGAGTTCGCGAGGGCCGAGGTCGGCTGCGATCTCGTGCTGTTCTACCCGACCTTGGTGCGGTCGGCGGCGCACGAGCGAGCCAAGGGGAAGGACAACGGTCCGATCGAGGCCGCCCACACCGACTACAGCGAGCAGTACGAGTCGATGTTCTCCGATCCCCACCACCCCTATGTCGCCGGTCTCCGACGCTCGCTCGCGGCCGTTGGTGCCGACGTCGCCGACCTGGGTCGGGCGCGACGGATCCTCACGCTGCAACTGTGGCGCAACATCGGGGAGCCCCGGCCGGACCGGCCGCTGGCGCTGTGCGACTGCCGGACGGTCGACCGTGAGGAGTTCGAGGGCTATTTCATCGAGAGCTACGCCGGGATTCGCGCGGAGTTCGAGTCGATGCTCCTCCGGCCGCCCGAGGGTGAGGATCGGCGTGCGTGGTACACGTTCCCCGATCTCCGGTACGACGAGGTTCTGCTGTTCCGGGCGTTCGACAGCGATCGGGTGCGAGCGGGGCAGCCGTTCTGGACCCCGCACACGGCGTTCGTCGACCCGACGGCGGGCCCCGACGCACCCGGCAGGGTGAGCGCCGAGATCAGGGCGATCTGCTTCTTCCTCGACTGACGCGCCGGTCAGGGGGTGATGATGACTTTGCCTCTGGCGTGGCCGGCGGCGAGGTGGTCCATCGCTTCGCGGATGTCGTCGAGGTCGTAGGTCCGGTCGATCACGGTCTTCAGGTCACCGGTCGCCATCAGGTCGGCGAGGATCTGCAGGTCCGGGCCCTTCTCGTCGGCGAGCAACGCACGAGCGGTCTGGCTCGTGAAGCGGAATCGGACCAGCGCGCGGATCATCCGGACCACCGGGCCGAGAGCCCTGTTCTTCTTCGGCCCTCCGATCAGGAGGTAGATGCCGTTCTCGGTCAGGATTCGGCGTGAGGCCGCCAGCGGCCGATTGCCCTGGTTGTCGAAGAAGAGGTCGTACCGGACATCGGTGTCGGTGAAGTCGTCGGTGGTGTAGTCGACCACGTGGTCGGCGCCCATCGAGGCGACGAGTTCGACGTTGCGGGTGCTGCACACGCCGGTGACCTCGGCGCCCATCCATTTCGCCAGTTGCACCGCCGCGAGGCCGACGCCGCCCGAGGCGCCGTTGACGAGCACGTGCTGGCCCGGCTCGAGCTCGCCCTTGTCCCGTAGGCCCTGCAGCGCGGTGATGGCAGCGACGCCCATCCCGGCCGCATCGTGGAAGGTGACGCCCGCCGGCTTGGCCACGATCCGCTCAGGGGTCGCCACCACGTACTCGGCGCACGAGCCCACCGCGACGCCGACCACCTCGTCGCCGATTGCGAAACCGGTCACGTCGTCGCCGATCGCGACGATGCGGCCCGCGACGTCCACGCCCATGCCGGTCCGCTTCGGTCGGCGGAAGCCGTTCTGCATCCGGACGAGCCATGGGGTGCCGGTCATCATGTGGTAGTCGAGCGGGTTGAGCGATGCGGCCTTGACCTCGACGAGCACCGTGTCGGCGGCCGGGGTCGGGGTGTCGATCTCCACGTTCTCGAGGACCTCGCTCGTCCCGTAGCGGCGTTGGCGTACCGCTCGCATGGTCGGGGGGATGGGTGACTCGATCACGGTGATCTCCGAGGTCTGGTGGTCGTCGGTGGGGGCGGGGGATGGCATGGGGTTCGTCTCCGCTTCGGGGCTTGGCGCTATCGTGTGCGTCTCGTACGCTGTACGGGGCAGCTCGTACGCTGTACGGGGCAGCTCGTACGGTGTACGGTATCCGTACAGCGTACGATCGTCAACCCTCTGTGGCATGAACCATGGCATCGGCATCGACCTCTGACCCCAAACTGGCGCTGACCCGCGAGCGGATCCTCGCCGAAGCGGTCGCGTTCGCCGACGAGCACGGCGTCGACGCGTTGACCATGCGCAAGCTGGCCGACCGCTTGGGCGCCGGTGCGATGTCGCTCTACACCTACGTGAAGAACAAGGACGACATGATCGAGGGCATGGTCGATCTCGTCACCGCCGAGATCGAGCTGCCGGCGGAGGGTGAGTGGCGCGGTGCCATGCGCGACAGCGCCCGCTCGGCGCATCACGTGTTGTTGGCCCACCCCTGGGCCGCGCACGAGTGGACGTCGCGCATGCCGGGTCCTGCCCGCCTCGCGTACATGGAGTCGATCCTCCGCTCGCTCGCCGAGGCGGGCCTCGACGAGGGGCTCGTCTACCGCGGCTATCACGCGGTCACGATGCACATCGTGGGCTTCACGATCCAGGAGCTCGGCTACCAGAACTTCCCGTCGGGGCAGGACCTCGGTGCGGTCGCCCGGGCCTTCCTCGACGACCTCGCGGTCGCCGACCTGCCGCACCTCGCGCTCCACGTCGAGGCCCACCTCTCCGACGAGGACCACGGCGACGAGTTCGGTTTCGTGCTCGATCTGATCCTCGACGGCCTCGATCGTGCCAATGGCGACCAGGGTGGGAGGCGGGGCTAACGTCGCCCGCCATGGACGACTTCTCCGACAAACTGGCGGTCATCACGGGGGGTGCCAACGGCATGGGCCGCGAGCTCGCGCTCCAGCTCGCCGCCGAGGGCTGCGACGTGGCGATCTGTGACCTCTCCGCCGAGGACATGGCCAACACCGCGGCCCAGATCCGCGAGGAGTCGGTCGACGTCAAGATCACCACCCACATCGCGGATGTCGGTGACGAGGCGGCGATCCTCCGGTTCCGCGACGAGGTCGTGGAACAACACGACACCGATCACGTCGAGCTCGTCTTCAACAACGCCGGCATCAGCGGGGGAGGGAGTCTCTTCGACTCGACCCGCGAAGCCTGGGACCGCTGCTTCGATATCGTCTGGGGTGGCG
>JBCCFK010000211.1:0-8197 GCA_039029775.1 Actinomycetota bacterium | reverse complement strand
TTCGACTACCTCGAAGAGGATCAGGTCCGCGAAGCGAAGCGGATCCTCCGCGAGCGTGCGATGGGCCAGACCAACGAGTCGTCGGGCCTGCAGCTGCCTTGATTCCGCCCCCCGCCGAGATCCGGCGGATCGTCTATCTCGGCACCCCTGACGTCGCGGTGCCGCCGCTGCGCGCGCTGCACGCTGCCGGATTCGAGATACCCCTCGTCATCTCCCGACCCGACAAGCGCCGGGGCCGAGGGGGCGCCTCGTCCCCGAGTCCGGTGAAGGCAGCGGCGCTCGACCTGGGACTGCCCGTCACCACCGACGTCGACGCCGCGCTGGAGGTCGACGCCGACCTCGGCGTCGTGGTCGCGTTCGGGCGCATCATCAAGCCGCACGTCCTCGCAGAGCTCGCGATGGTGAACATCCATTTCTCGTTGCTTCCGCGCTGGCGAGGCGCAGCGCCCGTCGAACGAGCCCTGCTCGCGGGCGACGAGGTGACCGGCGTCTGCCTGATGGCGTTGGCCCAGGAACTCGACACCGGCGACGTCTATCGGATGGAGGAACTCGCGGTTCGCGACGACCACACCCTCGAGACGCTCCGCGACGAACTGGTCGAGATCGGGACCCGCCTCCTCGTCGACGGGCTCGTCGACGGGCTGGGGACTCCGAGCCCGCAGACCGGCGAGGCGTCGTACGCCGCGAAGATCGATCCCACCGAACTCCGGATCGACTGGTCGAGGTCCGCAGCCGACATCGACCGCGTGATCAGACTCGGCAACGCGTGGACGACCCACGACGGCAAGCGACTGAAGATCTGGGCCGCGCGCCCGATCGGCGGCGATGGTGGGCCAGGGTCCGTCGATGGCATCGTCGTGCACACCGGCGAAGGCTCTCTCGCGCTGATCGAGGTGCAGCCCGAGGGCAAACCCCGACGTCGGGCGTCTGACTGGGCCAACGGCGTGGGACGCGGCGCAGACGTCGTGCTCGGCTCGTGACCGGGTCGACGAACAAGGGCGGCGACTCGGCAGGCACCGAGGCGCGCCGTCTCGCGATCGAGGCCGTGCGGCGGATCGACGAAGAGGGGTCGTACGCGAACCTCCTGCTGCCGTCCCTGCTGGAACGCTCCGATCTGGACCAGCGCGACCGCAATCTGGTCACCGAGCTCGTCTACGGCAGCACCCGCATGCGCCGCGCTCTGGACTGGCTGGTGGATCGCTTCGTCGTCTCGCCCCCGCCGCCGGCGCTCCGAGCCTCGTTGCGCGTGGGCGCTTATCAGCTCGCATTCACGCGCGTTCCTCCGCACGCAGCCGTCGATGCCACCGTCGGGGCGTCCGCCAAGCGGAATCGACCACCGACCAACGCCATTCTCCGCAAGGTGGCGGCATCGCTCCCGATCGAGGCCTGGCCCTCCGAGGGAATCCGGCTGAGCTATCCCGACTGGCTGATCGACCGACTGGTCGACGACCACGGACGCGCTGACGCCCTGGCCATGCTCGAGCGGATGAACGTGGCGCCCCAGGTGGTCGAAAGGGACGACGGCTACGTGCAGGACACCGCCTCGCAGTGGGTCGTCGACGAGATCGGGGCCCGCTCCGACGAGCTCGTGTTGGATCTGTGTGCGGCCCCGGGCGGCAAGTCGACAGCCCTCGCGAGCACCGGGGCCACCGTGGTCGCCACCGATCTGCATCCCGCCCGGAGCGGCCTGGTGGCGGCGAACGCTCGACGGCTCGGCCAACCGGTTCAGGTCGCCACCGCTGACGGACTGGCGTCGCCGTTCCCGCCCGCCACCTTTGATCGGGTGGTGGTGGATGCGCCCTGCAGCGGGCTCGGTGTCCTGCGCCGGCGCCCCGACGCGCGCTGGCGTGTGGCCCCCGACGACGTGGCCGAACTCGCCTCCCTGCAGTTCTCGCTGATGCGGCGGGCCGCATCGCTCGTGAAATCGGGCGGCACACTCGTCTACAGCGTCTGCACCGTCACACAGGCCGAGACGACCGAGGTGGCCGACGGGCTCACGGGTCCCGATCTGACGCCTGAGCCCCTGGAGACGGACCGCTGGCGACCGTGGGGGAGCGGCGGCCTCGTCCTGCCACAGGACCACGACACCGACGGCATGGCGGTGTTCAAGTGGCGCCGAGCCTGACCTCGATACGATCGCCTCATGACTGACGAGGCGCCCCAAGAGGCGAAGGTGCTCACCGTGTCCGACGGCGTCGTGCACGGGACGCGCGAGGACAAGTCCGGTGCGGCGCTCGAGGAGCGGCTGACCGAAGCCGGATGGAATGTGGTCGACCGTGCGGTGGTCGAGGACGGGACCGACGCCGTCGCCGGGGCCCTCAGCCGTCTCGCCGACGGCTTCCACGGGCTGATCGTGACCACCGGCGGCACCGGATTCGGTCCGCGCGACAAGACGCCCGAGGGCACCCGGTTCGTGATCGATCGCGAGGCGCCCGGCCTCGCCGAGGCCATGCGTCTCGTCAACCCGCTCGGTCGCCTCTCCCGAGGCGTGGCCGGGACGATCGGCACGGCACTCGTCCTGAACACACCGGGCTCGTCGAAGGGGTGCGTCGAGTGCTTCGACGCGGTCGCCGATGTCGTCGGGCACGCCGTCCGGCTGATGGTCGACAACGCCGACCCGCACCCCAATGCCGAGCACGGACACGGTCACGGGCACTGATGGCGTCGGAGGTCGACGTCGACCTGATGGGACGGGCGATCGCCAACGCGGCCCGGTCTCGGTTCATCACCGCTCCCAACCCCTGGGTCGGCGCCGTCGTCGCCGCCCGTGACGGCTCGTTGTTCGACGGCGCGACCAGGCCGCCCGGAGGCCCGCACGCGGAGCGAGTCGCGCTGGATGCAGCGGGCCCCCACGCTGCAGGTGCCACCGTGTACTCCACCCTCGAACCATGTGGTCACTCCGGCCGGACCGGCCCGTGTACCGACGCGCTGATCGAGGCCGAGGTGGCCCGCGTGGTGATCGGCATCGCCGACCCCGACCCGCAGGTTGCGGGCTCGGGGGTGGCGCGATTGCGCAGCGCCGGGGTGGAGGTCGAGGTTGGAGTGCGGCCCGGTGAGGTCGAAGCCCAACTCGCCCCGTACCTGCACCATCGCCGGACAGGCCGACCGCTGGTCGTCCTGAAGATGGCCTCGAGCCTCGACGGTCGGACGGCCGCCGCCGACGGCTCCAGCCGGTGGATCACCGGCGCCGAGGCACGAGCGGTCGTGCATCGGCTGCGCGCCGAATCCGATGCGATCCTCGTCGGCGCCGGGACGGTCCGAGCGGACGACCCGTCCCTCACGGTGCGCGACTGGGAGCCCGCCGACGACGTCGAACGAGGTGCCGACGGCCTCGATCCGCGTCGGGTGGTCCTCGGCGTCGCCGCCACCGGAGCCAACGTCCACCCGTGCACGGAGCTGTCGGGCCCGCTCCCCGCCGTGCTCGACCAGCTCGGTGCCGAGGGCGTGATGCAGCTCATGGTCGAGGGTGGCGCTCACGTCGCCGCGCAGTTCCACGCCGACGGCCTGGTCGACCGCTACGAGTTGTTCCTCGCCCCGGCGTTGTTCGGCGGCGACGACGGCCGCCCCTTGTTCGCAGGGCAGGGCGCTCCGACCATGGCCGACGTGTGGCGCGGTCGGATCATCGGCGTCGAGCGCGCGGGCGACGACCTGCACGTCACGCTGGTGCCGGCCGCGCGCTGATCGGCGGAAACCCGGGTGGGCGGCCTGGCGGGCGGATGCCGACGGTAGCGTTGTCGGCATGTTGCAGCTGGTCCTCCCCAAGGGTTCGCTCGAGAAGTCGACCCTCGAGCTCTTCGAGAACGCCGACCTGCCGGTCAGCCGTGGTTCCTCGGTCGACTACAAGGGTTCGATCAACGACCCCCGGATCGCCGACGTCCGCATCCTGCGGCCGCAGGAGATCGGCCGCTACGTCGCGGACGGTCTGTTCGACCTGGGCATCACCGGTCGGGACTGGATCGAGGAGACCAACAGCGAGGTCGTCAGCCTCGGCGAGTTGCACTACAGCAAGAACACCGCCCGGCCGGTTCGCATCGTGGTCGCCGTGCCCGGGGACAGCCCCTGGGACTCGGTCTCGGACCTGCCCCAGGGCGTGAGGGTGAGCAGCGAGTATCCCGAGCTGACCCGTCGCTTCTTCGAGAAAGCCGGCGTCGAGGCCGACATCCAGCTGTCCTACGGCGCCACCGAGGCCAAGGCCCCCGAGATCGTCGACGTCGTGGTCGACATCACCGAGACCGGCCGTGCCCTCAGGGCCGCCGGCCTCAAGGTCATCGACACCATCCTCACCAGCTACACCGAGCTCATCGCCAACCCGGACAGCTATGCCGACCCCGACAAGCGTCTGGCGATGGAGCAGGTCCACACGCTCTTGCAGGGCGTCCTCGAAGCGCGCGGGCAGGTCATGGTCAAGATGAACGTCGTCAGCGATGCGCTCGATGCCGTGATCGCCAAGCTGCCGTCGATGAAGTCGCCCACGGTCAACGAGCTCTTCGGCGGCTCGGGTTATGCGGTCGAGACCGTGGTACCCAAGAACGAGATCAACATCCTGATCCCCGCGCTCCGCGGCGCAGGAGCCACCGACATCGTCGAACTCCCGATCTCCAAGATCGTCCACTGATCGTGCCTCGCGGCTCGGTGGCGTCGTTCGCCGAGGATGGATGGGGCGTCGTGCGTGACGATGCCGGTTCCGACCACCCGTTCCACTGCACCGCCCTGACCGATGGTTCGCGCCGTATCGAGCCCGGTGCCGACGTGACCTTCGTGCTGAAGCCGGGTCGTCAGGGCCGCTGGGAAGCGACCGCGGTCACTCGCCGCTGAGTCACCAGGCGACCGGCAGGGTCCAGCGCCCCCACAGCAGGTACGCGGCGATCCGCGACGGATCACCGTCGAGCCGCAGTGTCGGGAACCGATCCAGGGTCTGGCGCAGAGCGACCCGCGCCTCGAGGCGGGAGAGGTGGGCGCCGGGACAGAAGTGGTGACCGAGCCCGAAGGCGAGGTGCTTGCGCAGCTGGTCCGGGTCCCGATCGAGTCGGAAGGTGTCGGGGTCGGGGAACACCTCCGGATCCCGGTTCGCCGCCCCGAAGGTCGCCATGACCTTCGACCGCTCCGGGACGACGACGCCATGGAGTTCGGTGTCCCTGGTGTTGGTCCGGTAGAGGCCGAGGACAGGAGCGTCGAGGCGCAGGCTCTCCTCGACAGCGACCGCGTCCAGTTCGGGTCGGTCTCGAAGCTCGTCGTAGAGCTCCGGGCGTTCGAGCAGTCGCCAGAACAGGTTCGTGATCAACGACGTGGTCGTCTCGTTGCCACCGACGAGCAGCTGGTTGAGCATCACGAGGCGCTCGTCGTCGCCCAGGCGACGGCCGTCGACCTCGGAGAGCAGGATGCCACCGATCACGTCGTCGGGGATGAGGTCACCCAGGACCTCCGGACCCGCCGTGGCGGGGTCCACGCCGGCCTCCCTGAGGACGGCACGTCGCTCGTTCAGCTGGTCGAGGATGTACCCGTTCATCGCCTCACGCGGTCCGCGCGACGCCTCTGCGTCGGCGGCGTTCGCCGCTGCAAGTTGCTCGTCGCTCCAGGCCTTGAACTGCGCGATGTCGTCGGTGGGTACGCCGAGGATGTGGGCGATGACCAGCACCGGTAGCGGACAGGCCAGCGCGTCGTGCAGGTCCGGGCGACGCTCCTGTTCCATCTCGTCCAGGAGCTCGCCGACCAGCCTGGCGATGCCGTCCTCCATCGCTGCGACGTGGCGAGGCGCGAAGCTCTTCTGGACGAGCTTGCGGTACCAGGTGTGGCTCGGCGGGTCGCTGAACAGACACCCCTGCACCGAGTAGCGGGGCATCTGTCCGTAGTGGCTCGACCACAGGTCGATGTCGGTGAGGAGCGTGGCGACGTCGTCGTACCGGGTCACCGTCCACAGCGGATGGGCGTAGTCGTCGAAGCGGTGGACCGGGCAGGCGTCCCGGAGCTCGGCGTAGGCGGGGAAGGGGTCGGTGAGCGTCTCCGGGGCGAACGGGTTGTACTCGACGGCATCGGCCATGCCCTGAACCCTATGCGGTGGCGTGCTCTCGGGGCGGCGGACCGGCGCCGGTATGGTGCGCACGTGGAATTGCAACCGCTCGATCAGGCCCCGGATTGGTTTCGGCGGGCCTTGGGAGTGCCGTTCGAGGACCGCACGGTCACCGTCGAGGGCGCGTCGATCCACTACCTGGCGTGGGGAACGCCGGGCGCACCCGGCCTCGTGTTCGTCCACGGTGGCGGTGCCCACGCACACTGGTGGACCCATGTCGCGGCCGAGTTCGCCGACCGGTATCGCATCGCCGCGGTCGATCTGTCCGGACACGGCGACAGCGACCACCGCGACGCCTACTCCATGGAGATCTGGGCGGCGGAGGTCATGGCGGTCGCCGACGGACTGGGATGCTCGGGGAACCCGGTCGTCGTCGGTCACTCGATGGGTGGGTTCGTCGCCATCGCCACCGGCGCGCTCCACGGTCATCGCCTGGCGGGTGTGGTCGTCTGCGACTCACCGGTCAGCGAGCCCGACCCGGAGGTGAACGCGGCCCGCAGCGGCGAGGCGTTCGGCAAGCCCCGGATCTACGAGGACGTGGAGACCGCGCTCGCTCGCTTCCGCACCGTGCCCGAACAGGAGCGCTACCTGCCCTATGTGATGGACCACGTGGCTCGGGGCAGCCTCCGGCCGGTCGACGGGGGTCACGTCTGGAAGTTCGATCGCCACGTCTTCGACGCCATCGGCCATCCGCGCGACGTGGCCCGGCCGTTTCTGGCCCAGGTGCAGTGTCGCCTGGCACTGCTGGCGAGCGAGAACGGTCTCGTGACGCCCGAGGTCGGCCGCTACATGTACGACCAACTCGGTCGCGTCGCGCCCGTGATCGAGCTTCCCCAGGCCGGCCATCACCCGATGCTGGACGTCCCCCTCATTCTCTTGACGGCGATCCGTACGCTGCTCGCCGACTGGGAGCACTCCGTCCCGTTCTCGCGCGACTGAGGTTCGGCCCGCGCCCCCGGGCGTCCGAACGGCCCGCCGTCACCCGTGGTGCGCCGTGGCCTCGTCCGCTCGCCTCGCGACGCCGATGATGGCGTCGGCCATCTGTGGCCAGTAGACCGCAGGCAGGTCGTGGCCCATGTCGCTCAGCACCATGAGGTCGGCGCCGGGGATCGCCTCCGCGGTGGCGAGCCCACCGGACAGCGTCACGAGCGGATCGACCCGGCCGTGGATCACGAGTGCAGGGCAGTCCACCGAGGCGAGTCGCTCCGTGCGATCGCCCGAGGCGCCCATGGCGGCGAGCTGGAAGGCCGCTGCCGCGGGACGGAACGAGCGGTCGAATGTCTCGCGGGAACGCTCGAACGCCTCCGTCTCGTCGAACAGCGGGCCGCTGATCGTGCGGCCGACCTCGACGTTGTGTGCGATGGCCGCGTCCCGCTCGCTCGGCGGTGGGGCCAGCAACGCCCCGATCGCGGCCTCCTCCGGCTGGCCGACGCCGTCGGCACCGGTGGTCGACATGATCGAGGTCACGGACGCGACGCGGTCGGGGTGCTCGATCGCCATGGTCTGCACGATCATCCCGCCGAGCGAGGCGCCCACGACGTGAGCCGTGTCGATCTCGAGGTGGTCGAGCAGGCCGATCGCATCGGCTGCCATGTCGGAGAACGTGTACGGCGCCGTCACCGCCTCCCCGGCAGCCCTGGCAGCCATCATGGCCATGATGTCGGGGACGTCCCCGGGCGTCACGCTCGACAGCCCAGCAAAGAAGCTATGCAATCAAATGATGTAGCAGGATGGTTAGAAGCTATTGAAAAGGAACATGATACTATGGAAAAGTGTAAAGTGTGGACACCAAGGAAATTGGAAGAACTGCCTGAGCATGCCAAGTATATATCAAATACGTGGGCTATGAAGCTAAAAGCCAGTGGAGTAAAACGTGCTAGATGTACAGCAAGAGGATTCCAACAAGAAGACAAAGTGCATTGCGATTCAGATGATATTGCAGCACCAGTTGTGAACAATACTACAATCAAGATTACATTTGTATTAATGATATTAGCCATGTGGGTAAACCAGTTAGTTGACGTAAAGGGGGCACTTCATCATTAGCAAATTCTCCATGTAGAAATGCTCCTTTTACGTCAACTAATTGGTTTATCCACACAGCTAATATCATTAATACAAATGTAATCT
>JBCCFK010000210.1:0-8209 GCA_039029775.1 Actinomycetota bacterium | reverse complement strand
CGAGCGCGTCGACATCCGGCGGACCGCGGCAGATCGGCGATTCGGCGGCGGTCCCGCACGCCGGTTCGGGGATGACGAGCCGACGAACCGATCGCGGTGATGCAGACCGCGGGCCCCGCACGTGTGGGGGCTTGGCGCCCGGGAGGTCCTCACAGGAACACCAGCAGCTCGGCGAAACGGGCATCGGGGTCCTCGGCGGCCTCGACACCGCGCCGGGCGAACCACTGGCAGACGTTGACGATGTCTCGGTGCACGTACGACAGCCCCTGCGGGTTGGCTGCGATGTCGACCGCCTGGGGGAAGTCGATGAACCACACCTGCTGGTCCCACCAGAGCAGGTTGTAAGCCGACAGGTCGCCGTGGGCGATGCCCTCGGTCATCATGAGCTCGAGGCCGGCGATGACCTGTGCGAACGCCGCCTCGGCGTCGGATCCCTCGAGGTGGGCGGCATAGAGCTGCGGCGCGGCGCCGTCGAGGTCGCCGACGTACTCGAGATCGAAGACGTCGTCGCCGTAGGAGACCGGGTACGGCACGGGCGCACCCGCTTCCCACAGACGACGCATGGTCTCGTGCTCGTGGCCGGTCCAGCGGCCCTGGAGGAGCCGCTTGCCGTGCGCCGTCATGCGCTCGACCGCGCGGCGGTCGCGACTCTTGCGGAACTGCCGGCCCTCGCGGTACTCGACGTCGTTGCGGAACGTGGACGCCCGCTGGACGCCCATCGCCTCGAGCGTGCCCTTCGCGGTCACCTCCCGGGGCAGGTAGCGCTTCCGGGCGAGGAGGCACCGCCGGCCGTCGTCGCCGATGCGCTCGACGACGTTGACCTGGGCCTCCTTCCCACTCTTGAGGACACCCAGATCGGTGTCGGTGTACGGCTCGTCGACGAGCCAGTCCGGAGACGGACGCATTGGGGAACTCCTGGTGAACGAACGGACGACTGACGTCGGCCGCCGTCACCGGAGTTGGGACGCCTCAGGCCCTCCGAGGGGCGCGACCGACGGGGGTACGGAACAGAACAGTCATGAGCTCTGACCTCCTCGTGGGTCGGGGCGCATCCAGGACGCGCACGTGCCCCGGACCGTAGACCGGGGCACGCGTGGGGGGAATCGAATTTCGGGCCGAACTCGGCTCAGTCGGGGGCCACCGAGGAGTCGCGCACCCAGTTGCCGTGGAACCCATCGGGCACCCGCTGGGGCAACGTGATCCGTGCGACCTCGGGTCCCGCCATGTCCTGGGCATCCAGGATGACCAGGTCGCTGCCGTCGGTGGTGGCGTCGTGGACGAGCACCATGATCCAGCCGTCGTCCTCGGCGGATGCGTCGGCCCGGGGGATGAACAGCGGTTCGGCGCCGCCGCGGCCCTCGCCGTGGTCGTGCACCTCGACCTCGCCGGTGTCGACGTTGGTCTTGAGCGTGTGCCCGAACGCCTCGAGCGTCGGGTCGAGATCCATGCGGTTGACGCCCGCCGAGTAGCCCCAGGTGTAGGCCTGGCCGCCGACGCTGTCGTTGTGGCGGGGGAACTCCTGGTAGCGGTCGCTGATGCGCTCCTCGGTGACCGTGGCGGCCTGCGGATCCACCGTCCACCGGTCGAGGGTGGCGAGCGAGTCACCGAACGGGCCCTGCAGGTCCTGATCGAACATCTTGTCGTAGCGGCAGACGTCGAGGACGACCCTGCCGTCGTCGGTGTCGTAGGCGTTCATCGGGTGGAACACGTAGCAGGGCTCGACCGGGGCCCAGATGATGTCGTCGGCCTCACCGTCGCGAGGCAGCAGCCCCACACGCGCCTCGCGCTCGGGGTTCCACTTGAACGGGAAGCGCTCCTGCATCGCCAGCTCGATGTCGACCGTGACCGGCAGGTCGTAGACGACCGCATAGCGACTCGTGAGCGACATGTCGTGCAACATGATCATGTCCGACACGGGGATGTCGACGGTGCGCTTGACCAGACCGTCGTCGCCCACGACCACGTACTGCACGTGATCCATCAGATCGGGCCAGCAGTAGGTCATCGCGTGCAGCTCGCGGTGCACCGGGTCGAACTTCGGGTGGGCCGAGAACGCGGCGGGCAGGGTGCCGGAGAAGTCGTCGAACGCGATCGTGTCGAGCTCGTAGGTCATCGTCATCGGCGTGCCGCCGGCCTCGACCATCGCCCAGGTCTTGCCGGCCCATCCGCCGACGTTGGTGTTGGGGCCGAAGTCGCGCCCACCGAAGCGCGGGCCGTCGACGGGCTCTTCGCCGAACGCCTCGGCCACCGGGGCCGAACGCAGGTAGCGGTTGCGGTACCACTCGGCCTTGCCCCCGCGCAGGCGGACGCCGTGCACCATGCCGTCGCCCATGAACCAGTGGTGCTTCGTGGGGTCGACCGACCCCGGGAGGGGGTTCGGGCCGTTGCGCAGCCAGCGGCCCTCCAACTCGGTGGGGATCTTCCCGACGACGGGGAGGTCGAACGCGGTGACCTCCTCGGTCACGGGCGCGCGGTTGCCGGCCAAGTACGGGTTGGTGGTGGTGACGGAACTCATGGTGATGAGTTAACACTTGTACACGTACATCTGTCAACCCTCGATTCGGATCCGGAAACCCGCCCGACGCCGAAGCGGCCGGTGCCACACTGCTGCGGTGGAGGATCGCATCCACGACCACGAGCTCGACACCTCCGAGGGCATCGTGCGGGCCCTGCTCGCGTCGCAGCTGCCGGCCTGGGCCGACGCGACCATGGCGCGCCTCGACAGCTCCGGAACCACCAACGCGCTCTGGCGCCTGACCGGAGCCGACGGATCCCGCGCCGTGGCGCGGCTGCCTCGGATGGAATCCGGTGCGGCCGGCATCGAGACCGAGTCTGCCCTGCTGCCGGCGCTCGCAGCGACCGACCTCGGCCGCCGGTTCCGGCTTCCCGAGCTCGTCCACGTCGGCCGGCCACAGGACGCCTATCCCCTGCCGTGGCTGGTCAGCACCTGGCTGGACGGAGAGGACCTCTGGACGCTCAGAGACGCGCCGGCTGCGAGGTCACATGAGTTGGCCGACGACCTCGCCGCGATCGTCGCGTCGATCGGATCGCTCCAGGGGCTCGCGGCGCCCGACCGTGCGCCGGGCAGTCGTGGCGGGCCGCTTCGGGAGCTCCTCGAGCAACTCCGTCGATGGCTCGAGGACCCACGGTGGCGAGCGGCGGACCTGGTCGACGTCGCAGCGATCGGACGGCTCGCCGACGAGGCGGCGGAGGTGGCCGACGGGCCGACCCCGCGCCGGTTCGTGCACGGCGACCTCATCCCCGGCAACCTCCTCGTGTCCGACGGTCGACCGACGGCGATCATCGACTGGGGAGGCGCCGGTCACGGCGACCCCGCGCAGGACCTTGCTCCCGCGTGGAGCATCCTCGACCACGACCTCCGGCGTCGGTTCCGTGACGCGGTCGGCGCCGACGATGCCACATGGCTCCGCGCCCGCACGATCGAGCTCGAACACGCTCTCGGCGGCGTCCTGTACTACCGACCCCGCGGCCATGCCCTGGGCGATGTGATGGCCCGCACACTCGACCGCATCCTCGACGACTCGATCTGACGCCCGGGCGACCGGCGCTCGTAAGCTCCTTGGACGCTGTCATCCGACACCCCGACGGGAGCCCGACCCACATGCAGGACTACGACGGCAAGGTCGCCGTGATCACCGGAGGCGCCAGCGGCATCGGCCTGGCCCTCGCACGCAGGTTGAGCTCGGCGGGCGCCGACATCCTGATCGCCGACATCGAGGACGAGGCGCTCGAGCGCGCGGGCGCCGACCTGTCGTCGGCGGGGGCCACCGTGCACACCGTGCGCTGCGACGTCAGCGACCGCGATGCGGTCGGGCGCCTGGCCGACGAGGCCTACGACCGGTTCGGCGCGGTCCACTTCCTCGCCAACAACGCGGGCGTGGTGACCAGGCACGAGGCTTGGGGCTCGCTCGACGACTGGGACTGGGTGCTCGGCATCGACCTGATGGGAGTCGTCTACGGCTGCCACGCCTTCATCCCGCGGATGATCGAGGCCGGCGAGGTCGGCCACGTGATGAACACCGCGTCCGTCGCGGGGATCCTGGCGTTCCCCGGCATCGCCTCCTACAGCGTGGCCAAGCGCGGCGTGGTCGCACTCTCGGAGAACCTGCACCACGAGCTCGCCGGCACCGACATCGGGGTCTCGGTGCTCTGTCCCGGGCTGGTGGCCACGCGCATCGGCGAGAGCGAACGAAACCGTCCCGGGCACGAGGACGCGGCACCGATGGGCGGGGGCGCCCCGGGCACGGGCCTGCCCGAGGAGATCACCCCCGAGCAACTGGCCGACCGCATCGTTGACGACATCGCGGCAGGGGTCTTCTGGATCCTCCCCCATCCGCACTACGCCGAGCAGGCGGCGGAGCAGGCCCAGAACCGACTCTCGGGCGGCGGGCCGGTCATCCCTCAGGGCCTCTCGTGACGCCCCCGTCGATCCCCGAGCCGGGCTGGTATCAGGCCGACGGCGACCCCGAGGGAACACACCGCTACTGGAACGGCGAGGCGTGGGTCGGCGAACCCCAGCCCCTGCCGGCGTCGGTCACGGACGCAGACCCGCGGATCCCCGCAGGCCTCACGCTGGCATCGCCGACGCAGCGGATCCTCGCCCGCCTCCTCGACGTGGTCCTCCTCGCGGGCATCTTCATCCTGGCCCGCTTCCTCATCGACGACGACATCGGCGACGGTGCATCACGCCTGTCGCTCGTCGTCGGACTCGTCACGGGCGTGATCTACGAGGTCGGCATGGTGGCCGCCGTCGGGGCCACCGTCGGCAAGCTCGTCGTGGGGACCCGCATCGTGACCGCCGACGGCACGACGCCGCCGCCCATCGGCGTGGCCGGACTCCGCTGGCTCCCCAACGCCATCTCCGTGGTGCCCTTCGCCGGCCCGCTCATCAGCCTGGCGATCATCCTGGCGTCGCTCCTGTGGGTCTTCACCGACCCGCGGCGTCGCACGATCTACGACCGCGCCGCCACCACCTACGTCGTCACCGGCCGCTGAGGGCCTCCGCTCGTCCCACTAGTGTCCCGAGGGCACGCGAGGGAGATGGAGATCCGCCGATGACCGACCTGGAAGCGCGAGTCGCCGCACTGGAAGCCGAGGTCGCCCGTCTGCGGGCCCGCGAGGGGGTGACCGCTGCGTTCAACCGGTACCTGTACGCGCTCGACACCGGGTTCGGCGACGTGATCCTCGACGTCTACGCGGAGGACGCGGTGCTCGATGTCTTGAACTTCCCACCCGACGGCGTCGACATGCACTTCGAGGGCCGGGACGAGATGCGGCCGCTGTACGAGCCCTACGGCAACCGGGAGTCGCTCATCGCGGGCGGCCACAACAGCTCGAACATCGCCATCGAGGTGAGCGACGACGCCACCAGCGCCTCGCTCACGTCGTACTTCACCACGACCAGCAACCGGGGTGTCCAGGGCGGACGCTACGAGGGGACGATGCGACTCGAGGGCGACGGCAAGTGGCGATTCGTCACGCTCGCGATCATCTCCGCATGGGGATTCCATCCCAACGACGCCAAGCAGGTGAGCGATCCGGTGCCGATCGCCCGGTCTGCGTTCGGTGGCCGAGAGGCCACAGCCGAGACGTCGTGACCTAGCGGCGCGGGGACACAACGGCGTCCATCAGCCGGCGAGCGTCGCCGATCGGGTCCTCGGGATTCGGGAAGATGGCCACGGCGTGGACGCCGGCGGCCTCGAGCGAATCCAGATACCGCTGCGCATCGTCGGGGGTGCCGACGGCGGCGATCATCGACCACCAGTCGGCCGGCATGGCCTGGATCGCGTCGAGCCACGAGGAGCGATGAGCTCTGGCTTCCAGCTCGTCGAAGAACGGGGCCATGCGCAGTGACGCAGGCGCGTCCTGGCACACCTCGGCCAGCAAGAACGACATGGCGCGCCGTGCGTCGTCGCCGTCGGGGGCCACCGCCGCCGATGCGAACACCGTGATCCGGTGGGGCTCGGCGGCGATCCGCTCGCGAGCCCAGGAGACGTAGGGGGCGCTGACGAAGTCCGCGAGGATGGTGCCGTCGGCGCAGGCGCCGGCGACCGCCAGCGACCTCGGCCCTCGGACTCCGGCGGAGACCGGCGGCACGGGATCGGGAGGCGCCGCGAGCGCGACGTCGTCGAGGGTCACGTACCGACCATGGAAGGTCCGGCGCTCTCCGGCCAGCAACGCGCGCACCTCGGTGAGGACCTCGGTGAGCGCCGTGACAGGCGACTCGGGGCGGACTCCCATCTGCGCCATCCAGGACTGGACCCCGTGGCCCAGACCGGCGTGGAACCGCCCCGGCGACAGGCCGGCGAGCGTGGCGATCTCCATCGCCGACATGCCCGCCGTCCGGGCGACGACGGGCATGATGCCGAGCCCGATCCCGATGCGATCCGTCGCGGTGAGCGCGGCCGCGGCGAGGCTCACGCCGGCGGTGAAGAAGCAGTCCTCGATGACCCAGAACTCGTCGTATCCGACCTCCTCGGCGTGTCGGGCCTGGTCGACGACGTGCGCTGCCGGCGCCTCGCGATGAAAACACATGCCGACGTCGAGCGGTGATTCGTCCATGGACGGAAGCTACCCCGCTCCCATCACACGGGAACGCTGTCGGCAGGCGCCGGTAGGTTGCCTGGATGATCCCCTCCGACATCAACCATCTGGTCTGGGTGACCGATCCGGCGCTCGACCCCGACGCCACCCGCGTCGCCTATGCGGTCTCCCGAGTCGACGGCGAAGCGAACCGGTATCGCAGCCGGATCTGGGTCCGGCGGGTCGAAGGCGGCGGCAACCCGGCGCCGGTCACGTCCGGCGAGTGGGACGACCGCCTCCCCGCCTGGTCGCCCGACGGGTCCCTGCTGGCGTTCGTGACGAATCGACGCAGGGAACACGAGGGCATCTCCTCGTCGCTGTACGTCCTCCACGTCTCGGGTCCCGGCGAGGCGTCGCTGGTCGCCGACCACCCCGAGGCGATCACCGACGTGTGCTTCTCACCGGACGGCCGCTGGCTCTCCTACGCGGTCCGTGTCCGGAGCGATCACTACGACGCGGACGAGGTCGCACGCCGACCACCACGCCGGATCACGCGGCCCTTCTACCGACTGAACGGCGCCGGGGTGGTCGCGGACCGACCGCGCCACCTCCATGTCGCGGCCGTGGACGGATCGGGGACCCGACGGGACCTCACGCCGGGCGACGACGACTGGGCGACCCCGCGCTGGCTTCCCGACAGCAGCGGGCTCGTCGCGTCCCGCGCGGCGCAACGACCGCCGTGGATGGGCAGCGATCTCGCGGTGGTCCCGCTCGACGGCGACGTCCGCACCATCGCCGAGGGCGGCTCGTTCCGGTCGCCCGCGCCGTCCCCGGACGGCCGCCGTGTGGCCTTCCTCGGCGTCGAGGATCTCGAGACCTACCCGCAGAACACCCATGTGGGCGTCGTCGAGCTCGACGATACGAGCCCCGTGCGCTGGATCTCCCACGCGCTGGATCGCTCCTGGGAGGCCTTTCCCGAGGCCCGGACCCCGACCTGGCTCGACGATGCGACCGTCGCCGCGTCGGTTCAGGACCGCGGTCGGGTCAACCTTCTCGCGCTCGACGTCGACGGCTCGAACGGACCCGCACCAATCGTGGGCGGCGATCGCACCGTGGCCATGTGGGACCGCCGCGGTGAGACCATCGTCTTCACGTCGACAGACGGCGTGACGCCGGCCGAGCTCCATGTGCTCGACGGCGACGGTGAACGACGGCTCACCCGGATCACCGCGGACCTGTGCGCCCGCGTCTCGCCCAGGCCGATGGAGCACTTCACAGCGAGCTCGGAGGGCGCCGAGGTCGACGCGTGGATCGTGACCCCACCCGACATGGACCCCGACCTGACCCACCCGGTGCTGTTGAACATCCACGGTGGCCCGTTCACCCAGTACGGGCACACCTTCTTCGACGAGTTCCAGATGCAGGCGGCCGCCGGCTTCGTCGTGGTCTTCGCCAACCCACGCGGCAGCTCCGGGCGTGATGCGGCCTGGGGATCTGCGATCCGCGGGCGTCGCCACGGCCAGCCCGGCCGGGGCTGGGGCGACGTCGACTACGCGGACATCATGGCCGTGATGGACACCGCGCTCGAGCGGTTCCCGTTCATCGACCCCGAGCGCTGCGGTGTCCTCGGCGGCTCGTACGGCGGTTACATGACCAGCTGGATCAT
>JBCCFK010000209.1:0-8320 GCA_039029775.1 Actinomycetota bacterium | reverse complement strand
GGTTGCGAGCATACAGCAGGGGAGTCAGGGCTCTGCGAGCAGCGAGAAACAGCTGGACATCATTGTGGCGGGCACCACGGCGAAGCATGAAGAATGGGAAGCAGTAAGAAATGACAAGCTCCAGCAGCCATGAGAATACATCATTGCCTTTGAAGCCTTTGGCCCATTCAAGGAATCCAGGTCGCCCGGGCCCTGGTGCTCGACCCGAAGATCGTGATCTGCGACGAGCCGGTGTCCGCGCTCGACGTGTCCGTCCAGGCCCAGATCCTCAACATGCTCGAGGACATGAAGGCCAGGTACGGCCTGACGCTGGTGTTCATCAGCCACGACCTGTCGGTGGTCAAGAACATCTCGGACCGGGTCGCGGTCATGTACCTCGGCAAGTTGTGCGAGATCGGCGACGGCGACGTGCTCTACGACAAGCCGGCGCACCCCTATACCCGGCTGTTGCTCGCCGCGGTGCCCGACCCGAGCAACAAGCACGCCGACAGCGAGGAGGTGCTCCAGGGCGAGCTCCCCTCCCCCATCGACCCGCCGAGCGGCTGCAGGTTCCGCACCCGCTGCCCCCGCGCTCAGGACATCTGCGCCGCCGAGGAACCACAGATGCAACGCGCCGGTGACGACGACCACTGGGTCGCCTGCCACTTCCCGGTCCTGTAACGACGGACGATCAAGGCGTCGTCGCCGCCGACCTGCCGCGGTCCCAGAGTCCGCGGCAGGTTCGACCCGCTCGACCACGCTGCGAGGTCGACGTCCCGCTGAATCTCAGGGCCCGAGAGCTGAAGGGCCGCCACGCAGCGTGAGAACCTGCCGCGGACTCTGGGACCGCGGCGGGTTCGGGCGTGGCGTGGTCCGGGGCGACCGGGGGCGTCAGAGCAGGACTTTGAGCTCGTCGATCGTGCGGGCGACGTCGTCGGGGGTGCCGAACACGCTGGCGACCACGGTGGTGGCGCCGGCATCGTCGTAGGTCTTCAAGCCGGCGGCGACCTCGTCGAACGAACCGATGTGGGCGATGTCCCACGAGTTCTCGAGCCCTTCGCGATCGAGCATCGCCCGGTACGACGGGAGATCGCCGTAGAAGCCGAACGCGGCCTTCGCCATCTCCGTGGCACCCGCGATGTCGTCGGTGATGCAGACAGGCACGGCGGCCACGACCTGGGGCTGCGGTCGGCCGGCCTCCTCGGCCGCGTCGTTGATGACGGGGACGGTGTGTTCGCCCACGGTCACCGGTCCGGTCATCCAGGTGATCGTGCCGTCGGCGAGGCGACCGGTCACCTTGAGCATCAGCGGCCCGAGCGCGGCGACGAGCACGGGTGGGGCCTCGGCCTTCACCCCGATCCCGCCTCGGCTCGTCAGGTGCTCCCCGCCGTGCGAGATCTGCCCCTCGTGCAACAACGCACCGAGGATCGTCAGGTAGTCCTTCATGTGCCCGACGGGCTTGTCGAACGAGATGCCCCACATCCTCTCGACCACCGGCTGGTGCGAGAGTCCGATGCCCAGGTCCAGGCGGCCCTGCGCCATCTGGTTCACGGTGAGGGCCTGCTGGGCCAGCATCATCGGATGACGCGGGTAGGTCGGGACGACCGCCGTTCCGAGTCGGATGTCGGGCACATCGCCGGCGATGACGGCCAGTGCCGTCAACGCGTCGAGATCGAAGATCTGTGGTGTCCAGAACGAGCCGTAGCCCGCCTCCTGCGCCGCGCGAATCTGGTCGCGCAGGCCGTCGATGGTGTTCGCTGATCCGAAGATGCCGAGGTTCATGCAGCGATCCTGGCCGGACACCCGAGCGTCCGCAAACGCAACCGATCGTCAGCCCGCGAGCGCGGGGTCAAGGGCGTCCCGCAGCTCCCGCTTGAGGAACTTGCCGCTCGCGTTGCGAGGCAGGTTCTCGTCCATGAACCACACGTAGCGAGGGATCTTGTGTCTTGCGATCAGCGGGGCCAGATGGGCTCGCAGATCGTCGGCGCTGAGGCTCGCACCGTCCGACAGCACCACCGCGGCGCCCACCTCCTCGCCCAGGCGGTCGTCGGGCACGCCGAAAACGGTGGTCTCGGCGACCGCCTCGTGATCGAAGATCGCCGACTCGACCTCGGCGCAGTAGATGTTCTCGCCGCCGCGCAGGACCATGTCCTTCTTGCGGTCGACGATGTAGATGAACCCGTCCTCGTCGAGCCGTGCGACGTCTCCCGTGTGGAGCCACCCGTCGGTGATCGACTCGGCGGTGGCCTCGGGACGGTTGATGTAGCCCTTGATCACCTGGGCGCCCTTGACCCACAGTTCGCCGATCTCGCCCGGCGCGACCTCGTTGCCGTCGTCGTCGACGCACTTGACCTCGTAGCAGGGCATCGCCGGCCCGGCGCTGTCGGGGCGATCGACGAAGAAGTCCGCGGAGATCGCGGTGATGATGCCGCAGGTCTCGGTCATGCCGTAGCCCGTGCTCGGACGGGCCGTGCTGACCTCGTCGTCGATCTTCTGCACCAGGTCGGGCTGGAGCTGGGCGCCACCGCCTCCGAGCGAGGTGAGCGACGACGTGTCACGCGTGGCGAACTCGGGGTGGGCGATCAGCTCGCGCGACATCACGGGCACGCCGCTCATCGTGGTGATGCGCTCGGCCTCGATCAGGCGGAGGGCTTCACCGGCGTCCCACTTGTACATGTGGACGAGCTTGCCGCCCGCGAGCGTCATCGCCTGCGCCACGCAGTTGTTCGCCGTCACGTGGAACAACGGGGTGGTCACGAGCGACGACGGACCGTGCGCGGCTCCGGCGGCCATGAAGCCGGCGTCTTCTCCACCCTGGGCGAGCTTGGCCGCCTCGGTCTGGGCGGTGCTGGAGAATGCCAGGCTCATCACGTTGGCGACACAGCCACGGTGGGTCAGCTGCGCACCCTTGGGGCGACCGGTCGTCCCGGACGTGTAGAAGATGCAGGCGTCGGCATCGGGGTCGATGGCCACCTCCGGGAGCGCGGCGTCGCCGACGGTGATCTCGTCCCACGGCACCACGCCGGGTGGGAGGTCGTCGATGCGGACCCCGACGAAGGTTCGGTCACCCAGCTGGTCCTTGACCTCGAGCATCGCGGCGAGGCGTTCGGTGTCGGCGATCACGACCTTCGGGTCGGCGTCCTCGATCCCGTAGACGATCTCGGGCCCCACCCACCAGGCGTTCATGCCCACGCAGGCGACCCCGGTGCTCACGCAGGCCCAGTAGGCCAGGAGCCACTCGGGGTAGTTCCGCATGGCGATGGCGACTCGGTCGCCCGGCTGGACGCCCTGCTCCTGCAACCAGGTCGCGACCTGGGCGACCTGCCGGTGCGCCTCGGTGTAGCTGAGGCGCTCGTCGCCGTAGACCAGGTAGTCGTTCTCGCCGTGCGCGGCCGCCATCAACCAGAACTCCCGCAGCGACGGCGGCTGGTTCTTGTACGTGCGCAACATCTGCCCGCGCACATCCACGTCGGTGATCTCGAACTGACCGCCTGGGCCCGTGAGGGCATCCCAGACCTGACGCAACTCCTGATACAACGCCTGCTCCTCGGCTCGGTGTCGGCAGGGCACGGTAGCTGACCCCACCCCGCCGGGGCGCACCGGGCGGCGTGCGATCCGGCCCGTAGGCTTGGGGGCCGTGAGCCTGGTCGGACCCGACGTCGACGCCGAACGCGCCGCCGACCTGCGGCGGATGAAGTGGCGCGCAACCGGGCTGCTGCTCGCAGCGACGGCGCTCTTCGTCGTCATGCGGATCACCACCGACGGCAGCGGCTGGTCCGGCTACGTCGAAGCCGCAGCCGAAGCGGCCATGGTGGGCGGTGTCGCCGATTGGTTCGCGGTCACGGCGCTGTTCCGACACCCGCTTCGGCTCCCGATCCCCCACACGGCGATCATCCCCAACCGCAAGGATCAGATCGGCGCATCGCTCGGCACGTTCGTCCAGGACAACTTCCTCAACGACGAACTGGTGGGCGAGCGGATCCGCCACTTCGGTCCTGCCGGCCGTCTCGGCAGCTGGCTCGAGGAGCCGGCCAACGCCCGGCGGCTGGGCGACCAACTGCCGGCGGTCCTGGGCGCGATCACCGAGGTCGTCGACGACGACGATGTCGGCACGGCGGTGGGCGGGGCGCTTCGGTCGCGGCTGGAGTCGGTGGAGCTGGCGCCGCTGCTCGCCGGAGGCCTCGATGTGGCGATCGACAACGGTCAGCACCAGGCGGCGTTCGAGAGCCTGATGCGCAGTATCAATCGGATCGTCACCGAGAACGAGGCGGTGCTGCGCAAACGCCTCTACGAGGAGTCGCCGTGGTGGGTGCCCGAGGCGATCGACGACCGCGTCTTCGACCGGATCGTGACGGGCGTCCGACGCCTGGTGGCCGACGTGCTCGCCGACCCGGACCACGAGCTGCGGCGGCTGGCCGACGAGCGGATCAGGAGGTTCGCGGTCGATCTCCGGTCCTCGCCGGACCTCCACGACCGCGCCGAGGCGCTCAAGGCCGAGCTGCTCGACCACCCCGAGGTGCGAGCGTGGTTGGACTCGGCGTGGCGCCACGTGAAGGAAGCGATGGTGGCCGGCGCGGAGGATCCGGACTCGGACCTGCGCCGGCGACTCGAGGAGGCGCTGATGTCGACGGGACAGAGTCTCCGACGCGACGCGGCAATGCGCGAGAAGCTCGATCGGTGGACCGAGGACGTCGCCAGATACCTGGTCAACCAGTCACAGGGCGAGGTCGCCGACCTCATCGCCACGACCGTCGCCCGTTGGGATGCTCAGCAGACCGGCGAGCGCATCGAACTGCAGGTCGGCCGGGACCTCCAGTTCATCCGGATCAACGGCACCGTCGTCGGCGGGCTCGTCGGCCTGCTGATCCACGGCGTCGCGCAGTTGCTCTGACCGCCTACTCCGGTGCGCCGATGGTGACCGTGATCAGACCGGTGTCGCAGCGTTGCTCGTCGTCGCACATCTCGTACATCACGACGTCGACGCCCTCCACGTTGGCGAACGGCACGTAGGTGATCGTGCCGTTGCCGTTGCCGGTGATCTGGTCCGCGAGCCAGCCGCCGGCGATGACGCGGAGCGAGTCCTGGTCCAGATCTCCGTCGGGGTCCGTGTCGTCGGCGGTCGCGAAGATGAAGACCCGCTCGCTGGTCGCCGTGCGCCCGGCGTCGTCGCCCACCTGCGGCCGGGCACCGACCGCGTCCGTGACGAGCACCTGGACGGCAGTAACGCTCTTCTCGCGGATGTCGTCGACATTCACCGCGACCACCTCGTAGGCGATGACCTCGCCGACCTCGGCGTCGTCAGGCACGGTCAGTGTCGACTGAACGGCGACGATCTCGTCGCGCTGCACGCGAATGCTCCGGCTCGAGACCTCGATGTCGACATCGGCGTCGGTGGCGGCCCGCAGGCCGACCGAGCGCGCCGTGGCCGCGCCGTTGCGGATGAGATGTTCGACCACGAGTTGCTCACCGGGCGTGGCCAGCACGCCCGTGTCGCCCTCGATCGTGAAGTCCGCCGTGTCGGTCAGAGCGATCTCTTCGGGCGGCTCGGGCGTCGGTGTGGGCTCCGACTGCTCCGCGGGCGGCGCCGCCTCCGGCGCCTCGCCTTCACCGCCGCTCTGGCCGCACGCGGTGGCGCCCAGCGCCACGATCAGTGCCAATGTCAACGCACGCATGCCTCTCCATCGGCGGCGACTCGCAGTCGTTGAATCGACGCCCCCCGGGCGGTCGCTGCGCCTCGCCCCGGTCGGGGCGAACGGGTACGGTGTGCGCACCCCCCGGACTGACCAGGCCTTCGAGGCCGCGAGGTTTCCCGCATGACCATCGACACGTCCGATCTCGATCTCACCGCGGCCGAGGTCCGGTGGGACGTCGAGCCCCTGCTCGATGGGCGAGACATCGACACGCTGCTCGCCGAGGCCGACTCGATCGCCGACGAACTCGAGTCGCACCGGGGCACGGTCGCCACGATGTCCTCGGCCGACCTGGCGGCCTACATGACCCGATCGGCGGATCTGCAGACGATCCTCGGCCGAGCGGGCAACTACGCCCAACTCCGATTCGCGGTCGACACCGTCGACCCGGACAACGGCGCGCGGATGATGCAGGTCCAGGAGCGGTCGACGGCGATCGCGACCCGACTGCTGTGGTTCGAGCTGGAGTGGGTCGCGGTCGACGACTCGCGGGCCGACGAACTGCTCACCGACCCCGCGTTGGACTTCTGCGCTCACCACCTGCGGGGCCTGCGCCGCTACCAGCCCCACGTCCTGTCCGAGCCCGAAGAACGGATCATGACGGAGAAGGACGTGACCGGCGTGAGCGCCTGGGTGCGCCTGTTCTCCGAGCTCAGCTCGGAACTGACGGTCGACCTCCCAGATCCATCGGGGGCGATGACGTCCCAGACGCTTTCCGACGGACTCGCCCGTCTCACCGACCCCGACCGCGACGTGCGGGCCCAAGCGGCACAGGCCGTGACCGACGGCCTCGCGCCCGGCATCCGCACCCGAGCGTCGATCTTCAACACGGTCGTGGCCGACAAGGCCATCGACGACCGGCTCCGGAACTACCCGAGCTGGATCTCGGCGCGGAACCTGTCGAACGAAGCGTCCGACGAGTCCGTCCAGGCCCTCATCGACGCCGTGGTCGGTCGCTATGACATCGCCCGCCGGTGGTACCGGCTCAAGGCGGAGATGCTCGGCCTCGAGCGGCTGGCCGACTACGACCGCCTCGCCTCGCTGGCGGACGACGAGGTCCAGGTGGGTTGGGCCGAGGGGAGCCGGCTCGTCGTCGACTCCTACCGCTCGTTCTCCGACGAACTCGCCGACGGCGCCCAGCGCTTCATCGACGAGGGCTGGATCGACGCGCCGGCTGCTCCGGGCAAGCGGCCCGGGGCGTTCTGTGCCTACACCGTGCCCGCGCACCATCCGTACCTGATGCTGAACTGGACCGGGCAGCGGCGCGACGTGCTCACGCTGGCGCACGAGATCGGTCACGGTCTCCACGCCATGCTCGCCCGCCACCAGGGCGTCTACCACCAGTTCACGCCCCTCACCCTCGCGGAGACGGCGTCGGTCTTCGGCGAGACCGTGACCTTCGACCGCCTGCTGACGATGACCGATGACCCCGACGAACGGCTGTCGCTGCTCGCCGAGTCCGTCGAGGGTTCGATCGCGACGGTCTTCCGCCAGGTGTCGATGAACCGTTTCGAGGACATGGTCCACACCGAGCGGCGCGAGGCCGGCGAACTGTCGGTCGACCGGTTCGGCGAGCTCTGGGCGACGTCGCAGTCGGACCTCATGGGCGATGCGGTCGAGATCACGGACAACTACCGGAGCTGGTGGAGCTATGTCCCTCACTTCATCGGGACGCCCGGATATGTGTACGCGTACGCGTACGGACAGCTCCTCGCGCTGTCGGTGTACCAGCGCTACCGCGACGCCGGCGCCGGCTTCATTCCGCAGTACCTCGAGCTCTGGAGCGCCGGTGGATCGCTGCCGCCCGAGGACCTCGGCCGCCTGGTCGACTGCGATCTCAACGACCCCGGCTTCTGGGATGCCGGGCTCGATCTCGTCGACGAGCAGGTGACCGCGGCCGAGGAGGCCGCTCGGGCCTCGGGCCGACTGTCCTGAGCGGACTCAGCCCTCGGTCGCGACCGAGCCGAACGCGTGCATCGCGACGGACAGGACGGCGAACGCGATGGCGATGCGCTTGCGCTTGTCGTCCTCGCCGACCCAGGCGTACGCCGCCACGACCAGCAGTGGCGCCGAAGCAGCGAGCGCCTCGAGCGGGTAGCGGTAGCCGAAGAACCCCTCGCCACCCGAGAGTCGGTTCGCCTGGAACTGGACCGCCAGATAGGCCAGCCCTCCCAGCGCGCCGCCGAGCATCCAGTCGGGGGCGCCGCGAACGACCTTGGGAAGGCCCAGGAGGCTGACCACCAGGATCGGCGAGAACACCAGGATCCCGACCTCGAGGTCGACGAAGAAGCCGACGAAGCGACCGAGCAGGGTCAGCGGCGTGAACGACGTCAGGCGCTCGGTGAAGGCGTCGCTGTACCCTCCGGCGATCGACAGCTCGCCCCACACGATGCGGTTGTAGACCAGCAACGAGCCCAGTCCGGCACCGGCGACCGCACCCATCGTCAACGCCGGCCGGACATCGCGTCGACGCAACGACGTCGTCAGCCCGACCCCCGCGGCGATCACCGCGATGTGCGGGCGGACGAGGATGGCGGCGGCGAACGCGAGCCCACCGAGCGCGAAGCGATCGCGTGAGGCCGCGTACAGCCCGGCGAGGATGAGCATCATGCCGGGCCCGTGCTGCCACAAGGAGTCCGAGGCCACCGACC
>JBCCFK010000208.1:0-8350 GCA_039029775.1 Actinomycetota bacterium | reverse complement strand
CGCCGAACCCGTAGCGACCGAGGACCTCGGCCCCGCCCTGACCGCAGAACGCTCGACCGCCGAAGGTGCGGGTCTGGGTGTTGGACCCCTCGTTCGCGGTGGCGCGGAGATTGGGGTACACGAACCGGTATTGCTGCTCGACCCGGCCCCCTGCGTGGGTCAACAGCAAGGTGTTGACGTCGCGGCGGGCCAACGACGCCGACCAGTCGACGATCCGCTCGTCGATACCGAGCAGCTGCGACTGGTGCCGGATCAGGTCGATCCGGTCGCTCAGGGGGACCTCGTCCCAGCCGATCTCGACCATGGACGCGTACTCCCCGACCGGGTGGCCGAGGGTCGGGGTCTCCATCACCGCGACACCGGCGGTCAGCGACGCCCAGTGGCGGGCCCGGTCCACCGCGGCCTGCAGCCCCGGCTCGCTCAGGTCGGACGTGGCCGAATACCCCAGACCACCGCCGTCCCAGATCGACACCATCACCCCGATGTCCACCGTGGTCGACACCGGATCGAGTTCGTTGCGGCGGACCGTCAGGTACTCACCCTGTTCGTCCCACAGCCTGATCGAGGCGTGGTCGACATCGGTGGGCAGGACCGTCCGCAGCCGATCCTCGAGCGCGGCGATGGTGGGCGACGGCGTGATCGTCATGAGGGCGATCGTACCGGCGTCGCCGAACGGGCCGTCCCCTCAGCCGGCCTCCGCGAGCGCCGCCGGATCCGCCGGCGGCAGGTCGACGATCTCGACCGGGCCGCGCTCGCGCAACTCCTGCACGTGCTGGTGGAGCCGCCACTCGTTGATCGCGATGGCCGCCAGGTAGACAGCGGCGATGATCACCAAGGGCACCCATCGGTGCGCGCGACCGTCGCGGCGACCGGCCTCTCGGACCCGACCCCGCCCGAGGGGCATCGCCGGCTGCGGGCGAGCATGGGCGGGAACGTGGCCGGCAGTGGCGCGCGCGAGGCGCATGAGCGATCCGTTCTTCCGCCCGCTCGGGCCCCATGGTCGCGACTCGGCGCACCGCGCGCGCGGATCCGCGGGAATTCGGCCGTTGTGTCAGCCAGACGACACACGCGACTGCCGAGACCTGTCATAGTGGGAAGTGCAATCGACGCCGGCCTGTTGGTCGGTGGCCGAAAGGGAACGGACCCCCTCCCCCGACCCGATCGCCGCCGACCCGGGCCGGCTTTCACGTTCCCGGGCCGCGACTACAGACCGACCCAGCGGCAGAAGTTCTCGATCAGCACCCGCCCCTGCGGCGCGTCGTCGGTCCAGTACTCGGGATGGAACTGGCTCCCCGCCAGGGGGAGGTCCTTGTGCGCGGTGAGCTGAACGCGGGTGAGGTCGGTCTCGGCCAGCACCTCGAAGCCGGCGGGAACGTCGGCCAGCTCCCAGGTGTGCGCATGACGAAAGACCGGCTCGGGACCGAGGCCGTCGACCAACGGGTGCTCGGCGGTCACCCGCACCGGCTCGTAGCCGACCTCCTTCAGCCACCCAGGCTCGTACGCCGGCGCCGGATCGTCCGCGCCCTCGGGGATGCGGCCGATCCGACGGATCTCGACGCCGAGCGTCTCGGCCATGAACTGCAAGCCCCCACAGAAGCCGAAGATCGGGGTGCGACCGTCACGGACGACGTCGCGCAGGCCGCCGCGTTCGGCCTCGTCGAACAGCTCAGGTGGTGCACCGTGCCCGCTGATGAAAACCGCACGGATGTCGTACCGGTCGATCAGTGCCGGGTCGACATCGGGATAGCGCTGCAGCAGACAGACGTCGCCGGTCAGGTCCTGCAATCGATACGTGATGCGGAGCCGCGCCGCTCCGAGCCGATCCATCTTGGGGCGCTCGTACACCGAAGGGTGCTCGTTGTCGACATAGAGGATCATCCGAAGTCGCCGATCAGCGGAGGTCGCCCTCGGGTGGCCCGAAGACCACGACCAGCGCGAGATCCTCGGTGATGTCGACGAACTTGTGCTCGACATGGCGAGGAATGCTGATGACGCTCCCGGGCTCGATCGCGTGACGCCCGCCGGCCATCTCGATCGCGCCACGACCGGCGGCGACCACGTAGATCTCGTCCTCGGTGTGGGGCGACTGGGGATCGTCCACCCCGGCGCTGAGCCAGTACATGCCGAAGCTCAGGCCGGGGCGGCGATCGAATTCGGTGTAGCGGACACCCTCGAGCGAGACCTGCTCGTCGGGGTGCTGGTCCGTCACGACGGTGGTCAGGCTGCCGTCGGGGGCGACGTGATGAAGCGCGGTCATCCCCCGATCATGCCCGAGCACCGGCCCGGAATCAGGCTGGACCCTCTTCGCAGGTGATCTCGGTCGCGCCGTCCGAGGTGAACATGGCGGAGATGCTGAAGACCCGGGCATCGAAGTCGATGACGGGGGTCCCCGGCTGGTTGACCGACACACCGGTCATGCCACTGATGCTGCCGTCCTCGAGGCGCCACTCGAGCGATGCGTAGAGGTCGCCCGCCGTGTCGTTCGGGATGGCGGACTGGTACAGGATCACGTTGGACGAACAGACCAACAGCGCCGCGGTCGGCGTCGGGAAGTCCGTGCACGCACCGGCACCTGCGGGGGTGTTGGTGACGTACTGGAAGGACCCGCCCGTCAACGCCGAGTTGCCGGGGCACAGCGATGTGAGGTCGGACAGCCCGGCGCCGTGGTAGATCGCCACCAAGGTGCCGTTGCTGCCGTTGTTCCAGTAGGCCTTCACCTCGCCGTCGACGATGTTCGAGTCGCCGTAGGGGGCGAGCGGGGCGCCGACGAAGGACTCGATGATCTCGCCACGGGGGAGCTCTGGCTCGGGCTCGGGCTCCGGCTCCATCTCCTCTTCAGGCTCCGGCTCGGGCTCTGGCTCGTCCTGAGCCTCGTCGGCCGGCGGCTCGGTCTCGTCCTGCGCGGACGTGGTGGTGGAGTCGGACCCTCCACAGGCTGCGGCGATCATCGCCACCACGAGCAACAGCGCGAGGACGCGCGTCATCAACGTTGCCTTCATCTCGATTGCCTCCAATCAACCCGCCTCATGGAGACATCGGCCACATCGCGCCGGGCCTTAACCCCGACCTGCCGCATCCGGCGTCTCAGATCCGGTACGGCAGGTCGGGGAGGGTGGGCGAGAACGAGCTCAGGAGGAGCGAGCCGGCAGGAACCGCCCGGCGAACACCGCACCCGCGGCGGCCACACCCGCGACCACCAGGCAGGCGACCCCGAAGCCCGAGATGAACGCGTCGCTGACCTCGGTCAGGTACGTGGACGCCTGGGGGCCCAGGTCGGGGGCCACCAGGGTCGCGGCGCCGATCGACTCCTCGGTCAGAAGACGGGCCTCCTCGGGCAGGGTGGGGACCAGCTCACCGTCGTCGAGTGCAGAGATGTAGACCGACGAGAAGACCGAGCCGACGACGGCCACCCCGAGCGTGCCGCCGAGCTCGCGCGTCGTGTCGTTGACCGCGGAGCCCACACCCGCCTTGTCGGTCGACAGCGAGCCCATGATCGACTCGGTGGCAGGCGCCGTCGTCAGGCCGAGGCCGGTCCCGAGCACGATCATCTGTCCGACGATCTCGGTGTAGGAGGTCGTCGCGGTGACCGTCGAGATCCAGGTGAACGCCACTGCCATGAGCCCGAGCCCGGTCACGACCACGCGGGTGGTGCCGACCCGTTCGACGACGCGAGGCGCCATCACCGATGAGATCGCGATCGAGAACGCGACCGGCAGGGTACGGACGCCGGCCTCGAACGGCGAATAGCCCTGGATGAGCTGGAAGTACTGCGTGACCAGGAAGATGAACCCGAACAGGGCGAAGAACGCCGAGGTGATCGAGACGGACGCCGCCGAGAAGCGGCGGTTCGTGAAGATCCGCACCGGCAGCATCGGTCGGTCGGTGCGCAGCTCCCAGGTGACGAAGACCGCCAGGAGGAGTGCGGCGACTGCGAAGCCACCGGCCGTGGCGGGCGACGTCCAGCCCCACTCGGGCGCTTCGATGATCGTGAGCACCAGTGCGGTGATGGCGGCGATCGAGAGGCCGATGCCCGGGACGTCGAGGCGGGGCGCGTCGTGCTCCTTCGACTCGGGCACGAGCCACAGGGTCGCCGCGACGGCGAAGATCACGACCGGCACGTTGACGTAGAAGACCGAGCCCCACCAGAAGCGCTCCAGCAACCACCCGCCCGTGATCGGACCGGCGGCGACCGCGACGCCGCTGACCGCGCTCCAGACGCCGATGGCCTTGGCCCGCTCGCCCGGGTCTCGGAACACGTTCGTGAGAATGGCGAGGGTGGCCGGGAAGATCAGCGCCGCCCCGATGCCCATCAGGGCCCGGCCGAGGATCAGCTCGTTGGGTGTGCCCGCAGAACCGGCGAATGCCGATGTCGCGCCGAAGACGACGAGGCCGAGAAGGAGGGCTCCTCGCCGTCCGTAGCGATCTCCCAAACCGCCCGCTGCCAACAGGAGGCCGGTGAAGACCAGCAGGTAGGCGTCGACGATCCACTGGAGTTGGCGGGTCGACGCGCCGAGTTCGAGGGCGAGCGTCGGCAGGGCGACGTTGACGATCGTGCCGTCCAACACGGTCACGAACACGGCGAGGCAGAGCACCGCCAGGATCGCCCACCGTCGACGATGGATCGCATCGTCGACGGTGAGCGTCTCCGGGGTCGAGGCGGGGGGCTCGAGGGTTGAGGTCATGAGTCCGTTCGATCCTTGGGTCGGGGCGGCAACCCGGGGGAAGTTGCCAGTGTCAAGTTGAACCCTTGACACTGTAAAGATATTCTTGACGGTGTCAAGACCTGACACGGGCGGGTCGATAGAGTGCGGGAGCAGCCCCATCGACGCATCACTCCTCATGACCGAGACGACCGAGACTTACCACCACGGCGACCTGCCGAACGCGCTCCGCCATGCCGCGGCCGACGTGATCATCGAGAAGGGCCTCGGCAGCTTCAGCCTTCGAGAGGTGGCCCGTCGCGCGGGCGTCAGTCACGCCGCTCCGGCCCATCACTTCGGCGACACCTCGGGGCTCCTCACCTCGCTCGCGATCGAGGCGTTCTCGCACCTCGAACGTGAGACGGCCGCCGCAGCGGACGCGTTCGACGATCCCATCGACCGCCTGACCGCCATCGGCCGCGGGTACGTCCGCATCGGCGTCGACCACCCGGCCCACTGCCAGATCCTCTTCCGCAACGACGTGGTGAACGTCGACGACCCCGCCTACAAGGCCGCGGGCGAAGCGGCCTACGCCGTCCTCGAGGACGCCGTCGCCGGCGTCGCCGACGCCATCAACCCCGACCTGAATCGCTGCCACGCGGCCAAGCTCTGCTGGGCGGCGATGCAGGGGCTGATCGTGCTGCACCAGAGCATGGCGGTGCTCGACCGGGACGCCGGCCGCGAGCCCGAATCGCTCGATGCGCTCGTGACCGCGTTCACCGAGATGATCATCGACGGCTTCCGACCCCGATCCTGACCGGCGGCGACGCTCCTAGACTCCGCCCGATGCCTGCATCGGACAACCCGATCGTCGCCGAGGCCCGCCGCGGGCCGGGGGCCGAGAGTCTCCACCGCGGCGCCTGGGTGCTGGTCGACACCGACGGGCGCGTGCTCGACAGCGCCGGCGACCCCGACCAGTCGGTCTTCGCCCGCAGCTCGACCAAGAGCATCCAGGCGATACCGCTGATCACCACCGGCGCAGCCGACGCCTTCGACGTCACCGATCGCGAGATCGCGCTCGCCATCTCGTCCCACAACGGCGAGCCCGTCCATGCCGAGGTCGCCGCGGGCCTCCTCGCCCGAATCGGTCTCGACCCCGACGCACTCCGCTGCGGACCGCAGGCCCCGGCCGGCTCGGCGCGCGGCACCGAGGGTCGCTCGATCACCCACAACTGCTCGGGCAAGCACGCCGGCTTTCTCGCCACAGCCATCCACCTCGGCGACGACCCCCGGCGGTACCTCGAGCCGGAGAGCGCCGTGCAGCGCGAGGTCCGGGCGACGATGTCAGCCCTGACGGGCGCCGACCAGTCGATCGTCGACACAGCCATCGACGGCTGCAGTGCCCCGACCTGGATTCTGCCGCTCCGGTCGCTGGCAACCGGTCTCGCCCGTGTCGCCAACCCGGGCGACCTTCCCGACGACGTCGCCGCGGCGGCCCGTCGCATCACCGCCGCAGCCGCGGCGCACCCGGAACTCGTCGGCGGGACATCCACTCGCCGCTTCGACACCCACGCGCTCCGAGCCTCGGGAGGCCGGCTGTTCGCCAAGGGCGGCGCTGAAGCCGTGCAGACCGTTGGCGTGATCGACGCCGGCGTGGGCTTCGCCGCCAAGATCGACGATGGCTCCACCCGGGCCCTCCACGCGCTCACGTTGTCGGTGCTCGACCGTCACGGGCTGCTCGCCGACCACGAACGCGAGGCCTTGGCATCGTGGGCCGACCCCGTCCGGCGCAACGCCGCGGGCATCGAGATCGGTCGCCTCGAGATCGTGGCCTGACGCGCAGGTCAGAAGCCGATGAGATCCGACTCGTCGATCTCCAGCGTGAGCGCGCCGCTGGAAGGGTCGACCAGCACGAACCGCGTCTCGCCACTCGCCGACGTGCCGCTCTCGTCGCTGCTGCTCACCGTCCAGTCCTCGAGGATGAGCCACACCCCGTCCGGGTCGTTCGCCAGGAGCTCGATCCTCGTGTAGTCGGCCCCGTCGAGGGGAACGATGTCGAACGCCTCGACGCCGGTGGACGGGTCGAAGCGCAGGAGGTCCCCGTCGTCGCGCTGGTCGGCGAACCAGACGAGGTCTCCCGTGACATGCCACGTGCCCTGCGACGAGGTGCTGATCTCGTTCTCACCCGGGAACGAGCCGACGCTGTCGCCGAGCGGCCAGATACCGGTGATCTGCGCCGACGCCGTGTCGAACTGGACGATCCCACCGACGATCGCGCTGTCGGTGCCATCGGCGTTCGACCAGTTCTCGTTGAACTGCCAGTACAGGAGGTCACCGCTGCCGACGATGCCCGCGATCGTGGGCCGGACGTCGAAGAACGTGAGCATGCTGGAGGCCCACTCTGGGTCGAGGGGCGCGCCCGATCTGGTGATGGCGAACTCGGCCATCGTCGCCGGCGAGAGGAACCGGTCGTGCGCGAGCGCGTCGATGGCCACGACCTCGTCCCACCCGGTGGCGCCGAGCGTGTGAATGGCTCCGTTGAACTGGCCGTACAGGACGTCCCCGACCACGGCGGCCGAGCGCACCCGGACCTCGGACGCCTCGACGGCCGTCGAGACCGTGCCCGCCACGAGGTCGACCGCCAGCAGCGCCTCGTTGCCGCCGACGGTGGACTCGGTCACCCACGCCGTGCTGTCGGACACCGCGAGGATCTCCCACGAGGTCGAGTCGGTCGACTCGTCGTCGGGCCGGTCCTGGCCCAGCGGTGCGATCAAGCGGCCCTCGGCGGTGGCGAGGTCGACGCCGCCGAGCCCGACGTCGTTGCTGAACGTCTGTCCCTCGACCGTGGTGAACACCAGCACGACCGCGGTCGAACCATCCGGCGTGACGAACGGCGGGACCTGGCGGTCGGAGAAGCCGGCATCGGGGACGACCACCTCGAACGGGTCACCCCCGGTCGGGTCCAGCGCCCACAACCCGAAGTCGAACGTCAACACGCTCACGAGCGCGCCGTCGACCGGGCCGCTGGTGGCGTCGGCATCGGCGGCGGAGCCGTCGCCACCGTCGGTCGACGCTTCATCGCCCGTCGCAGGCGCCGGACCTGCGCTCGTGTCGTCGTCCCCACCGCAGCCGGCCAGCACCGCGACGCCGACCATCAGGCCGACCATCGAGCGCACAACCCGCTTCCCCACACCGTCGCTCATACCCACCACGGTAGAACGCGGCGACGGCCCGAATGCCTGACCCCTCGGCTCAGCGGCCGTCGGCCGCGACGGGAGGGCGCGACGAAGCGGCCGGCCGACGGCGGGTGGCCGGCCGCTTCTCGCCGCGGCGGATGGTGGGAGGTCCGCCTCAGGCTGCGCTGACGGTCACCGGGACGCTGGCCGACAGCATGTCGTAGACAGCGGAGAGTCGAACGCTGTCGGCGACGAGCTTCTGCAGGTCCTCGTCGGACGCGTCACCCTCGACCACGAAGGTGGCCGATACGGCGCCGAAGCCGCGGCGCACGCCGTCGTCGATGCCGAGAACGCCGCGCACGTCGATCTCGCCGGTCACGGTCGACTCGACCTTGGTCAGCTCGATCTTCCGGGCGGCGGCGATGGTGGCGATGCCACCGGTGATGCAACCGGCGAGAAGAGGACACTGCAATACTCTCTCCTGGGCCTTTGAGCTCTTGCACAGGTATGGCAACTGTCACGAAGTGGAAAAAT
>JBCCFK010000207.1:0-8357 GCA_039029775.1 Actinomycetota bacterium | reverse complement strand
GGTGCGTCATGATCCCCCACACGGCGTTCAGCGCGGTCTGGACCGCACCCTCGGCCCAGCCGGGGGTCCACGACACGTCGTCCCCGGCGAGGAAGACGCCCCGATGTCGTGGGTCCATGTCGGCCTGCACGAAGTGGCCGTACATGCGGTTGTTGTAGCGGTAGTGCCCGGGCAGCGCGCCCTTGAAGGCTCCCAGGAAGTTGGGGTCGGTCTCCCACGACACGGTCACGGGTTCGCCGATCACGTGGCCGGTGATGTCGACGTCGGGGTAGATCTTGGCCAGGGTGTCGAGCGCGAGCCGAGCGCGCTCGGCCGCCGACTTCGGCAGCACCTTCATCGCATCGCTCATCCACGCGTAGGTGAGGCAGATCACCGCCGGCTGATCCGGACCGTTGTCGAAGAGGTAGGTCCCCCGCGTGTTGCGGTCCGTGAGCGTCATCGACATGACGTCCCGCCCGTCGGCGTCCTTGTCCTTCCAGAACGGGCGGTCGACCATGACGAAGGTCTTCGACGACTGCATGTACCGCGTGCGATCGAGGGCCATCCAGTGCTTCTGGGAGAACAGGCCCTCCTCCACGTCGATGTTGGTCGTGAGCAGCCAACTCTGCGTCGTGACCAGGACCGCCGGGTAGCGACGCTCGACACCATTCACGTCGAGCACCGCCAGGTCGCCGTCGTCGGCCCGGCGTATGGCGGCGACACCGGGGCGAGGCGCCCCCGAATGCAGACCGTCCAGCGACGTCCCGGCGGGCCAGTGGTCGGGGTTTCGCGCCGGGTGGGCCCACAGGCGGCGGACGAGCTGCTCGGCCCCGCCGACGATCAACCGTTGGTCCTCGTCGAACCGGCTGAGAACGACCCGCAGGATCTCGAGCATGGAGTTGGGGAAGTCGCTGTCCCAACCGCCGGTCCCGAACCCCACCTGGCCGAACACCTCGCGGTGGCGCCACGACAGGCGCTGGAAGGAGTCGGAGCTCGCGACGAAGTCGTAGAACGTGCGGTCGTCCCACGTGTCCACCAGGGCCGACCAGCGACGCCGAACCTCGGCGTGGTCCTTGGCGCGCATCGCCGCCTGGATGCCCGCGAAGTCCGCATGGGTCTCGAGCGCCTCCTCCCAGGCCGACGCGACCTCGCCGAAGAGTTCGGGCAGATCGTCGAGCGACTCGGCGTAGTGCGTGACGCCCTCCAGGTCGATGCGGGTCGTCGGCGCCGCCGGGGTGAGCGGGTTGGGGAACGGCCGGGTCTCGAGCCCCACCAGGTCCGCGTAGTGGAAGAACGCTCGACCCGAGATCGGGAACCGCATGCCGCCGAGTTCGGCGATGACGTCGTCGGCGGCTCCGAAGCGCTGGGACCGGAGCCGACCGCCCATGCGTCCGGCCTCGTACACCACCGGTCGCAGCCCGAGCTTCATCAGCTCGTGTGCGGCCACCACCCCGGAGATCCCGGCGCCGACCACGGCCACCTGATCACCGTGGCGCTCGACCGGCACCGACCCCAGACCGGCCGCGTGCGCGAGGTGGTCGTCGTAGGCGAACGGGAAGTCGGGCCCGAACGCCGTCAACGTTGGTTCCGTCATCGACGCGACGCTACCAACCCGATGCCAGACTCTCCGACGTGACCCGCTACGACGACCTCATCGCGCGAGTCCGCGCCGGGGAGCCGATACTCATCGATGGCGGCACGGGCTCCGAGGCTCTCGAGCGTGGCGCCCCGACGCTCCCCAACGGCTGGAGCGGCGGGGCGGTGATCACGCATCCCGAGCTCGTTCGCGACGTCCACCTGGACTATCTCGCCACCGGCGCCGAGTTGATCGCATCGTGCACGTTCGCAACCGGCAAGAACGTCCTGGAGGACGCCGGCGTGGGGGACCACTTCGAGTCGGTGAATCGGCGGGCGGTCGAACTGGCCATCGAGGCGCGGAGCCAGGCAGGCGCCGATGGTGTCCTGGTCGCAGGTGGTGTCTCGAACTGGAGCTTCTCGGGCGACCGGCCCGCCGCCCACGTCCTGCACCGCAACACCGTCGAGCAGGCGACGATCATGCGGGACGCCGGCGCCGACCTGATCAGTCTGGAGATGATGGTCGACATCGACCGCATGACCACGACGCTGGACGCGGTCTCCGCGGTGGGGCTGCCGATCTGGGTCGGGTTCAGCGTCGGCCCCGAGGAGGGTCACGATCGCCCGGAATTGGCCGACCCGGTGCCCCTGTCCGAGGGAGACCTCGTGGTCGATGCCGTTCGGGTGGCGGCGGCCTACGACCTCGTCGACGCCATGTTCCTGATGCACTCCGACGTCCGCCTCACCGAGCCCGGCATCGAGGCGATCCGATCGGTCTGGGACGGCCCACTGGGCGCGTACGCCCACGCCGCCGACCCGATCACGCCCGAGGAGTACGCGGCGTACGTCCCGAGCTGGCAGGCCGCCGGCGCGACGGTGATCGGTGGGTGCTGCGGCATCGGCCCCGACCACATGCGGCTGGTGGCCGAGCTCGTCGGGTAGGTCGTCGTCGGACCGCAATCACGCCGACCAGAGCGCCCGTTCGCGACCAGGCGGCGGCACACGCGCAGGGTATTGGGTGGGAGTACGCTCGATGTCGACGGCGAAGCAGGTGGAGGGAATCGGCATCGCTCAGTCACACGATGACACCGGCGCCGGCGACGCATTCGGGCGATCCGAGCGCAGCGAGCAGGCCTCGGTCTCTTGTCGCCCGCTGTCCGGCCTGTTCGAGGAGGTCGAGCGGCGAGGCCTCGACGCCTCGTTGCTGATCCGCGACGACGCGCACTCGCTGGCCTTCCTGCGGAACAAACGCAACCGCGTCCACTGGGACGAGTTCAGGACCGTGCTCGACCGCCTCGCCGACCACTACGAGGACGACGAGATCGTCGACATCGGCCGACACCTGGTCCACACCGAAGCGCAACGGCCCTTCGGCTTCATCGCCAAGCGGTTCTTCTCGGTCGGCGACTTCTACCGCGCGGTGTTCTCGACGAAGTCGGGCTGGGGGCAACCGATGTTCCCCTGCATGGAGTCGACGTTCGCCCAGCTGGACGACGGCGTCTTCGAGGCCAGCCTGACGATGCGGCCGGGATTCACGCCCTCCCGGCCCTTCCTGCTCGTCACCGAGGGGAACATCATCGGGATGCCGGAGGTCCTCGGCAGCGCACCTGCGGAGGTCCGGACCGAAGCGACCGAGCGCGGCGCGCGATTCGAGATCAGCGCGGCCGAGACCGTGCCCCGGTTGGCCAGGATGCGCCGTCGTCTCAGCCTCCCGTTCCGTGCCGGCGAGATGGCGGCGGAACTGCAGGAGGCCCACGGGTCGCTCCGCAGTCGGTACGACGCGATGCAGGAGGCCCTCGTCGAGCGGGAGCAGGCCGCAGACGCCCTCCGGGAGAGCGAGACACGACTCAGACTGATGCTCGAGTCCGTGGAGATGACCGTCTGGGACTGGGACCTCCGAGACGACATCGTCGTGATCGACGAGGTCGGGCAGAAGATGCTCGGGTTCGACCAGTCGGTGATCTCGCCGGGATTCGCCTCCTTCCTCGACCGGGTCCTCGACGAGGACCGGCAGATGGTGGCCGACGAGGTCCAGGCCGTCCTCGAGGACGAACGACCGTACGCGCAGCAATTCAGGGTGTCGCGGCGCGGCGAGGTCCGGACCATCACCGCGCGGGGCCATGCGTTCCGCGATCGCGATGGCAGGCCGGTGCGGTTCATCGGCGTCGGCCACGACGTGACCGAACCACTCCGTCGGACCGAGCGACAGGCACACCTCGGGCGCGTCGTCGCCAGCTCACCCCTGGAGATCTACGTGCTCGACCCGGAGACCTTCCGCGTCGTCGACGTGAACGCCGTGGCCTGCCGGAACCTCGGCTACACCCACGAGGAGCTCCGGGGACGCGACGTCGACGCGTTCGTGTCCGACGACGAAGCGACCCGAGCGGTCCTCGCGTCGATCATGGCCGGGGAGCGCGATCGCGTCTTCGGGACCGTCACCAACCTGCGCAAGGACGGGTCGACGTACCCGATCGACCTGACGTTGCAGACCTCGGTGCTGGACTCACGACCCGTGTTGATCGGCATCGGGCTCGACGTGACCGATCGGAACCGGGCCGAGCAGGACCGCCGCGACCTCGAACAGCAGCTCTGGCGGACCCAGAAGCTCGAGTCGCTCGGCACGCTCGCCAGCGGCGTGACCCACGACTTCAACAATCTGCTCATGGCGATCAGCAGCTCCACCGAGCTGGCTGCGCAGGACCTTCCGGAGGATTCACCCGCGGCGGCGCACCTGCGTCGTGTTCTCCAGGCAGCCCAGCAGGGCAAGGCGCTCGCGGCACAGATCCTGACCTTCAGCCGCGCCCGCGATGAGACCCATGCTCCCGTCGATCTCGGCCCCGTGGTCGCCGACGCCACCGAACTGCTCCGAGCGGCGCTGCCGGCGACGCTCAGGCTCGAGACGCAACTGACCGCGGCGAGCTGTTCGGTCAACGCCGACGCCGGCCAGATCGCCCAGGTGGTGACCAACCTGTGCACCAACGCCGCCCAGGCCACGCCGGACGCCGCGGGCACGGTCGAGGTCGAACTCCACCATCTCGACCTCGAGCAGACCGACGTCGAGACGTATCCCGACCTGCGTCCCGGCCCCCATGCGGTCCTCACGGTGCGCGACCACGGCACCGGGATGGCCCCCGAGCTGGCCACACAGATCTTCGATCCCTTCTTCACCACGCGGGAGGTCGACGGCGGCTCGGGACTCGGCCTGGCAGTCGTCCACGGGATCGTGCGAGCCCACGCCGGGGCCATCGAGGTCCGGAGCACCCCAGGCGAGGGCACGACCATGAAGGTCCTCCTCCCGTGCGCAGGCGCCCGCGGCGAGCCGACCGCGGCACCGACCCGGGAGCGGTCGACGGGCAGCGGCACGATCCTGCTCGTCGACGACGAACGGGTCATCGCCGACGCCATCGCCCTGGGGCTCGAATCCATCGGCTTCGAGGTGGCGACCTTCGACTCCAGCAGGAACGCCATCGAGGCCTTCCACCGCGACCCGAACGGGTTCGACGTGGTGCTGACCGATCAGACCATGCCCGACCTGACCGGGCTGCAGCTGGCCGAGGCGTTGCGCGCGATCCGGCCCGACATCCCGATCGTGTTGATGTCGGGTCTGGCGCCGCTCATCGACGACGTCGAGCAGATGCAGCGCCTCGGCATCGAGGACGTGTTGGCGAAGCCGTTCGGCCTCGACGAGGCGGGGTCACTCCTCGCTCGCATCCTCGACACGCCACACAGCTGACCGCTGGGGCGATCGGGAGCTGCCTCGCCCTGGACGCGTCGCGGCGGTCAGGGTTCGCGCCGCCAGAGCTCGGGGTAGAGCTCGCCGCCCACCCGGTCGCCGGGCGAGAGGCCGGTCGCGGTCATGACCGCCGAGTGATCCGGATCCATCCCCTCGTCGCGGAAGCACACCCGGACGTCGTCACCCAACCACTGGGTGTTGAAGACCTGGAGGTCGCGGTCGGGGGCGAGGTTGCCCGAGCCGCCGTGGATCATGCGGGCGTTGAAGACCGCGCAGTCACCGGGTTCCATGTCCCAGCTGAGGATCTCGTAGTCGTCTCGGTGGCCCTCGATGTCTGGGAACGGTTCCCGGTCGTCGGCCGCCTGGTGGACGACCTGGTCTCGAGCGTCACCGGTGAGTGCGCCGAAGTTGGTCTGAGCGTAGCGCTTGTTCCAGCGGTGGGAGCCGCGGACGAACTCGAGCGCGCTCTTCTTGTCGACCGGCACCAGTGGCATCCAGATGGAGCAGCAGTCGAACCCTTCGACCGACCAGTACGGCTCGTCCTGGTGGAAGGGGGTGCGGAACCGGTTGCCAGGCGTCCGGACGAAGATCGCGTCGAAGAAGAAGTTGACCGACGTGACGCCCATGACGCGGCCCGCCAGCTCGGCGATAGGGGACTCCTCGACGAAGCGCCGGTACTGCGGGATCTGCTGCCACGCCTGGCTGTCGTAGAAGCACGTGCGACCCTCGTCGTCGCGATCCCAGATGCGGCCGCGGTCGCTGGGGCGGGCGATGTTCGCGGCGATCCCCTCGCGCAGCTCGGCGATCCACTCGGGGCCGATCCCACCCCTCACGCAGGCGACGCCGTCCTCGGAGTACGCGCGGACGTGGTCATCGCCGATGAGCGCTGCAACCGTCATCCGCGCAAGGTACCGATCACGACGTCGTGTCGTCCAGGATCATGAGGGTCTTCAGATCGCTGTGGAAGTCGAGCGCGTAGTCACCGCCCTCGCGGCCGATGCCGGAGATCCCACAGCCGCCGAACGGCGCGGTGAGGTCTCGGACCAGGAACGTGTTCACCCAGACCAGACCCGCTCTGATGGCGGAACCCACCCGCTCGGCGCGCTGCCGACTCGTGGTCCACACCATCGCGGACAGGCCGTAGTCCGTTGAGTTGGCGAGGCGAATGGCGTCGGCTTCGTCCTCGAAGGTCTGGAACGTCAGCACGGGTCCGAAGATCTCGCGCTGGACGACCTCGCTGTCGTTCGACGCCGGCTCGATCAGCGTGGGTTCGTAGTGGAGGCTGCCCTCGACCTTGTTCCCACCCCTCACGATGGTGTCGCCGGCCGCGCGGGCGCGCTCGACGAAGCCGTGGACCTGATCGCGGTGGACCGGATGCACCATCGGACCGACATCGGTCGACGGCTCGCGGGAATCCCCGAGCACCAGCTCGTCCGCGTGGTCGTGGAACCGCCGGAGGAACTCGTCCCGGATCGAGGCCTCGACCAGGATCCTCGTGCCCGCCAGACAGACCTGACCGGAGTCGTCGAACTGCCATGCGGCTCGATGTGCCGCAGCGTCCAGGTCCGCGTCGGCGAAGACCACCAGCGGACCCTTGCCGCCGAGCTCGGCCGTGAACGGCACGACGTTGTCCGCCGCAGCCCGGCCGATGTGTCGGGCGGTCTCCGGCGAACCGGTGAACGTGATGCGACGAACCCGGGGGTCCGACACCAGCGCTGCGCCGACCTCCTCGCCGATGCCCTGCGCGAGGTTGTACGCGCCGGGCGGGAATCCGGCTTCGAGGGTCAGCTCGGCCAGCAAGGCCGCGCTGAGGGGCGACCACTCCGCAGGCTTGTGGATCACGCTGTTGCCCGACGCCAAGGCCGGGGCGAGCTTCCAGGTGCTCAGCATGAACGGCGCGTTCCAGGGCGTGATCACCACCGCGGGACCGGCGGGCATCCGCTGCACCTGGTTCCACATGTTCTTCGCGTCCCACGTGCGGCGCTCGTGGTCCTCGATGAGGTCGGCATAGAGCCTGAAGTTGGTGGCGCCGCGGGCGACCAGACGCTCGCGCATCGACTCGAGCATGAAGCCCATGTCGAGTGTCTCGGTCTGGGCGATCGCATCGGTGTTCGCCTCGATGAGGTCGGCCAGGCGACGCAGCACGTCGGCCCGCTCCCCTGGGGTGAATGCCGCCCACGCCTCGAACCCCTCGACGGCGGCGGAGACCGCGGCGTCCGCGGTGGTTGCGTCTCCGCGAGCGACATCGGCGAGGTGCATCGCGTCCCAGTCGAGCGGCGACCTGGTCTCGAAGGTCTGCGGCGACCCCACCCATTGGCCACCGATCAGGTGACCGGTCGGGACGGAGACGCCACCGACGTCGGCGCGCACGTCAGTCGCCATCGTCGGACCCGACGGTGGACTCGTAGTGCTTGGCGCCGGGGCCGAGCGGTGCTCGGATGCCGCGGAACTCCCAGTCGCCGCCCTGCGCTGTCGACATGACCTCCTCGGAGTCACTCGGCTGGGCACCGACATCGGAGCGGATGGCGGTGGGACCGCTCACGATGGTGTTGGTCAAGGCACCGAGCCCCTCGACCTCGACCGTGACCACATCGCCTGGATACACCGTGCGGGAGTTGGCCGGCGTGCCCGACAGCAGGATGTCGCCGGGGACCAGCGTGATGGTGCGAGCGATGTCGGCGACGATGTAGTGCATGTCCCACTCCATCTCGTCGGTCGTGCCGTCCTGTTTGACCTCGCCGTTGACGATGGTCTGAATCCGTTTCCCTCGGAAGTCCCAGTCGGTCACCAGGCCCGGGCCCACCGGACACAGCGTGTCGCTGCCCTTGACCCGCAGCATCGAGCCGGCGTCGGTGTCGCGGAAGTCGTGCAGGCCGTAGTCGTTGGCCACGGCGTAGCCGACGATGTAGTCGCCGGCTTCGGCCGCCGACACGTTCCGGCACGTTCGGCCGATGACGATGGCGATCTCGCCTTCGTAGTTGAGCCAGTCGCAGCCCTCCGGCCGCACGACGTCGCTCCTGTGACCCGTCAAGGCCGAGACAGGCTTGTGGAAGTACGTGGGGGCCGCCGG
>JBCCFK010000206.1:0-8357 GCA_039029775.1 Actinomycetota bacterium | reverse complement strand
TCGGTGACCATGGCCACCCACCGCTCCGGCTCCTGCGCGAAGGCCTCGAGCGCGGCCGCCGCGGTCGTGTGGGCGACCACCTCGGCGTTGACCGGGGCGATCCAACGCTTCGCCCACCTCTTCGTGCTCCGAGTCGCCCTGGGCATGATGACGACGATCGACGACCCGGCATCGTCGTCGCTCATCGCCGACTACTACCCGGCGCGCCTGCGACACAAGGCGTTCTCCTGGCGACTCGTCGCGCCGATCCTCGGTGGCGCATTCGGCACCCTGGCGGCCGGCATCGCCATCGACCAGGCGGGCTGGCGGTGGTCCTTCGTTGTCGGAGCCATCCCGGCCGCGGTGCTGATCTTCTTCGTCGCTCGGCTTCCGGAGCCCGAGCGCGGAGCCCACGACGAGGAGACCACCAGCTCCACCCGTCCGGCCGACGGACCGGTGATCGACGAGACCGACGGCTCGAACGACGACGCCATGCCCTACTCGGTCGTGCTGCGGCGCATCGCGGACATCAAGACCCTGCCGCTTCTCATCGCGGCCTCCGCCTTGAGCTTCGGACCCGCCGTCGGCGTCACGTTCTGGGCGCCCACGTTCCTCCGCCGTCACCACGACCTGACCGCGGGCGAGGCTGCCGGCCTCTTCGGGTTCGCAGCCCTGACGGGCGCCCTGATCGGTGCGTGGGTGGCCGCCAACCTCCCCGAGAGACTCTCCCGGCCCGGCCGGGGGGCGGGCCCGCTGGACTACATCCGCGCCACACGCGACGGCGACCCTCGCGACGAGGACGGGACCGAACTGCCCCCGCCCGACCCGGCTCGGGTGCGGCGCATGAAACTCTGGATCGCCGCCATCGGCGCCGAGATCGGCGTGGCGTTGCTGATGCTCGCCTATTCCCCCACCCCGGTCTCGCTCAAGTTCCCCTTCCTGGTCTTCGGTGCCGCAGGGCTCGTGGCCGCCGGCCCGATCCTGGCGTCGCTGATCTCGGAGGTCACTCCGGCCAACATCCGTGGATCGGTGTTCTCGGTGAATGCGTTCTGCCGTCTGCTGCTGAGCGCCCTGACACCACTGGCCATCGGATTCATCGCCGACCAGGTCACCTTCGTCGACCGCAACGTTCCCGTGGCGATCGTCGACGACCAGGCGATCGAGGACCGCGCCGATCGGTACGAGTGCATCGACGGCCGGGTTCGCCTGGGTGACAACGCCGACGACGACGACCGCCCCGGCATCAACAACTACGAGTGCGGCGACGACGAGGTGGGACACCTCGGCGCGGGGATGGTCACCGTGCTGTCGCTCGGGGCCCTGAGTGGCTTCGCCGCCATCGTCGCTCGACGTCATCTCGAACGCGACATCGAGACGGTGCGGGGTGCCGAGCCGGCCGAGGTCACGACCTGACGAAACCGAACTCCCGTTGTGCTTCGGCACTAACGTCCGGACCGATGCGATTCACACCGACCGAGCTCACCGCCGAGGAGCGCGCGTTACAACAGGAGGTGCGGGACTTCCTCGCAGCCGAGTTGCCCCCGGGCGCCCACGAGCCCGGACTCGGCATGTCCGCCCGCCACGACCGCGACTTCTCGGCCCGGATGGCCGAACGCGGGTGGGTCGGCATGGCGCTTCCCGAAGAGTGGGGCGGGAGCGCCAGAACCGCTGTCGATCGGTTCATCGTCGTCGAGGAGATGCTGCGGTGGGGCGCTCCGGTCGGGCACCACTGGGTCGCCGATCGACAGACCGGAAACGTGATCCTCAAGTTCGGGACCGACGAGCAGCGCGAGCGGTTCCTGCCGGCGATCTGCCGTGGGGAGCTCGGCTTCTCGATCGGCATGAGCGAGCCGGACAGCGGCTCGGACCTGGCATCGGTGTCGACTCGCGCCGAGCGGACCGACGGGGGCTGGATCCTCAACGGCACGAAGATCTGGACCAGCAATGCGCACATGAACGACTGGTTCATCTGTCTGGTTCGGACCCACCCCATCGAGGAGGGTGGCACGAAGCACCAGGGTCTCAGCCAGGTGTTGGTGGACCTGAAGGACCCCGAACTCGACATCGGTCCCATCCCGTTTCTCAACGGCGAGCACCACTTCAACGAGGTCGCATTCCACGATCACTTCGTGCCCGACGAGAACGTGGTCGGCGAACCGGGCATGGGCTGGGCCCAGAACACCACCGAGATGGCCTACGAGCGCGGTGGCCCGGACCGCTGGCTCTCGCCGTGGTCCACCGTCGAGCAACTGCTCCGCGAGACCGAGGGCTCCGCGATCGGCGACCGCACGCTCGACCTCTTCGGCGAGCTCGTCGCCCGGTGGTGGGCCATCCGGAATCTGTCGCTGTCGGTCGCCCGACTGATCGACGACGGCGAGGCACCCTCGGTGGAGTCGTCGCTCGTGAAGGAGCTGGGCACCAGGTTCGAGGTCGAGGTGATCGAGAAGCTCGTGCAGTTCACCGATGACGAGCTGACGCCCGACGCGGAGTCGCTGTTCCACCGCCTCCTGGCGCAGTGTGTCCTGACCGGCCCGGGCAACACGATCCGCGGCGGGACGATCGAGATCCTCCGATCGGTGGCAGCCAAAGGACTCCGGGGGCTGCCGTCATGAAGGGACGACCCGAGCGCGCCGGCGACGTCACATGGGTGCCGAGATGACCGTCGACCCCCTCATCACCGAGACCGCCGACCGGTTGTTCGGCGAGACCTGCACCCACGAGGCCATCCAACGCGCCGAGGAGCACGGCGGCGCCACCGAGATCTGGACGGCGTTCGCCGAGACCGGCTTCCCGTGGATCTCGCTCCCGGAGGAAGCGGGCGGTTCCGGCGGGACACTGCTCGATGCGCTCGAGGTCCTGCGCCTCGTCGGTTGGCACGCCGCACCGGTGCCCGCTGCCGAGACGGGCGTCCTGGGCGGCTGGCTGCTGGCGTCGGCCGGTCTCCCGCTGCCCTCCGGGATCGTCACGGTGGCTCCCGGCTCCTCGGACGACACGCTCACCATCGCCGAGGACGGCACGGTCTCGGGCCGGGTCGCCATGGTCCCCTGGGGCCGACACGCCGAGCGGCTCGCGGTGGTTGACGACGGCCTGATCGCCTCGGTTCCGATCGAGGGCGCCGGCGTCGAGCCGCATCCGTCCTTGGCGGGCGAACCCCGGGACACGCTGAGTTTCGACCGGGTGAGCGCCGACGTGGCGCCCGCTCCCGCCGGCGTCGACGCACGAGCTCTGCGGTTCCGCGGCGCGCTGAGCCGCGTGGCGCTGATGGCCGGCGCCATCGAGAAGATGAGTCGCCTGACGGTCTCCTACGCCAACGAGCGAGAGCAGTTCGGGCGACCGGTCGCCCGATTTCAGGCCGTGCAGACCCATCTGGTGTGGGCGGCCCAGGATGCGGCGTTGGCCCGAATGGCGGCCGAGGTGGCGGGCCGGGAGGCCGAGCGCGGCGACGCCAGGTTCGAGATCGCCTCGGCCAAGCTGGTCGCCAACCAGGCCGCCACCCGAGCCACCAGGGCCTGCCATCAGGCTCACGGCGCCATGGGAATGACCCAGGAGTACCCGCTGCATCATCTGAGCCGGCGCCTGTGGAGCTGGCGGACCGAGTACGGGGGCGAGCGCGAGTGGACACGCTGGGTCGGCGAGCGTGCGATCTCGGTGGGTGCCGACGACCTCTATCCCCTGGTGACCGACGGGTGAACAGCCTCAGCTAGCGCGCTTTCGGGCCTTGGCCGGTCGGGTGGCGCGAACGATCTCGTCGGCTGTCAGCCGGTGATCGATGACGTGCCCCAACGCGACGGTCACCACCTTCCCCGTCGCGGCGTTGTCGCGGACCGCCCCGACCGGAAGCGCGTGCCGACTGCCCACACGGAGCACACGCCGGAATGTCGCAGCCGTGGCGACCATCCACTGCTCGTCGTCGACCTCACCGCGCTCGCCGACCTCCTCCGCGGCGAGGGTCAAGACCAGGTGCATCGCCGAGTCGGGCGCCGTGGCCCACACACCGCCGACGGCGCGGACCGCCGCGCGGTATTCCGCGATCACCGCCGTCACCTCATCGCGTGCTCGTCGCCGTCCCCAACGCATCGCCACCACTGCTCCCCATTGTCGCCCACGCCTCTTTCCACCTGAGACGCTCGAACCGCTCGCCTGGTTCCAGATTCTCGCGCGTCAGCCCCCGTGTGCGCGGATGGCGCCGTCGCGGCGGTGGATGCCAGAGTTGGGCTCGATGGCCGAGCTCATGGACCGATACCCCGCCATCGCCGACCTCGAACGACGGGCGATGCGGCGATTGCCCTCGTTCGCTCGCGAGTACCTCGTGAGCGGCACGGGAGACGAGGCGACCGTGCGCCGGAACCGCAGCGCGTTCGAAGCGGTCACATTCCGGCCGCAGTTCCTGAAGGGCGAGCTGGAACCGGACACCGGCACCACGCTGTTCGGACGGCGCTACGCCGCCCCGATCGGAGCGGCACCGGTCGGCCTCACGGGGTTGATCTGGCCGGGCACCGACGAGACCCTGGCCCGCCTGGCGGCCGAGCGCCGGATCCCGCACACGCTGAGCACGGTCGCGACGACGAAACCCGAGACGGTCGGTCCCCTCACCCGGGGCCACGGGTGGTTCCAGCTGTATCCGCCGCGTGAAGCCTCGATCCGCGACGACCTCATCGAGCGAGCCGCCGCGAGCGGTTTCGACGTCATGGTCGTGACCGCCGACGTGCCCGCGCCGAGCAGGCGGGAACGCCAGCGACGGGCGCGCGTCCGCGTTCCCCCGGTGATCGGTCCCACGCTGGTGGCCCAGGCGGCGATCCACCCGTCGTGGACCGTTGCAACCCTCCGCAAGGGCATCCCCAAGTTCGAGACCCTCGAGCCCTACATCGACTCCAGCACCCTGCGGCAGATGTCGGGGTTCATCGGGGCCCGCCTCGGGGGCACGTTGTCCTGGGACTATCTGGCGGAGATCCGGAAGCGCTGGGACGGCCCTCTCGTCGTGAAGGGGATCCTCGACGTGGACGATGCCGAGCGATGCCTGGCCGAGGGGGCCGACGCGGTTCAGGTGTCCAACCACGGCGGCCGCCAGCTCGAAGCCGCGCCGTCCCCGCTCGAGGCCCTCGACGCCATTCTCGAACGGGTCGACGGTCGGGCCCCGGTGCTGCTCGACAGCGGCGTCCGTTCGGGCGCCGATGTCGCCCGCGCCCTCGCGTTGGGTGCGGACTTCGTCTTCGCCGGGCGGGCGTTCCTGTTCGGCATCGCGGCGCTGGGCGAGCGAGGCGCGGACCACGCGTTCGAGATCCTGCACGACGGCCTGGTCAACGTGATGCACCAGACCGGATGCTCGACGATCGACGAGCTGCGCACGCGCGGCGTCGGCGTCGACGGGTGATCTCGTGACAGCGCCCGCTCCGGTTCAGGACTCGGCGGCCACCTGGCGAGCCGACGACTGGATCGACCCATCGACCTGGTCCTGGCGCCTGGATCCCGCCGCGATCGACGAGATGGCCGCGGCGACCGAGCGGTTCGCCGGGGCCGACCCGCAGGCGGTCGGTGACCTCGGCGCACGCGAGCTGCGATTCGACGCGGTCGCCGACCGGCTGCGAGCGCTGCACCACACCCTGGTCCACGGACGCGGATTCGAGCTCGTCCGCGGGCTGCCGGTCCGGGACATGTCGGCGGGTCAGGCGGCCGCGATCTTCGTGGCCGTCGGCGCCCATCTCGGCTCGGCGAGGTCCCAGAACGCCGATGGCCACCTGCTCGGCCACGTCCGCAACGTCGGGCTCGACGTCGGCGACCCCACGGTCCGGATCTACCAGACCAACCGGCGCCAGACGTTCCACACCGACAGCACCGACGCCGTCGGGCTGCTGTGCCTGGAGGAGGCCGCCGAGGGCGGTGAGTCGCTCCTGGTCAGCGCACCGGCGATCTACAACGTGATGCTGGACCGCGACCCGGACCTGGCGGCCCTGCTGTTCGAGCCCGTGGCCACCGACCGCCGCGGCGAGATCCCGCCAGGCGCCGATCCGTGGTTCCCGATTCCGGTCCTCAGCTGGTTCGACGAACGACTGACCGTGCTCTACCAACGCCAATACATCGAGTCGGCCGCTCGGTTCGCCGATGCGCCGCCACTCACCGACCGCATGGTCGCGGCGCTCGACCTGTTCGACGAGATCGCCAACGACCCCACGATGTACATCCGGATGCGGCTCGAGGTCGGCGACATGCAGTTCGTGCACAACCACTCGCTGCTCCACGACCGCACGGGGTTCGTCGACAAACCGGATGCGCCCCGTCACCTCCTGCGACTCTGGCTGTCGTTGCCCGGCGACCGACGCCTCCCCGAGATCTTCGCGACGAGGTACGGCTCGACGGTGGTCGGCGACCGGGGTGGGATCGTCGTCGCCTGAGCCCGGCGTGCGCCGGTGGTCGCCGTGCCAGACTGTCGAACGACGAGGGGGACCGATGACCGAGCGCCAGATCGAGAAGGAGACCTACGCCGTCCGGCACGAGTCGGGGCTGTGGGCGAACGAGTTCGGGGCACTCGGGCCTTACCGCCCGGGCGTCGGCCCGCGATCGAACCCGAAAGGCTGGTTCCCGACGGGTCCCGATGTCGGCGAGCGACTCCCGGACATCGTGGCGACCTCGCACACGGGTGACACCGTCGACGTGCACGCGTTGCGCGGCGGAGGCCCGGCGGTCGTGGTCTTCTACCGATCGGCGGTCTGGTGACCGCCGTGTCGCACGCAGCTGGTCGAGCTGCAGGAGTACGCCCCCGCCTTCGCCGAGGCGGGCGTCACCCTCGTGGCACTGAGCTATGACGAGGTCGACGCCCTCGCCGACTACGCGCAGGAGCACGACGTCACCTTCCCGCTGCTGTCGGATCCGGACTTCGAGATCATCCGGCGGTTCGGCATCCTCAACACGCTCATCGATCCCGATGACCACCCCTGGTACGGCATCCCGTTCCCCGGCACGTACGTGATCGACGCGGACGGCGTCGTGACGGCCAAGTTCTTCGAGAACAACCTGTTCCTCCGGCCGAGCTCGGAGCAGTTGCTGCGGGCGGCGCTCGGCGACGAGATCGAGCTCGAGCCCCTGTCGGAGCGACCGACCGAGGTGCTCGTGGACGTGGCGATCGGCGACGACCCCATCGGCGTCGGGGTCCTACACGATCTGATCGTCCGCTTCGCCGTCCCGGAGGGCCTCCATCTCTACGGCGAGCCGGTCCCGGACGGCATGGTGGCCACCGCGGTCGACTTCGACGAGGACGAGGGGCTTGTCGTGCGGCCCGCGATCTTCCCTCCCACGGTCGACCACACACTCGCCGGCACGGGCGAGGTCCTGCACATCTTCGAGGGCGACGTCACGGTCCGGGTTCCGATCACCCACAACGGCCGAAGCATGCAGTGGCGCGACGACGGCTCGACGTTCATCGCCGTCCGGGGGACGGTTCGGTGGCAGGCCTGCGACGACGACGTCTGTCATCTTCCCCAGCGTCACCGGTTCGAGCTGGAGGTCGAGGCGAAGCCGATCAACATGTTCGAGCGCGACCGGGCGGAGGATTCGGAGCGGATGGACTTCAAGCGCCACTTCGCCCGCATGTCCCATCGCCGCCAGGCCTAGCGCCGACGCCGCCGCCCCGACCAGGCGTCAGCCGAAGCCGGGCACCTCGGCGAGCGGGTGGAGCTGACGCACGGGCTCTCGCCCCGCGACCACGCTGAAGACCTGACCGGCGGCGTCGCTCTCGGCGGTGGCGATCATCTCTGCGGCCAGATCGACCGGGGCGAGCAGCGACACCACCGCGGCGGCCGCCTCGGGATCGAGGCCCACGAGTGGCGTGGCGACCCCGCCCGGGCAGATGGCGTTGATGCGCACCCCTTGCGCAGCGAAGGCCGCGCCGAGCGACACGACGAGCCCCACGACACCGGCCTTGGTGGCGGCGTAGAACGGCGTCGGCGGGTAGCCGACCAGGCCCGCAACCGATGCCGTGGCGACGATCGAGCCACCGTCCGCCTGCGCCATCGCCTTCGCCGCGGCGACCGCGCCGTACACCACGCCATCGAGATTCACGGCCCTCGTCGTCGCGTACCGCTCCAGGTCGAGTTCTGCGGCCGTGTAGGTCTGAACCGCCGGGTCCCGGTCGAGGATCCCGGCGTTCAGAAAGCTCATGTCCAGCCCACCGAATCGGTCGATGGCCTCGGCCACGACCGACTCGTTCTCCACCGCCGAGCTGACGTCGGCCACCCGGGTTGCACAGCCCGTGTCCGCCGCGGCGGCAGCGAGTCCGTCGGCGTCCAGGTCGACGCCCAGAACGTTGGTTCCGGCTGCTGTCAGGAGGTCGGTCAGGGCGCGCCCCAAGAATATTCGGGCACAGGCGCGCACGGCGCGCATACTCG
>JBCCFK010000205.1:0-8383 GCA_039029775.1 Actinomycetota bacterium | reverse complement strand
GTGTCGAACAGACGGTCCATGTCACCGACGTAGCGGGTGCCCAGGTTCGATTGCAGGACCTCCGGGTCCCGGTAGTACCGGTACCGCCCACCGATCCGGCTGTCGTAGGCGATGTAGCGGGTCGACTGCTCGAGGTAGCTCATCAATCGGCCCCACTCGAGGACCTTCGTCAAGATGTTCGACGCCTGCTCACACGCCAGGTGCACGCCGCCGAGCTGTGCGACCGAGTCGTCGCCGTACTCGTAGAAGACCCGGTGGTAGAGCTTCTCGGCGTGTTCCAGGCCGACCGTGGCATCGATCGAGGCGTCACCGCTGACGTCGAGATCGCCCAGGAACTCGTCGAGGAACAGTCGGCGAAGGCTCTTGGGCGAGCGGCTGTAGCGCGCGAACAGTGCGCCCTTGACCACCTCGGGCAGATTCACCAAGGCAAAGACCGGCTCGTCGAGGTTGGTGAAGTACCGGCGGAGGATGTCGGATTCCTCGTTGGTCCACTGCTCGGCGACGTAGACGGTCACGAGGGGCGAGCGTAGGCCCTGAGGCCCTGCGGGTCGGGGACGGTCTGCGGGCGACCGCAGGCTCGCGGGAACATCTGGAACAGGTTATCGGGCCCCCGGCGATGCAGGGTCCGAATCGCTCAGACGGCGACGGAGACCGCGTTGGGAACGACCTCGACGACGAGCTCGCACCCCTGACTTCGCCGGACGCCGTCGATCCACACTCCGGTCGTGCGTTCGAACGTGTGCGCGAAGCGGGTCGGTCGCCCGGTGGTGATGGCGGGATGCGGCACGTGCTGACCGGCGCCGACCCGGCCGCGGGCCTGCAGCAGCTGCCGGAACGGCACGGCGCCGACGAGGGTGTCGAGTCGTCCGTCGCCCGGATGGCTCCTCGGTGCCATGTCCCGGGTGCCCCACCACTGGGCGTTCATCACCGCGGCCGCTTCCCCGCGCCACGCGATTCGGCGAGCGATGACGTGCGCGGCCATGAGTCCGAGCGCCTCGTCGTCGACGACCACGGTCGCCAGGTCGACGGGCACCACCCAGGTCGTCGTTCCGAGCCTCGACGCCACTCCCCCTCGTCCGCCCAGCGTTCGCCACATGTCGCCACCCTCGAGGGCGACGAGGTCGTGGCCGGCCGCCGCAGCTGACGCCAGCGCCGCGTCGGTCGACACGATCGGCGTGTCGACGGGCACGAGGCGGTCGGCTCCCCAGTCCTCGCCAGGGCGGATGCTCATCGGTCGGCGTCCGGGTCGTCATCGTCGTCGACGCCGGTCGAGGCGACGACGACGCCACGGTGCAACGCGTCCGCCGCCTCGTGCGCGGTTCGCCTGGTCTCCGGCGTCGGCGCGACCGATCCGATCTGGCGCAACAGGTCGACCAGCTGGCGGACCTGACGGACGAAGTCGCCGCCGGTGAGGTCCTCGTCGTCGTCGAGGACCTCGACCAGGGCCTCGCCGGACGCCCACGCGGCGGCGGAGGCCACGAAGCCGGTGTCGAGCTCGCGGGTGAGGCGGACGCCCGCCTGGCCTTCGAGATCACGCAGATCGGCGACCAGCGCGTCGAGCGTGCGGAACCGCTCGCGGAGTCCAGCGGAACGGATCCGCGGGCTCGGTGGCGGCGTCTGGCCGCGGTGCTCGTAGGTGAAGCACGATGCGAGCGCCGCCATCTCCTCCGGCGCCAGGTCGTCGAACAGGCCGAGCCGGATCGCCTCAGCGACGGCGAGGTCGCTCTCGTGGAAGATGCCCTGGAGGATCGAGCCCTGAGGGTTCACCGCCCAGTCGGCGATGTACCCGCGCATCTGGAGCACGCCCACGATGTCGTCGAACTGCCGGGCGAGCCGGCTGGTGCGTCCCTCCATGCGCTGCTCGAGGCGGCGGAGTTGACGGCGTTTGTCGTTGATGCGTCGGTAGGGGTCGTCGCGGCGCGACTGTCGGCGCGGTGCGTCGGTCGCAGGTGCGCCATTGCGCTGCCGCTTGCGGAGTCGGGCCCGCTGGAGCTTGCGCACGACCTCGTGCTGGAAGCCCCCGTTGTTCGGCTGGTACGGCTCGGGCAACACGATCGTGCCCAACACGTCGGGTGGTGTCTCGAAGTCGTCGAGACCGAGGGTGAGGCGTTGGTGGTTTCGGGCGACGAGGCGGATCTTGACCGCGCCACCCCGCCGGTATCCGACCGACAGGACCGCAGCGGGTTCGGGTCGGCCGCCCGGCAGGGCGATGACCTGGCCCGGCCGCAGCGATGCCAGCGCCCGCTCGACGTCCGGCCGGGTTGCCGCGACATCGGTCTCGGTTGGCGGCGCTGGGATCTGGTCAGGGTCTCCCCCGTCGTCCCGGATCCGCTGCTCGAGGTCGTGTAGTTCGCCCAGGATCCGCCGACGGCGTTTGCTCATCTGGCTGAGGTCGCGGTCGGCCTGGTACTGCCCGAAGGACTGGTCGAGCAGCTGGTGCGCGCCCTCGCGGTCGTGCATGCGGACCAGGTTGATCGCCATGTTGTAGGTCGGCCGGAACACCGACCGGAGCGAGAACGCCTTGGAGGCCGCCAGGTCGGCGACCTGCTCGAACCGGACGTAGGGCGACCACAACACGATGGCGAATCCCGCGTCGTCGATGCCCCGGCGGCCGGCGCGACCCGTCAGCTGGGTGTACTCGAGCGGGGTGAGGAACTCGTGGGTGTCGCCGTTGAACTTCGTGAGTCGTTCGATCACCACCGCCCTGGCCGGCATGTTGATGCCGAGAGCGAGGGTCTCGGTGGCGAACACGATCTTGACGAGCCCGGCGACAAAGCATGCTTCGACGGTCTCCTTGAACGCCGGAACCATGCCCGCATGGTGTGCGGCGACGCCTCGTTCGAGCCCCCTGACGAAGCGGTCGAACCGCAGCACGTCCCGGTCGGCCGCCGTCAGGTGGCGGGCGTGGTGTTCGGCGATCATCCGGATCTGGTCGCGTTCGACGGGCTCGGTCAGGACCACGCCGTCGTCGACCAACTGCCTGGCGGCGTCGTCACACCCGGCGCGGCTGAAGATGAAGACGATCGCCGGCAACATGTCGTTGTCCTCGAGGACCTCCAGGACCTCGATGCGTCGGGGCGTGGTCCATCGCCGCCGAGGGCGCCCCTTGCCGCGGCCCCGCGGTGCGCGCTCGTCGGTGAACCGGTGACCCTCGGGGTTGGCGTGGTCCTTGACCAGCGTCGGAACGAGATGCGTTCGGCGTGCCTCGCGATCGCCCGCGAGGTACAGGTTCGTCAACTCGACCGGTCGGTCCCGATGGACGACGAGTTCGGTGTCGCCTCGGACGGTGTCGATCCAGCTGGTCAGCTCGTCGGCGTTCGAGACCGTGGCCGACAGGCAGACGAAGCGGGCTTCGGGCGGCGAATGGACGATGACCTCTTCCCAGACCGGGCCGCGATACGGGTCCTGGAGATAGTGCACCTCGTCCAACACGATGGTCGCCAGGCCACGGAGTGTCGGGGAACCGGCGTAGAGCATGTTGCGAAGGACCTCGGTGGTCATCACGACGATCGGCGCATCGCCGTTCACCGCGGTGTCGCCGGTCAACAGGCCCACGTTCTCCAGGCCGTGGCGGCGCACGAAGTCGTGGTACTTCTGGTTCGACAGCGCCTTGATCGGGGTCGTGTAGAACGCCTTCCGACCCGCGGCCATCGCGAGGTCCAGGGCGTGCTCGGCCACGATCGTCTTGCCGGCACCGGTGGGCGCGGCCACCACGACCGACTTGCCCGCATCGAGATGCGCGATCGCCTCCCGCTGGAAATCGTCGAGGGTGAACGTCGGCGCGGCCTCCACTGCGTCTACGCGTTCGCCTTCGCTCGACGTCGGTTGCGGAGCTTCCCGAAGATGATGGCGCCCTCGTAGAACAGATACATCGGCCCGGCCAGGGCGACGAGACTGATCGGATCGCCCGACGGTGTGATGACGGCGACCAGGATCACGATGCCGACGAGCGCCAGGCGGCGCTGTCTGGCCAGGGCCTGATGATTGACCACGCCGAGGATCTGCAGGAAGACGAGGACCAGCGGGAACTCGAAGCCGAGGCCGAACGCCAACATCATCTTGATGATGAACTCGATGTACGCGCGGGCGCGGAACTCCGTCACCAGGTCCTCGCCACCGATCTCGGTGAGGAACTCCAAGGCTCTCGGCAGGGTCCAGTAGGCCAAGGATGCGCCGGCGGCGAAGAGGAGCACACCCAGCCCGACGAAGGTGACGCCATGGCGGCGCTCGTGTGGATACAGGCCCGGCGAGATGAACCGCCATGCCTGCCAGAGCCAGACCGGGACCGCCAGCATGATGCCGATGTAGCCGGCAACGGTCATGCGGGTCGACAGACCCTCGAGCGGCTCGTCGATACGGAGGGTCGCCTGCCCGTCGGCGCAGGCCTGGTCGAGCGTCTCGCAGTACGGCTCGAGGATGAAGTCCAGGACCGGGATGTACAGGAACCAACCGATGATCGCGCCGATCGCGATGGCGATCACGCTGCGGATGATGCGGGTGCGGAGCTCGGTCAGATGCTCGACCAGCGACATCCGCCCTTCTTCTTCCTTCTTCTGTTTCTTCGGGCGCTCGTCGTCCCGCTTGGAGCCCTCGGTCGCCGTCATCGTTGATCCCCGTCGGCCGGGGCGGCGTCGTAGATGCCGGCGGCCTCGGCATCGCTCAGGGGCTCGGCGGCCGTTTCCGGCTCCGGCTGGTCGTCACCTGCGTCTTCGGTGGCGTCGGCCCGGCGCTGGATGTCGTACATCCCGGCAGCCTCGGCGGTGGAGATCAGGGGTTCGCCGTCGTCGTCATCGTCGTCGAGGTCGTCGTCTGGCTCGTCGTCGTCATCGAGGTCGTCGTCATCGAGGTCGTCGTCATCGTCGTCGGGGTGTGCCTTCTGCTCAGTGCTGGTCACCTTGCGCCCACGATCACGGGCGGCGGCCTCGATCGGGTCGTCCATGGCGGCGCGCATCTCGTCCTGGAAGCCCGAGCTGACCTTGCGCAGCTCGCGCATCATGCCGCCGACCTGGCGCGCAACCTCCGGGAGCTTCTGCGGTCCGAGCACGATCAGCGCCAGGAGGAGGATGACGAGCAGCTCGCCGCCACCAACGTTGAACATCGGGCCAGCCTACCGACGCGCCACGCGAGCCGGTTCCACCGACGCCCGGGGCGTCGACGGGGGCCTCACTCGTGATCGGTGCCGCGGAAGGTTCGGGCCTCGACGCGGACCTCTCGCATCGCCTGCCTCGAACGCCCGGCGGCCACGAGGCCGACCACGACGAGCACGGCCAGCGCCAGCAGCAGACCGAGCAGCGCTGCGATCATCGGATTCGTCCGGGTGCTGACATGTCGCTGGTCACGGCGCCGAGAGTACCGGCTCGTCGGTCGCTGCGGGCAGCGGTGCCGGCCCTGAGAGCTAGGACGAGAGCGCCTGGAGATGCTCGGCGACCAGTTGGTCGTTCTCGAGCAGCGAGTGGAAGTCGATCAGATCGTCGTGGCTGATCGGCGCGCCGGCGTGGTGCTCGAACATCTCTGCCGGCAGGGACCAGGTCACGTATTCGACCCCGGCGGCGAGCAGCAGATCGATGGTGCGCTGCTCGGCGTGGCGGACGACGAGATCGGAGCAGGCCGGGCATTCGAAGCGGTACTCACCCTCGTCGGTGGACGTACACATTCGAACCGTCACGTCGGCCGTGGTGAGCTGCACGTCTCCGCAGCTTTCGCAGCTCGCCCTGATCGTTGCCATTGCCCCTCCCGGGTCTCATCGACTGGGGAATCAATCGGTCCACGGCCCGGTGAGTTGAGGGCTTCTGGGCAGCGGTTCCTGCGCCCCATGGGTCATTCGGCTCAGCCCGTCTCCGCGCCCCTCGGCTCGGCCCGCCGACGGCCCGGCGTGCGAGGATGTCGGTCTTGAGCGAACGACTCCCCTCCCTGCGGGTTCCGCCCATCGCGTTCGCCACGGGTGGTGCCTCCGCGGTCGAGGCGCCACACGGCCGCGAGGCGTTCGAACTGGCGCTGCGGCTGGGCGCGACGGGTCTGGAGACCAATGTCTGGCTCTCCGGCGACGGCGAACCGGTCGTCGCGGCCTCGCCGAAGCTGCGGGTGGGGCTGCGGCGTCTGAACATCGAATCCACCGCGGTGGCCGACCTCGGTGGCCACGCGATGACGCTCACGGCACTCGTTGCCGCGACCGACGCCCACCTCTCGCTCGGGGTCGCCGACACCGCGGCGCTCGACTCGGTCCTGGCGCGCGTCGGCGAGGGCGACCGGAGTCGCCTGTGGTTCAGGAGTACCGACGGCGATCGGCTGCGCGAATGGCGCAGCTCGTGGCCCGACATCCTGTTGGTCGACGACGCTCGCCTGGCCGACATGGCCTACGGCCCGGAACGTCGGGCGGCGTCACTGGGTGCCGACGGTATCGACGCCGTCCGGATGCCCTACCCGGACTGGACCGGCGGGATCGCCACGCTCTTCCATCGCTTCGAGGTCCTCGCCTTCGGGTGGGACGCCGTCCACGATCGCATGTTGGCGGATCTGATCCGCATGGGTCTCGACGGCATCGCGACCCCGCACCCCGACCGCCTGCTCCCGCTGATGTGAGTCGTGCGACGGCCAGGAGAGCCTCCAGATGGCTCGAGCGGCGGACGTGCGACGGAGCGGAGGACTACAGGAAGCCGAGGTCGCCGAGCGGCCAGACGCGGAGGAACGCGCGTCCCACCACCAGGTCTTCGGAGATGGGGCCGAACACCCGGCTGTCCCGTGAGCCCGGTCTGTTGTCCCCCATCACGAAGACGAACCCTTCGGGGATCTCGCACGACGTCGCCGTGGCGCTCGCGCACGCCTGGGTGTTCACGAGGCTCGTCGTGGTGATGCCCTCGTCGAGGTAGGGCTCTTCGAGTCGTTGCTGGTTCGGGTTGTCGACCGTGGTGATGAACACCTGGCCGTCCCTGATCTCGATCGTCTCGCCCGGCAGTGCGATGACTCGCTTGATGAGGTCGTCTTCGCCGTCGGGTTGGTTGGGCGGCCGGTTGAAGACGACGAGATCCCCTCGGCCGATGTCGCCGAAGTCGTAGCTCAGCTTGTTGACGAGGACGCGGTCCCCGATCTGCAGGGTCGGTTCCATCGAACCCGACGGAATGAAGTACGCCTGCATGAGGAAGGTCTTGATGAGCAGCGCGACGGCGAGCGCTCCCACCACGACCGCGCCCCACTCGAGGAAGCCTCGCATGCGCCCACCGATGGGGTCGTCCTCGGGGTCGTCGAACCTGGTCCCCAGCGCTTCGTCGAACCGGGCCTGTTCGAACGAGTCGTCCGGGTACGGCGCGGTGGCCTGGGCCGCCCGTTGCGGTGCCGGGCGCGCGCCGGCGATGTGGTCGGGTTGGGTGTGGTCCGAGATGGGGTACGCCGAGACGAGGTCGTCCTCGGTCGGAAGCGTCGACGCGTCGCTCTGATGGTGTGTCGGCGGCTGGATCACCGGAGCGCTGGGTTGTGGGACGTCGTCGGGCAGTCGCGTCGACGTGTGCTGGACCTCGGGTTCGCGAGGTGCGGGTGCCGGCGTCGGGGCCTGGACGGGTTCCCTCGGTGGCGCCTGGACCTGCGGCTGTGGGGCCGGCGCGACCGGCGGAGGTTGCGGCGCCGGCTCCTGTGGGGTCGGCGCGGCAGCGGGCGCAGACGGGTCATCGCCGCCGGCGCGCTCGAGCGCGCGACGCACGATCTCGTCGACCCATTCCGGATCGTCTGGTGAGGTGGGTCCGTCGTCAGACACTGCCGGGACCCTAGCCGAGCCGAGGTCGCAACCCACGCCACCGCGGCCGGTCGATCGGGTCTTTCCGGGCGTACCCGCGGGCCGGGTCGATCAGCCCCGGTAGCGGTCGAGGATGGTCGTCGCGGTACGCGAGCCGAGGTCGGCCGGGATGTCCCCGCTGGTGGACACGACCGAGGCGCTGGAGCCGAGCCTGACGAGCAGGCGGGCCAGCCATGGCAACGCGCTGATGGCGAGCGTGACCCGCTGGCGCCCACCGCCGAGGTCGTCGATCGACTCGGCCGGATAGGCCTGGGGCACCCACGCTGCCTCGGGTTCGAGGTCGAGGGTGACCCGCGGATCGTCCGGGTTGGGTTCGAAGACGGAGACGTCCGGGACGTCGGCGGGGGCTTCGAAGGTCTCGTCGACCACGGTGAGTGCCCGGATCCGGTCGACGCGGAAGAGTCGCTCGCCTTCGGCGCGGTGACAGTGCGCGAGCAGATACCACTGGCCCTGATCCGAGGTCACGCGGTATGGGTCGATCCGGCGACTGGTCACCTCGTCGCGGTTGTATGCGTAGTAGTCGATGTCGATGCGGCGGCGTTGGGCGATCGCTTCGCGCACGGTCGCGAGGGTCTCCGCCGAGGCCTGCCCGAGGTCGAT
>JBCCFK010000204.1:0-8383 GCA_039029775.1 Actinomycetota bacterium | reverse complement strand
GTCGACACCGCCGGCGCCGGGCATCCGAGCGATGTCCGCAGTGATTCGTCGTACCAGATGACACTTGTTAGGGTCCCCTGCCGTCATGGATGCAGGGGCCCCCTCCGCAACGATCCGGGCCGCCATCGGCGAGGCCCCGAATGCCGCACTCGAGCGCGCTGCACACGCCTTCTTCGGCGACCCGTCGGCGATGCTCGGTGCCCGGGGTTCGACCCCGTGCTTCCTCGAAGCCGATGATCGTCTGACCGCGGCCGAGGTCGGCGCCGCGATCGAAGAACGCGCCCTCCTCCTGGGTCCCGGTCGACGGCTGATCGCCCTCGAGGCCACCAACACCGCCGAGTTCGCAATCACCTACCTCGCCTGCATCGCGGCCCACCACGTCCCGCTGCTGACCTCGGGCGACAGCAGCGACGTCGTGGACCGCTACCGACCCGACACGACGGTGGACGCGGACGGGGCCATCGACCACCGGTCATCGATCGCGCGTCACGACCTCCACCCCGACCTCGCACTGCTGCTGTCGACCTCGGGATCGACGGGGAGCCCGAAGCTCGTCCGGCTTTCGCGAGCGGGCCTCGCAGCCAATGCCGCGGCGATCGCCACCTACCTGGGCCTCTCGGAGCACGACCGGGCGATCACGTCGCTCCCGCTGAGCTACTGCTATGGCCTGTCCGTCCTGCACGCGCACCTCGTCGCCGGAGCGTCCGCGGTGTTCACCGACTCTTCGGTCACCGACGAGTCGTTCTGGGCGCAGGTGGCCGATCTGCAGGTGACGAATCTCGCCGGGGTCCCCCACACGTTCGACCTGATCGACCACGCAGATGCACCGCTGTTCGAGTCGAACCTCCGATTCGTGACCCAGGCCGGCGGCCGAATGGCCCCGGAGAAGGTCCGAGCGCTCGCTGACGCGGGTGCTCGCCACGGCGTCGACCTGTTCGTGATGTACGGCCAGACCGAGGCGACGGCCCGAATGGCGTACCTGCCACCGGAACTGGCGGCGACGAGACCCGACAGGGTCGGGCGGCCAGTCCCGGGTGGGTCGTTCACGATCGAACCCCTCGACGAGACCACCGACCGATCGGTCCCCGCTGACGCGGGGCGGGTCGTCTACCGGGGCCCGAACGTGATGATGGGCTACGCGACCACCGCGTCCGACCTGGCCATGGGTGCCGAACTCGACCAACTCGTCACCGGCGACATCGGACGGATCGACGAGGACGGACTGCTGCAGATCCTCGGGCGGGAGCGCCGATTCGCGAAGATCTACGGACTGCGGATCGACCTGCAACGGCTCGACGCGACGCTCGAGGCCGACGGCCTCGTCGCGGCCTCGGCGAGCGACGACCGACAGCTGACGGTCGCGATCGAAGGGTCCGACATCGGCCTGGCCCGTCGCCGGACCGCCGAGATCACCTCGCTGCCGTCCCATTGCATCGTCGTCGTACCCGTCGACGAACTGCCCCGGTTGAGCTCGGGCAAGGTCGACACAGGAGCCGTCGGGCGCCTCGGCCTCGATGCCGCAGCCGACGCGCCGGGGAGCGGCTCGGTCGAGGCGGCATTCGAGTCCGTCTTCGGGCACGCGCCGGCCGGGACCGACTCGTTCGTCTCGCTCAACGGCGACTCGCTCAGCTACGTGACCATGTCGATCCGCCTGGAGGAGGCCCTCGGCGATCTCCCGCAGGACTGGCACGAACGTTCGGTCGAGGAACTCGCTGCGCTCGGCACGCGCCGCCGCGGCCGATTCGCGCACGTCGAGACGAACGTGGTGATCCGGGCGATCGCCATGTGTCTCGTCGTCGGCTCCCACATCCGTTTCTTCTACGTGCCGGTCGGCGCCCACCTGCTCCTCGCGGTCAGCGGCTACAACTTCGCCCGATTCCAGCTCCAGAACACGGGCGCGCCGGACTGGCATCGCCGCGTCGCACGGCCGTTCGCCAAGATCGCCGCCGTCACGTCGGCCTGGATCGGGTTCTCCATGCTGGTCTGGGGTCGCTTCGGCACCGAGTCGCTGCTGCTCGTCAACAACTATGCGGGCGACCCTGCGCACACCGACTGGCGATGGCGGTATTGGTACCTCGAGGTGACGGTCCAGATCGGCCTGTTGCTGTTCGTCCTGTTCGCCCATCCGGCCGTGCGACGATTCGAGCAGCGGCATCCCCTGGCCTTCGTCGCCGCCTTGCTGGTGCCCGCGCTCGCGCTGCGGTTCGAGTGGTACGTGATCGGTGGGAGCACCCGCAACGCGATCTTTCAGACGGACACGGTCATCTGGCTGTTCCTCCTCGGATGGGCCATCCAACGGGCGAGGGGAGGTCCGGCTCGGTTCGGCGTCGCGGCCCTCGTGTTGTTGACCGTTCCGGGCTACTTCTTCCACGACGACCGGAGCATGCGTCTCCTCGTCGGCGTGATGCTGCTGGCCCTCGTGCCCCGGGTGCCCGTCCCTCGCCCCTTCCATCACGTGTTCGGCTGGATCGCCTCGGCCTCGCTCGTGATCTACCTGACGCACTACCCGATGATCCGGCCGCTCCGGTCCTGGCTGCCGAGGAGTCTGACCTTCGTCGTGATCATGGTCGCCGGACTGCTGATCTGGGCGGCCCTGCAACGGCTGGTGCGGACGAAGGGCTTGCACACCTCGGCGCGCCTGTGGTAGGTATACCTAACATGAGGTCGGAGGCCAGCCCCACGCAGTCGTGGTTTCACGACAGCGGACCGGTTTGGGTGCGTGCCTGTGGAACATGCGGAGAGACGGATCTCCACACGTTCTGCGGGTCGATCCAAGTGGCCGAAGACCCTCGCTGGCGGTGCAACGGATGTGGCTCCGCCGATCTCAGAGCTCGGATGATCCTGCGGGAGGGCTGAGCTCGATGTTTCGCACGGCGCGTCTCCGACGCGCACTGCTCATCTTCACAGTTCTCGTCGGTGCGGCCTGCGGAGGCGCATCGACGAATGGTGACGTCGTGGGAGCCGGCAGTGGCTCTCCAACCATCACAGATCCGGCTCCCACGACCACCTCACCCTCCGCCAGCGAAACCGCCGCCGAGGAACCCGCAGGCGACGCGGCCTCCGACGAGGCCGCCGCGGTCACCACCGACGAGCCCTTGCTCCCGGTGACCGTGACCGACCATCTCGGCAACGAGGTGACCGTCGAGAGCGTCGACCGGATCATCCCGCTCGACGGCACGGTCGCCGAGGTCGTGTTCGCCCTCGGTCTCGGCGACAACGTCGTCGCCACCGACCTCTCGGCCACCTACCCGCCCGAGGCGGACGCACTCCCCGAGATCGGCTATCAGCGGTCCCTGACCGCGGAGGCGATCGCCACCCACAACCCCTCGGTCCTGCTCGCGACCGAGATCGCCGGCCCGCCCGAGACCATCGACGACCTCCGGCGCCTCGGTTATCCGATCGTCATCGTCCCGAACGAGTCGACCGCCACGGGACCGGCCGACAAGATCCGGGCGGTGGCGAACGCGCTGGGCGTGTCGGCCCGGGGCGACGCACTGGCCGGCGAACTCGAGGACACCATCGAGGCCAACACCGTTGCGCCGACCACGACCCCTCCCGTCGTCGCCGCCCTCTATCTCCGCGGCGAGTCCACCCAGCTCGTCCTCGGGCGTGACGCCGCGACGCACTGGCTGATCGAGGCGGCCGGCGGCGTCAACATCGCCGACCGGCTCGACATCGAGGAGGCGGCGCCGATCTCGCCAGAGGCGATCATCGCCGCAGCGCCCGATGTCCTCCTCATCCCGAGCGCCGGCCTCGAGTCGGTCGGGGGCATCGAGGGCCTGCTCGGCGTCGGCGGCCTCAGCGAGACCCCCGCGGGCCAGAACGAGGCCATCGTCGTCGTCGACGACCAACTGCTCCTGGGCAACGGCCCACGAACCGGCGACCTGCTCGCCACCATCGCCGGCGCGATCGCCGAGGCGACCCCATGACTCCTGACAACAGCCCACCACCGGAGAGCCCAATGCAAGCGATGTTCGACCGTCTACGGCTCATCGTCTCCCTCGCCCACCAAGTCCCCGACGCGGAGCTGACCGTGCACCGTCGGGCCAGCCGTTCGCTGCAGGTCGGATTCCAGACGGGCGCGGACATCGACCTGTGCCAGTTCCGACGCATGCTGATGTCGTCGGCCTGCCCGGTCCAGGCGGACATCGCCAACCGGATCGAGGAGGTCGAGGTCGGAGGCTCACTGGAGGTCGTCGACGCCGACCTCTTCCGGCTCGAGATCGAGGGCCACGAGCACCGACTGTTCGCCACGCTCGTCAACCCGGACCTCGTGTTCGAGATCCTCGAGAGCCTGGACTGCGACCCGCACGTGTCGCACAACGTGACGGCGACGCTTCGTCCGGACCCGGGACTGGGCGTGACCACCGTCGTCATCGGCGTCGAGGACGAGTCCCTCGAATCCCGCATCGACGAGCTGGCCCGCCTCGCATACGACGCATGCCTCGTCGAGGAGCTGCTGATCTCGGCGATGGACGACGACGCGGATCACCTGATGCCCGGCCCGCACCGAACCGCTCCGGCCGAGACCAGCGACACCGAGGAGCGCAGCTGATGAGCATCGTTCGCATCAACGCCATCACGGTGCCCGACGGCGCCGGAGACGAACTGCTGCGCCGCTTCGAACAGCGTGTCGGCGAGGTCGAGACCATGGAGGGCTTCGAGAGCTTCGAGCTCCTGCGCCCCACCGACGGCAACACGTGGTACGTGTACACGCGTTGGGCCTCCGAGGAGGCCTTCATGGCATGGGTCCACTCCCCCTCCTTCGCGCGCGGCCACGCCGAGGCGGCCGAACAGCCGGTTGCCCACGGTGCCGAACTGCTCTCGTTCGACGTCGTGCTCGAAGCCGCACCGACCCACGAGGGGGCCTCGTGAAGCGCCCGTTGACACTCCGCCTCGTCGCACTGATCGCCGCGCTCGCCCTGATCGCCGCTGCATGTGGCGGCGACGACGATGACGCCACCACCGCCGGGGCCTCGACGGGGTCCGGCTCCGGATCCGCGAGCGAGCCGGCCGAGGAGCCCGAAGCCGAGCCCGCGACCGAAGAGTCCGACCAGCCCGCAGAAGAGCCCGCCGAAGCGCCGGCGGCCGACGCCCTCACCATCAGTCACAAGTTCGGCGATGCCGTCATCGAGGGCACACCCGAGCGCGTGATCACCATCGGCTTCTCCGAACAGGACCCCGTCCTCGCCCTCGGTGTGGTGCCGATCGCGGTTCGCGAGTGGTTCGGCGGCTACGACCATGCCGCCTGGCCGTGGGCCCAGGACGAGCTCGGCAGCGGCACGCCCGAGGTGTTCGACATGGTCTACGGCGAGCTGTCGTACGAGGCGATCGCCGTCCTCACGCCCGACCTGATCGTCGCCACCCACGCCGGCATCACCCAGGAGGAGTACGACATCCTGGCGGAGATCGCGCCGACCATCGCCGAGCCTGCCGAGACCGCCAGCTTCGGCATGGCGTGGCAGGACCAGACCCGCATGATCGGTGAAGCCCTCGGCCTGAGCGACGAGGCCGACCAGGCCGTCACGCTCGTGCAGGCCGCCGTGCTCGACGCCGCCCGCGCCAACGACGACTTCGGCGGCGCGACATTCGCGTGGGCCAACCCGACCGAGAGCGGGACCTTCTGGGTCGTCGGGCAGAGCACCCCGCCGATGCAGTTCCTCCAGGAGCTCGGCCTGGTCTATCCCGACGAGATCGCGGAGATCGTCGGCGACCTCGACTCCTTCGAGATGAGCGCCGAGCAGTTCGCGCTCCTCGACGTCGACGTCCTGATCGTCCGCGCCGACGGCAACGCCCAGGAACTGATGATGGCCGAGCCCCTCTTCGCCCAGATGCCCGTCATGGCCGAGAACCGGGTGATCTGGCTGGAGTCCACGGACCCGATCTACGGCGCCCTCAGCTTCTCGACGATCCTCAGCATCGACTACCTGGTCGACGAGCTCGTCCCCCTGATCGCTTCGGTGGTGGCCGGCGACGACGGCGGAGCCGATGAGGACCCGGCTGCGGCGGCCGCCGCCGAGGCATTCAGGCTGGTGTACGACAGCGCCGCCGCCTGGGAGGACAAGGCCCCCCACCTGGAGAACGCCGATGCCCTCCAGGCCTCGAACGAGGCGTACATGGCGGGCGCGGACGGCGTGGGCGGCATCGGGCTTGAGCCGACCAACGTGGTCGTCGAGGGCGACACCGCCACCGTCACCTACAACGTGCTCTTCGGCGAGAATCCCGCCTACTCCGATCTCACTCGCACCATTTCCCTCGTCGACGGCGTCTGGGTCGTCAGCGAGGCCGACTATTGCGACTTCCTCGCCTCAGCTCGCACCCCCTGCGGCTGAGCATTGGCGCTCGCTGTTGAGCGCTTGCGTCGGTGGCGGCCCCGTTGACGGGCGGGGCCGCCACCATTCGCATCCCGTCACAAGCGCAGGAGAGGCCCCGATCGTGACCGCCACGCTTCGTCGGCTGCTCGCCATCGCCCTCTCGGCGACACTCGTCGCGGCCGGATGCGGCGGCGGTGACGACGCAACGTCGAGCAGCGAACCCGATGGCAGCTCCACAGCGTCCGCACCCGCCGACGAAGGACAGCCGGACCGGTCCGACGACGACCCGGCACCGAGCGCCACCGCTGCGCCCGAGCCGACGGCGACACCCGAGCCGACCGTCGACCCGGCGGCAGTCACCTTCCCCCGAACCGTCGCCCACGAGCTCGGCGAGTTCACCCAGACCGAGGCTCCGGAGCGCGTGTTCATCGCGGCGTCGGAGATCCTCGGGGAAGCGGCGATCTCGCTCGGCGTGCTGCCGATTGGACGCCTCGACTGGTTCGGCGGGGCACCGGACCCCGTCGGCGACGACTACGGCATCGATGCCCTCGAAGCGGAGGTGGAGAGTCTGGGCCCGATCTTCACGCCCAATGCCGAGCAGATCCTGGGCCTCCAGCCCGACCTGATCTTCATGTTCGCCGGGTTCCAGGATGGAATTCACGAGACGCTCGGCTCGACGGTGAACACCGTCGCCATCGACAGCGGAGCGGACTGGCCGACAATTCTGCGCACCATGGCGGACGCGATGGCGATTCCCGAACGCGCCGAGGAGGTCCTCGCCGAGTACGACGCCCGTCTCGCCGTCCTCGCGGACGGTCGACTCGGGTCCCATTACGCCGGACAGCGCGTGGCGTTCGTGACGCCCTTTCTCGGCTTCGACCCGCGCCTGACGTCCCCGGAGGGTCTCATCGCCGACGCCTTCCGCTCCGCCGGCATCGAGACCTGGGACCCGAGCGAGGGTGGCCTCGACGGCGGCGAGAACGAAGCGGAGGCCATCGTGCCCTTCTCGAAGGAGTTGGCGGGCGACATCACGGCCGACGCCGTCGTGGTCGTGCTGGAGGGCGAAGGTGTCGACACCCCGACGCGCGAGGACTTCCTCGCCGACCCGGTCTGGACATCCATCCCAGCGGTCGCGGCCGGGGACTTCGTCATCGTGACCAACAACATCAGTGCCAATGCCGGGCCGATCACGCACTACCTTTTCTTCGATGACCTGGAGCGCGCCGTCATCGAAGCCCCGTGACGAAGCCCTGAGCTGACGTGCTCGACCTCCTCGGTGCGCTGGGCATCGTCTTCGTCGCGGTGTTGGGCGACAAGACCCAACTCGCCACGGCCGGGTTCGCCACCCGCCACCGACCGGGACCGGTGCTGGCGGGCATGTGCCTCGGCTATCTCGTCGTCAGCCTGGTCTCAGCCATGATCGGCAGTGCCGCCGGCGCCGGCCTGCCGACGCGAGCGATCAACCTCGGGGCCGCCGCGATCTTCATCGCGGTCGGCCTGTGGGGACTCGCCACCGCCGACGCGAGCGACGCGGAGTCCCCCGTGGGCGAGGCGCCACCTGTTCTTGGCGCCGAGGGTTTGCGGCGCATGGTCGCGGTGGCGGGCTCGGTGGCGGTCGCGCTCTTCGTCGCCGAGCTCGGCGACAAGACCATGCTGACCACGATCACCCTGGCGGCCCGCGATGACGCGGTCATGGTGTGGATCGGAGCCACCCTGGGCCTGTGTCTCGCCGGTGTCCTCGCCGTGATCGCCGGGCGGACGGTCTCACGGCACGTGGGCGAGCGGACGATCAGACGTGTCGGCGGGCTGTTGTTCGTCGCGGTCGGCGTCGCTGTCCTCGTCGCCGAGCTGGTCTAACAAAACGAAACCGGCCCGCCCGGCCGACCCTTTCGGATCGAGCCGGACGGGCCGGTCGAGAACGGATTCGCTCCGAGGCCGATCAGCTGCGGCGGCGAGCCGGGCGCACGGCGGCGACGGTCATGAGACCGCCGGCCAGCAGAGCACCGGCGATGATGGCCACCATCGCGGAGTTGGCGCCGGTCACTGCCAGCTCCTCTTCCTCGGCGGGC
>JBCCFK010000203.1:0-8436 GCA_039029775.1 Actinomycetota bacterium | reverse complement strand
GCCCACGCCCGCCCGGCGGAACCCCATCATCCATCGGCAGGTGCGGCCGCGTCAGGAGGTCCGGGGGACAGAAATCGATCACGTGCGGGTTTGTCGCCCCGATGTACTCCACGCCCCGGGCTCGAGGCGACGATCGCCGGACGTACCAGCCGGTGTGGGCGACCTACAGTCCGTGGGTCGTCACCAGGAGGAGTGGCTCAATGACTCGGAACCCAACGCTTTGCTCGCTCTTCGCCGTCCTCGTCTTGATCGGGTCGGCCTGTGGAGCTGCGACGACCGACCAGGATCAGGCTGGCCCTCCGGCCGTGGCCGTACCGGTCGCCGAGTTCCGCCCCGACGAGGGCCACGGGTCGGGGCCGCAGAGTCCCTGTCACCAGTACTACCCGAACATCGCAGGACAGACGCTGCTCGAGAACGACCTGGTGGTCGTACAGCGGTTCATCTTTCCGCCCGGACAGTGGGAGGGCGTGCACTCCCACCCCGAGAACGGCGTGTACATCCACCTGCAGGGGGGCGAGTGGACCGTCCGCTATGGCGACTACGAGGAGACCGAGGTCTCGCCGACGGGCTCGGTGGGCTGGCTCGGCCGCGTCGACCTCGAGGACAACCACGAGTCCGTGAACTCGGGCACCGAGCCGATCGATCTCATCTGGGTCACCCTCAAGGAGGGGTGCGAGTAGACACCGGAGACGTCGGCGGAGAACGCGGCCCGGAGACGCGAGCAGAGGCTCTGGGGTGGCATCGGCCCGGGCCGCGATGGTCGCGGCCCTAGGGCGTCCAGTCGGCGAAGGTGTCGATCATCAGGCGCACGTCGGGGCCGAGCGGGTACAGGATCGGCGTGGTGCAGCCGTTGTCGATGTACTCCTTGACCTTGGCCTGCGCCTCCTCCGGCGTGCCGGAGGCCGTGCAGCGCTGGACGACGTCGTCGGGCACGAGCTTCGACGCGGCGACGACCTCCTCGTGGGTCGCCGGCCACGTCAGCACCTGATGGATCTCGTTCAACAGCTCGTCGGACACGCCCGAGGCCGCCATGATGTGCGGCTGCTGGCCCAGGTACTGGGTGAGGAGGAGCCGGGCGCCGTCGAGGGCGGCCTGGCGGTCCTCGTCGACCGAGCAGACGATGAGCTGGGGCCGGTCGATGTCGTCGATGCTGCGGCCGGCGGCGGTGGCGCCGGCCTCCAGCGCGTCCATCGCTCGGACGTTGTAGGCGGGCTCGACCATGTAGTTGAGGACTGCGCCGTCGGCGATCTTGCCGGTCAGTTCCATCATCTTCATGCCGGTCGCCCCGATGTAGATCGGCACGTCCTTGGCCCGGCGCTCCTGGTGGACGTAGTCGAGCTCGACCCCGTCGAGATGGACGAAGTGGCCGTCGTAAGTGACGGGCCCGTCGCAGGCGAGCAGTGCCCGGACCGACTCGACCACCTCGCGCATGACCCGCAGCGGCCGTTCGCGGCTGACGCCGACCTTCGAGGCCAGCGGGTCCCACCAGGCCCCGATGCCCAGGATGATCCGGCCTGGAGCGAGGTCGTCGAGGGTCGAGAAGGTGGAGGCCAGGCGGGCGGGATTGCGGGTCCAGCAGTCCACGACGCCGGAACCGATCTTCACGCGTTCGGTCGTGGCTGCGAACGCGGCCATCGGGACGCACGCCTCCCGCACGAGGCGCGAGTCCGCCTGCCACACGGCATCGAACCCCTTCTCCTCGGCGTACTGCGCGTAGGTCATCGCCTCACGGATGTCGTGGGCGTCCTGCAGATAGATGGCAACCGGCTGGCTCATCGTTCTCCCCTCGGGTCGCTTGTGCGACGGGCCGGGTGGCCACACTCACTTCGTTCGCTCACACTGACTCCAGTCTCGTGAAGAGTTTCTGGGCGGCCTCGGCGGCCTTGGCCCGGATCTCGTCGGCGTCGACGGTAGTCACGACACCATCGTCGAGGACGACGGTGCCGTCGATCTCGATCCGCCGGGGACCGACGCCTGTCGTGAAGGCGAGTCGCCACGGGTCCATCTCGTCGTAGGACCAGGTGACGACGTCGTCCCGGCACTCCGGAAACAGCTGCGTGTTGACGTCGAGCATCGCCCAGGCGGTGTCGGGGGACTCGGTGACGTCGTGTTCGCGCAGGCGTACGTACGCGACTCGGAACTCGTCGACCATGTCGGCGCCGATGCCGTCGGTGCCCAGGCCGACCCGGTTGGTGAACCGAGTGGGCGCCGCGTAGCCGACCGCGTTGTTCATGTTCGACCGCGGGTTGTGGACGATCGTGCCGGCGAGGCCGTGGTCGTCGGCCAGATGGACACCGTGGATCAGCAACCAGTCGTCCGTCGTGAGACCGGCGAGGCGGGTCGCGGCACCACGATCGGCATGTCCCTCGGCGACGTGGATGTGCACCCCCACGCCGAGATCGGCCGCCAGCCCGGCGGCGGCCTCGAGGCTCTCGTCCGAACAGGTGAAGGCGGCGTGGACGCCGACCATCCCGCGGCCGCCGGCCTCGATGAAGCGCTCGCACTCGGCCAGGCCAGCGCGGGCGCCGTCGGTCATGCCTCGATCAGGGTCGAAACCGCCGGGGTGGCGGTCGGTGATGCCGTAGGCCAAGTTCACTCTCACGCCGATCTCGGCACACGCGTCGGCGATCACCGACAGCGAGCCGTCGATGGCGTTGGGAGACTCGTGGTGGTCGATGATGCAGGTCGTGCCGCGTTCGAGGGCCTCGAGAGCGCCGAGCTTCGCCGACCACGCGATCGTCTCGAGGTCGAGCGCCACATCCAGGCGCCACCAGACGAGCTCGAGGATGTCGAGAAAGCTGCCGGGGTTGCGCGGGGGAGCGGGCATGCCGCGGGCCAGCGCGGAGTAGAGGTGATGATGCGCGCAGACCATGCCATGCGTCTGGTTCGCTGCGAGCGTCATCGCAGCCCGACCTCACCGTCGACCGCCGACAAAGTGCCCGCGCGGGGTCTGACCCCAGGTGGGCACTTTGACAAAGTGCCCGCGCGGGGTCTGACCCCAGGTGGGCACTTTCTCGGGGGGATCAGGTCCACGCGCTCGCTCGTTCGCGGTTGGCGATGTTGCGCATCGGGAGCTCGGTGCGCCACTCGCCGTCATGGGCTCGGAGCGCTGCGGCGACGGCGCCCGCCGTGGGAACGAGGCCGATCTCGCCCACGCCCTTGATGCCGTAGGGCGAGTTGGGCTCGGCCGACTCGACCAGGATGGTCTCCACCGACGGCATGTCCTTCGGACGGATGATGTCGAGGCTGCGCAGTGTGGTGTTGGTGGGCAGGCCGTGCTCGTCGCAGGGGAAACCCTCGGACAGCGAATAACCCAGGCCCATGTGGACCGCGCCCTCCACCTGGCCCTCACACAGCAGCGGGTTGACCGCCTTGCCGACGTCGTGCGCGGCCACGACGTGGTCGACCTCACCGGTCTCGGGGTCGAGGATCACCACCTGGGCCGCGTAGCCGAACGTCGAATGGATGATCGGGTTCTCGAGCCCCTCGCTCAGCGAGTTGGTCCAGTCGACGCGGTACTCGCCCTCGTAGTCGACCCCCACCCGGCAGCCATCGGCGATGGCCTTGCGGCAGGCGTCCTGCACCGAGCCGGCCCCCATGAGCGTGCCGCGGCTTCCCGTGGTCTGGCCGGCGCCGAGCTCTCGGGTGGTGTCGACGATGACCTCGATGCGGTCGGCCTCGATCCCGAGCTCCTCCACCGCCACCTGCAGCGCGACCGTGTGGACGCCCTGGCCCATCTCGGTCCAGCAGTGGCGCACCTCCACGATGCCGTCGCTGCGGAAGTGGACGACCGCTCTGGCGACCTCCTTGAACCCGTTGCCGAGCCCCGAGTTCTTCAGGCCCAGTCCGATCCCGACCGGCTTGCCGGCGGCGACCGCGGCGTCGTAGGCGGGCCTGGCGGCATCCAGGCACGCACGGGCACCGAGCGAGCCGTCGTCCATGATCTGGCCGGGGCCCCACACGGCGCCGGGCTCGACGACGTTGCGGCTGCGGATCTCCCAGCCGCTGATCCCGACCGCATCGGCCAGGCGGTCGAGGACGCCCTCCATCGCGAACTGGGCCTGGTTGGCGCCGAAGCCTCGGAAGGCCCCGCACACGCTGTTGTTGGTGCGGGCGGCCACGGCCTCGCAGTCGATGTTGGGGACCACGTAGGGACCGCTGGCGTGACCCGCCGCCCGCTCCAGCACCTTCATGCCGACCGAGGCGTACGGCCCCGAGTCGCCCAGCATCCGGATGTGCAGCGCCGTCAGCTTCCCGTCGGCGTCGCACCCCGCCTGGTACTCCATGCGGATCGGATGCCGCTTCGTGTGCACCAGGAAGGACTCCTCGCGACTGAACGTGGTCTTCACCGGTCGCTGCAACAGCCACGCCGCGAGCGCGGTCTGGCCCTGGTTGGACATGTCCTCCTTGCCGCCGAACGCACCGCCGTTGGAGACGAGCTCGACGGTCACCACCGAAGCATCGACGTCGAGGATCCGGGCGATGTCGTCGCGGTCGTCCCAAATGCCCTGCCCTCCGGAGTAGACGTAGAGCCCGCCGTCGTCGGTCGGGACCGCCAGCGTCGACTCGGGCTCCACGAACGCGTGGTCGATGCGCTGGGTCTGGAAGGTCTCGCGGACGACGTGCGCGGACTCGGCAAGCGCGGCGTCGGCGTCGCCTCGGCGATACGTGGATGTCGACAGCACATTGCCGTCGAGGCCCCACACGGCGTCCTCGTCGCTGGCCACTGCGGCTGCGGGGTCGACCAACGGAGCGAGGACGGCGTAGGTGACCTCGACGAGCTGCGCGGCAGCGCGGGCGATCTCGCGAGTCTCGGCCACGACCATCGCCAGCACGTCGCCGAGGTAGGACGTGCGACCGCCGACCGGGATGAAGACGGGCCAGTCCTTGTGGATCAGCCCGACTCGCAGCTCTCCCGGGACGTCGGCCGCCGTGATGACGCGTTCCACCCCAGGGACGGCCTCGGCCGCCGTGGTGTCGATGCCGACGATGTCGGCTCGAGCGTGGTCCGACAGGTGGAAGGCACCGTGGAGGAGGCCGGCGGGCCTCATGTCGTCGATGAACGGACGTCGGCCCACCGCGAGGTCGCAGGCCTCGTACTTGATGCCTCGCGACCCGACCCCGCCGGGGAGTCGGGGCGCAGGCACGGAGTCGCTGGCCAGGGCCTCCACCGCGTCGAGGATCTTCGTGTACCCGGTGCACCGGCACAGGTGGGCGCCGAGGTGTCGGGCCGCATCGTTGCGGGTGAGGTCGGCGCCTTTCTTGTCGATGAGCGACTTCGTCCGGATGACGATGCCCGGTGTGCAGAATCCACACTGGAGCGCCCCGCAGGCCGCGAAGGCGTTCGCCATCCGATCGACCTCGAGCGGGTCGAGACCCTCGAGCGTGGTGACCGAGGCGCCCTCGGTCTTGTCCATCGAGGTCTGGCACGCCACGCGCGCCTTGCCGTCGACGAACACCGTGCAGCAGCCGCACTGACCCGTCGGCGAGCAACCGTCCTTCGGCGAGATCACACCGAGCTCGTCGCGCAGGGCCGAGAGTAGGTGGGGATGGGTGCCGGTCACGGTGACCGGTGTGCCGTTGAGTTCGAATGCCGTCATCGCGACCTCCGACGGTCCGTTTGGTTGGTGCGCTCGACGGCCGGCGTCACGCGCCGTCCGCCGGCTCGGGCGGGGTGGCACCCTTCTGGCCGGTGATCTGTGTGTAGGCCTCGGGGCGCCGGTAGCGGTCGAACTGGAAGAGCGTGTCCTTGTAGTTCGCGCACAGGTCGAGGTCGATGTCGGCGATGGCCAGCTCGTCGCCGGTGTGCGCGGTCAGGGCGATCACGCGCCCGGTCGGGGCGATGATGCAGCTGTCGGCCAGCGACTCCACGCCCTCCTCGGTGCCGCCCTTGGCAACGCCGACCACGTAGCAGCCGTTCTGGTAGGCCCCCGCCTGCATCACCAGGTGAGAGTGGAACGACTGCAACGCGTCCTGGCTGGGGTCGGGGGCGTAGTGCATCGGCGTGTTGTACCCGATGAGGATGAGCTCGGCGCCGCCCAGCGCGAGGCACCGGTACGTCTCGGGCCAGCGCCGGTCGTTGCAGATCGCCATGCCGACGACGCCGCCGAACGCCCGCCAGGTGGGGAAGTCGTGGCCGGGCTCGAAGTAGCGCCGCTCGAGGTGCTGGAACTCGCGCCAGGGCTCGTGTTCGCGATGACCGGGGAGGTGGACCTTGCGGTACTTGCCGACGATCGAGCCGTCGCGCTCCACGAGGATCTGGGTGTTGTACCGGTGACCTTCGGGGGTCATCTCGGCGTACCCGAGACAGAAGCCCATCGCGAAGCCCTTGGCGGCCTCGAAGAGTCGTTTGGTCTCGGGGCCCGGCATCTCGGTCTCGTAGAAGCTGTCGAGGTCGAGGTCGTCCTCGCCCTCGACGTACCAGCGCGGGAAGAAGGTCGTCAGCGCCAGCTCGGGGTAGACGATCAGCTCCACGTCGGCCGCGGCCGCGCGCTCCAGCAGGTCGATCAGCCGGTCGACCACCGATGCCCGGCTCTCGTGCCGACCGATCGGGCCCAGCTGGGCGGCGGCGATGCGGAGGCGCCGTGGTGCGCGGGAATCGCCCAAGGGGCCGTCGGCGGCGGCGTCGGGATCTCCCCGGTCGAACATGTCGTCGATCGTCATGCCTGTCCTTCGGCCAGCGCGAGCATGACGTGGAGGAGAACGTTGGCCCCGGCCTCGAGGTCCTGGGGTTCGGTGTGCTCCGCCGGGTTGTGGGATATGCCGTTCTCGCTGGGCGTGAAGATCATGGCCGTGGGGCAGACCCGGGCCAGCATCTGGGCGTCGTGGCCCGCGCCCGACGGCATCCGTTGGACCGAGTGGCCGAGCTGCTTGGCGGTCGCATGCACGAGGTTCACCACGTCGGCGTCGAAGATCACGGGCTCGAATCTTGCCAGCGAGCGCGCCTCGATCGTGACGTTCTCCGCGGCGGCCACGCGCTCGCAATGACCGACCAGGCGACGCTCTGCCTCCTGGAGGGTGGCCTCGTCGGTGTTGCGGAGATCGACGGTCATGGTGGCCGATGCGGGGACGACGTTGACCAGGTTGGGGTGCAGGTTCAGCTGACCGACGGTGGCCACCTGGGCGCCGCCGAGCTCCAGCGCGAGGTCACGAACGAACGAGGTGATCGACGCCGCGACGAACGCCGGGTCGCGCCGCATGGACATGGGTGTGGTCCCGGCGTGGTTGGACTGGCCGGTGATGGTGAGCTCGGTCCAACTGATGCCCTGAACGCTCTCGACCGCGCCGATCGTGACCCCTTCGACCTCCAGGACGGGACCCTGCTCGATGTGGAGCTCGACAAAGGCGTGGGGTGCGGGCCCGGGGCAGGGGCCGGCGCCTCGGTATCCGATGCGTTCCAGCTCCTCGCCGACGACCGCACCGTCGATGCCCTCGATGTCGAGCGCGTCCTCCAGTGGAATCCCGCCGACGTACACGAGGCTGCCCAACATGTCAGGCGGGAACCGGGAGCCCTCCTCGTCGGTGAAGAACGCGACGGCGATCGGTCGGGGCGGGGAGTGGCCGGCCTCGGCCAGGGTCTCCACGACCTCCAGTCCGGCGAGCACGCCGAGGTTGCCGTCGTAGCGGCCACCGGTGCGCACGGTGTCGATGTGGGAGCCGGTCATCACCGGCGCGGCTGTGGGGTCGGTCTGGGGACCGGCCCAGATGCCGGTGACGTTGCCGATGCCATCGACGGTGAGCGTCATCCCCAGATCGCGCATCCAGGTGCACACGAGGTCGCGGCCCGCCTTGTCCTCGTCGGTCAGGGCCAGGCGTGCGCATCCCGCCGTTCCCTCGATCGCGCCGATCGCGGCGAGCTCGGCCAGGCGGGCGAAGAGGCGGTCTGCGTTGATGCGGAGGTCGGTCACAGCGACCGAATTCTACATTTTGTTGAAGTGCCGGAACCAGCGTCGACGGCTCGACGACGCAGGCTTCGCCTGACCGCAACAATCGCGACAGGACGGCGACATGGCGCGCCGTCGGGCGTCCCGACGCTCTCAGGGCCAGATGCCCCGCTGTTGATAGACGGTCTGCAGGCGCCGCAGGGCCACGACGTAGCACGCGTCGCGTCGTGAGCAGCCGAACTCGAGTTGGACCGATGCGATGCGGTCGGCCGCCGTCCAGAGCATCTCCATGAGGCGCCGGTCCACCGTGTCGAGGCTCCACTGCTCGGCGGTCCGGTTCTGGAGCCACTCGAAATACGACACGATGACGCCGCCGGCGTTCACGAGCACGTCTGGGAGGATCTCGACGCCGCGCTTTTCGAGGATCGCCTCGCCTGCGGGCGTGGTCGGGCCGTTTGCCGCCTCGACGACGACGCGGGCCTGCAGCCGTCGGGCGACGTCGTCGGTGATCTGGGCCTCGAGCGCCGCCGGGCAACACAGGTCGACGGGTACG
>JBCCFK010000202.1:0-8509 GCA_039029775.1 Actinomycetota bacterium | reverse complement strand
CGGTCCCAGAGACCGCGGCAGGTTGTCAGGCAGCGAGGGTGACCTTGCGACAGCGATCGAACTCGGTGCTCTCGACCAGCGAGACCTCGACCAGGCCCGGCACTTCGGGCTCGAGCCGTTGCCACAGGACTCGCACGATCTCCTCGACCGTCGGCTCGCGTTCCCACACGAGCGGGGTGTAGCCCTTCCAGGTCCCGACATCGGTGTCGGTGAGGTAGTGGCCCTGCCAGGGGGCGACCGATTCGGAGAGGATGCGTTCGAGGTCGTCGGCCGGGAAGACCTTGTCGCAGTCGGCCGGGCCGGTGAGGGTGGCTTCCACGGTCCAGGCATGGGTGTGGATCAGGCCGTCGACACGGTGGCCCCAACGGGCGTGGATTGCAGCGGTGATGGTCATTCTCACCGAATGCCCCTTTCGGTCGCATGGGTTGTCGCGGTCGGCAGTACCTCCGGGTCAGTCCGACTCCGGGTGCTCCAGGACGGAGCAGCCCGGCACCAATGGTCCCACAGTCGAGCGCCGGGGAGCATGAGACGATCCCCCACGCGGGGCTCAGCGGCGCTCAGGCGTTGAGGTTGGCGCCGATCGCCGCGATGGCGTCGAGATCGAAGGGCGGGCTCACGGTCAGCGTGCGCCGAGCGACACCCGCCGCCACCCAGGGCTCGACCGCGCCGCCGGTGGGCGAGTCGAGCAGGAGCGAGTCGTGGATCGAGATCTCGAAGGGTGCGCCTGCGGCCAGCGAGGCGGCGTGGGCGATGAGGTCCGGGGTCTGCTCCGACACCCGGATGTTCACCCCGTCGGCGACAGCGCAGGCGACCTCGATGGTGAGAGGACCGGACGCCCCGACGATGATGGGCGGGATCGATTCGGGACCGATCACCCCGTCGAGCCCTTCGAGGACGACGAACTCGCCCTCGTGGTGCGTCCCACCGTCCCAGAGCAGGCGGACGACCTCGATCGTCTCGCGGAGGCGGCGTCGTCGCGACGCACTGTCGCCGAGGTCGCGGCCGATCGCGTCCTGCTCCGACGCGAAGCGCGATCCGGGAGCAGCCCCGCTTCCGATCCCGAGGACGACGCGTCCGCCCGACATCGACTGGAGCGTGGACGCGGCCGACGCCAGCAGGCTCGGGTGCCGGTTGACCATGTTGGCGACGAGCGATCCGATCCGGATCTCGGAGGTCGCCACGGCGAAGCCGCCGAGCAGCGTGAAGAGCTCGCGCGACCACGGGCGGTCGAGCATGGTGCCGCTGAAGTGGTCGAGCGTCCAGACCCCGTCGAACCCGCAGTCCTCCGCGCAACGAGCGACATCGAGCATCTCCGCCGCATCCGCGCCGAGCGGACTCACCACCAGGTCGGTGGCGATGGCGTCCCGGATGCTCACCGGTGCACCCGCAGCTGCTGATCCGCCGAAGCGACGAGGCGGCCGCGACGGAAGACCCGGCGTGACATCGGAGCGTCGGCGATCGCGCCGCGGATCGACGGCGCGTCGATGACCAGGAGATCGGCCACGTCACCGATGTCGGTCCCGGCGCGGGGCAGACCCATCGCGGCCCGGACGTTGGTGCTGACCATGTCGTACGCGACCTCGGGGAGCTGGTGGCCGGCCATGATCATGAGCGCGGCGGTCTCCAGCGCATCGCTTCGGCCGACCAGGTTGAATGGGTCCTGGACGTTGTCGCCGCCGGCCGCGACCAGCACGCCCGCGTCCTGGAGGGCGTTGACCGCCGTCAGGCCTCGGGGGGTCGCGGTGGGGTCGTCCCGACCCTGGAGAAAGAGGTTGGTCTGGGGCAGCGGGAACACGGCGATACCCGCGGCTGCCACCTCGGCCGCCACTGCCGCCTGTGTCTCCGGTGTCTGCATACCCAGCGTCACGCAGTGGCTGGCGGCCACGAGGCCGTCGAAGCCCCGGTCGCGGACCTGGCGGGCGAGGTCGCGCAGCGTCAGCACCGACGGGTCGAGCATCTCGTCGACGTGCAGGTCGATGGGGATCCCAGCCTCCGAGGCGACGTCGATGGCCAGCTCGATCAGCCCGGGGCCGTCCGGGTCGAGGTGCGGGCATCCCCCGACCAGGTCGAGGCCGACCTCGAGCGACTCGGCGAGCGCGGCTCGGGTCGGCGCGCCGTCGTCGCCCGTCATGGGGAAACCGCACAGGCCCACGATCTGGATGTCCATCACGTCGGCGAAGTCGGCGGCCGCGTCGCGCAGGGCCCGGACGGGTTCGCTCCGCGTCGAGGCGAGCACGTTCACGTGCGTCCGAACGGCGGTGACGCCGTGGACGAGCAGCAGCTCCATCGCCTGCCTGGCGCGCTCGACGATGCCGTCGTAGGTGATCGCACCCGCCGCCGACGCCGCGCCCCAGGCCTCGATGGCGCCGATCAGGTCGCCGCGCGGGTTGGGGACGAGCTCGGCCGACAGCGCCTTGTCGAGGTGGGCGTGGGGTTCGGCCGGCGCCGGCAGGACGAGCCATCCCGCAAGGTCGTGGTCCGCGCTGGCGATGGCTGCGGCATCGTGGGGGACGACTGCGCTGACCCGGCCGTCGGTCACGGTGATGTCCACGACGGCGCCGTCGGGAAGGCGTCCGTTGGCGAGCGTCAGCGAATCGTCGGGCATGGCGCAACGCTACCGCCGGCGTCCGGCCGGAAGGGCCGGAGGTGCGCCGTCCTATGATCGGGCGATGTCGATCCGCGATCTGCGCTCCTACATCGACGTCCTCGACGCTGCGGGCCAGCTGGCTCGGATCGATCGCACGGTGTCGCTCGAGCACGAACTCGCCGATGTCGCGGCTTCCCTCGCCCGGACCGACACCGGAGCCGGGCTGTTCTCGTCGGCCGCGGGGAGCCCGTGGCCCATCTTCTGTGGTTCGGTCACCTCGCACCGCCGCGCGGCCCTCGCCCTCGGCTGCGGGCCCGACGAGGTCATCGACGTGATGGAGCGTGTTCTCGATCCCGTCAACGGCATCGCGCCGGTCCGCGTCGAGGCCGCCGGTTGGCACGACAACCACGTGATGGGGGAGGACCTCGACACAGCGATGCTCCCGATTCCGACCCACAGTCGGGGCGACGGCGGCGCGTTCATCACGGGCGCGGTGACGGTGGCCAAGGACCCGATCTCGGGACGGGGCAACCTGGGCTACAACCGCATGCTGCGCCTCGAGCGCGACCGGTTCGGCTTCAACGTCAACGAGTGGCGCGACGTCGGCACGTTCTGGAAGTCGCGAGAGGATCCGGACGCGCCGTTCCCGATCGCGCTGGCGATCGGACTCGACCCGGCGATCATGATCGCCGCGGGTGTCAAGACGCCCGTCGACGAGCTGCTGATCGCGGGCGCGATTCGAGGCACCGGTGTGGAGGTCTGTCGGGGGCGCACGGTGGACGTCGACATCCCGGCGGCGGCGGAGGTCGTGATCGAGGGCCTCTTGCATCCCACGGTTCGCGAGCTGGAGGGCCCGCTCGCCGAGTTCCACGGCTATCACGGCGAGGCCTGGAACAGTCCGACGTTCGAGGTCACGTGCATCTCGTGGCGGGACGCCCCGATCTATCAGACGATCATCCCCGGCTGGTACGAGCACATCTATCTCGGCAACGTGCTGCCACGTGAGCCGTTGCTGCGCCGGTTCGTCCGCCACCTCGACGGGACGGCCGACGTGCACATCCCTCCCTACGGCAACGGGTTCCTGGCGATCGTCCAGATCGACCGGGACAACCCCGGCACCCCCAAGAACCTGGCGATGGCTGCCATGGCGGCCCACATCAACGTCCGGAACGTGATCGTGGTCGATCGAGACATCGACATGTACGAGCCGGCCGAGGTGCAGTGGGCGCTCACCAATCGCGTGCACTGGGGTGACGACGTGTTCACGGTCGCCAACGCCCAGGGTCACGAGATGGACCCGACGGCGGATCAGCGCGGGGTGAGTACCAAGGTCGGCATCGATGCGACCTACAAGCGCGAACGTCGCGAGTACGGCGCTCGCGTCGCCTATCCGTCCGTCGATCTCGGTCCGTATCTCCGATGAGCACGCCTCGGCGCGTCGTGGTGGCCATCACCGGTGCGAGCGGAGCGGTGTACGGAGTCCGTGCGCTGGAGTTGTTGCGAGATGTCGGGGCGATCGAGACCCATCTGGTCCTCAGCAACCCGGCGAAGACCACCATCGGCGTCGAGACCGACGTGTCCGTCGGAGAGGTGGAGGAGCTCGCGGACCACGTCCACGGGTCCCGCGACATCGGCGCGCCGATCGCGTCCGGCTCGTTCCGAACCGAGGGCATGATCGTGGCGCCGTGTTCGATCAAGACGTTGTCCGCGGTGGCAACGTCGTTCTCGTCGGATCTGGTCGCCCGCGCCGCGGACGTGACCCTGAAGGAGCGCCGACCGCTCGTGCTCATGGTCCGGGAGACGCCGTTTCACCTCGGCCATCTGCGCCTGATGGAGCGCGTCACCGAGGCGGGAGCGATCGTCTATCCGCCGGTGCCGGCCTTCTACAACAAGCCGACGAGCCTCGCCGACGTGGTGACCCACTCGGTCGGACGAGCGCTCGAGCACCTGGGCGTGACGGTCGACGGGCTCTCGCGCTGGGGCGAGTCGGACTGACGTCGTCGGCCGGGGTCAGGCGGCTGCCTGGACCGCCACAACGACCGGGGCCAGCGCTTCGACCGACGCCGACGTGATCGGATCGACCACGAGTTGCAGGTGGTCGACGAGGCCCTCGAACTCCAGCAGTCGCTCGGCGATTCGTTCGGGCGGCCCGGCGATCGGCTCCACCTGCTCGGTCGTGCCCTGCGTACGACCGGTGCCGCCGGGCAGTTCGACCATGACCGCGACCGAGCGCGTGACCTCTGCCGGATCCCTGCCGGCTTCCGTGAGCGCCTGGTCGCGGACGTCTATCCGGGGGGGGTGCTTCGCCGGGTCGTTGTCGACACGACTCCACCACTCGTTCCACCAGTTCATCTCGGCCGCGGCGATCGCGAGCATCCGAGGGCCAGTCGATCCCACCATGATCGGCATGTCCGGCCGTGCTGGCGGCACGAGGCGGGCATCGTCGGCACGGTGCCACTCGCCTTCGCGATCCGAGCGGCCCGTCCGGACGAGGTCCGTGATGATCGTGAAGGCCTCGGCGAACCGGCTCACCCGGTTGTCGAACGGGTGGCCGAAGCCCTCGAACTCCCGCCGGTACCACCCCGAGCCCAGACCGAGCACGAGTCGGCCTCCGGCGATCTCGTCGACCGTCGCGGCCATCTTGGCGAGCATCGCCGGGTTGCGGAACCCGGTCGGGGTGACGAGCGGGCCCAGCAGCACGCGCTCCGTCACCGCCGCGACGGCGGCGAGCAGGCTCCAACACTCGTGCGGACCGATCAGGCCGTCGGGCTTGTCGTAGAAGAGGTGGTCCCCCAACCAGAGGGAGTCGAAGCCCACGTCTTCGGCGAGCACCGCCATCTCGCGATACTCGGTCCACGGGACGAAGCGCTCGGCCTCGGGGAGTTGGATGCCGACCTGCATGCGGCGACCGTAGCGGGGGATCGGCAGCCGGGTCAGCGGGTTCGGCAGACCCGTTCGATCACCTCGGCGCCGCGGTCCACGGACGACACCGGGAGCAGGAACTCGTCGATTCCGAGATCGGTCGCCGTCCGCTCGAGCTCCGCCAGGCACTCGGTCGGGGACCCGACGAGGGCGAAGGCGTCGACCCACGAGGGTTCGATCAGGTGCGCGGCGGCCGATGGCCCGCCGTCGGCGAGAGCGGCTCGGATCCGGTCCCGCCGGTCGTCGTCGAGTCCCACCCGGTGGCGAATCGAGTCCGGTGAGTCCACCAGGCGGAAGGTCAGCTGCGCCCGCACGGCCTCGAGCTCTTCGTCGGTGGTCGCGATGGCCGTCGACCAGACCACGGTGAATGGGCGACCGCCGGCCGCGGCGCGCAGGCGGCCCACCTCGTCGGCAAGCAGGTCCTTGTGGATGTAGCTGAGATAGAAGCCGTCGGCCGTCCGGCCACCCAGGTCGATCATGCGGGGTCCGCGGCCGGCGAGGAGGATCTCGATGTCGTGGGGACCGGAAGCGAGGCGCGCCCGGTCGAACCCGAAGGTCTCGGCCTCCATCGTGACCTCCGCGCCCGCGAACAGGTCCCGCAACGCAGCCACGGTGTGTTCGACGGCCCGAAGCGGTCGGCGACGCTCGATGGCGAGCGGCCCCAGCGTGAGACCCCCGCCGGCGCCGAGCCCGAGGAATGCGCGTCCGCCGCTCACCTCGTCCAGCGCCGCGATGGCGCCCGCGGTCGCTCCCGGGTGCCGCACCCAGGGATTGGTGATGCCCGGACCGAGCTGGATCCGATCGGTCGCCGCCGCGATGGCGGTCAGGGTGACGTACACGTCGCGTGTGACCAGACCTTCGTCGTACACCCAGCACCGGCGACACCCGAGCTGTTCCGCCAGCCGAGCGAGCTCGACGACACGGCCCACCGGTGCGGTGGGCATCAGGTTCACCGAGATCGGCGTGGTCATCGGGAGACGGAGCCGACCAGACCGCGCGCTCGGCGGCGGACCGGTGCCAGTCGGCGGCCGACGGCGCCGACGAGATCCTGACGGACGACGTCGGCCGTGTTGCGGCCGGCGGCCCCGAACACGCCCGCGCCGGGGAAGGTGGCCGCGCCCGAGAGGTAGAGCCCGTCGATCGGTGTCCGGTATCGGGTGAGCTCGCGCTCGCGCCCGAGCAGCGCCGCCAGAGGTGCGCCGGCGTACGACGGAGTGTGGCCCCGGTGCATCGAGAACTCGGCCTCGTAGCGGTCGGGTGTCATCGCTCGCCAGGCTCGGACGTCACCGTGGGAGGTGGACTCGGTCATCGCGAGCCAGAGATCGAGCCATCGGGCGGGCTCGGTCGACGACGGCCAGCCTCCGGCGAGCGCGTAGGGGGTGAACAGCACCTCGAGGCTGAGCACGTGTCCCCCGTCGTCGGGGACCATGGCATCGTCGAGGACCGACGGCACGTTCACCAGCATCGTGGGCCGGTCGGCGACGCGGCCCTCCTCTCGGCCGGCGTGGGCCGCCGCCAGGTCCTCCGGCGAGGGCGAGACCACGATCGTGGGGCTCCAGCACGTCGACGCCGGGGCAGGCCGCTTCGATCGCCTCGGCGAAGCGGTACCGCGGGAGCTGGTCGAGCACGGCGTCGATCTTCGATTCGTAGCCGTCGTGGACCGGCCGGTCGTGCCAGCGTCTGACGAGACGTCGCGCTGCGGCCGGGGCCTCGCCGACCCAGTCGACGAACACGCGATGCGGATCGCACGCCGCCACGACCGCGGCGGCCTCGATCCTCGTGCCGTCGGCGAGTTCGACGCCGTCGACGCGCCCCCCTGCGACGAGCAGTCGGGTGACGCGGGACCCGGCGCGAACGACGCCGCCGGCCGCGGCGAAGCTGGCCGCGATCGCGTCGGTCAGCGCACCGCTGCCCCCGACCGGGCGCCCCGTCTTGATGAGGTGACGGGTTGCGAACGCAGCGGCGGCCAGTCCGGTGCCCGGCCACGAGGGGTGCACGCCCCAGACGGTCGGGCCGGTGCTGACGACCGGCATCGTGACGTGCCAGTCGTCGAAGTACCTGGAGAACACATCGTCGGCGGAGCGTCGGGACCAGTCGAGCAGCCGCGCCGCGCCGCTGGCCCGGCGCCGCAGGGCGGTGCCGATCATGCCGGACGTGCTCGGCTTCGTGCGCGCCATCGCGATCACGAGCTCGGCGACCGGCATCGCGTCCTCGAGGTAGCGCCGATAGCCCTCGACCTGGGACGGGTACGAGGCGGCGAGGGAGTCGAGCTGTCGGTCGATCTCGTGGAAGCTGGCCCAGGGGGGCGAGTCGTCGTGGAAGACGTTGACGAACCCCGCCTCGGCCTCGAGGTACCGAAGGCCGTGCTCGCCGAGCTCGAGTTCGTCGATGACCGGCATCGCCCGGATCATCGTGTGGTCGCAATTGCAGATGTTGAACCGCGCGCCGAGGTCGGAGACGGTCGAGGCGCAGCCCCCGACGGTGTCGCGGGCCTCGACGAGCACGGTGTCGATCCCGGCCCGCGCCAGGTACGCGGCGCAGATCAAGCCGTTGTGTCCACCGCCGACGACGACCACCGGAGCCCTCATCACCCGAGTCTGCCACCCGGTGGCCCGAACCGGCTTTGCGAGTCGGGCACAAGGCGCCTGCGGTCCACTGAGTGGCCGGCGGGCCGCTGGCCCGAAGCCACGATCGTGGCGGGAGTCAATCCTGTTGCATCGTGGCCCAGAGGCCGTGCTCGTGGAGACGGAAGACGTCGAGCTCCGCCTTTTCCTTGGGTCCCTCGCTCACGACGGCTCGGCCCTTGTGGTGCACGTCGAGCATGAGCTCGTTGGCCTTCTCCTTGGAGTAGCCGAACAGCTTCTGGAACACGTACGTCACGTACGACATCAGGTTGATCGGGTCGTTCCAGACGATGACCAACCACGGCGTGTCGGGGTCGACGACGATGTCGTCGACCGGTGAGGCGCATGATTGCCGCCGGAGTGGAACCGATCACTT
>JBCCFK010000201.1:0-8572 GCA_039029775.1 Actinomycetota bacterium | reverse complement strand
GGGCCGCCTTTGTGGCTGCGCGGGATGCGGATGGCGTCGACCGGCAGGTGGAGCCCGGGGTCGATCGAATCCAGGACCGCGTCGAGGTCGGTGAGGCCGTCGATCTCCTGGACCTGCCGGCGGAACTCGCCGCCGACCGGCATGCCGGTCAGGTACCAGATGGCGTGTTTGCGGAAGCCCCGCAGGGCACGCTCGGTGCCCATCCACTCGACGATGAGCTGCGCCTGGCGCTTCATCGACGCGCCGGCCTCGGCCATGGTCGGGACCGGTCCGACCTCGCCGCCCTCGAACACGCGGGCCAGGTCGCGGAAGAGCCACGGCCGACCGAGGCAGCCCCGGCCGATGACGACGCCGTCGGCGCCGGTCTCGCGCAGCATGCGCAGCGCGTCGTGGGGCTCCCAGATGTCGCCGTTCCCGAGCACGGGGATCGTGGTCACCGCACGCTTGAGCTCGGCGATCGCCTCCCAGCGCGCCTCGCCGGAGTACAGCTGCTCGACGGTTCGTCCGTGCAGTGCGACGGCGGCTGCGCCCTCCTCCTCGGCGATGCGGCCGGCATCGAGGTGGGTGAGGTGGTCGTCGTCGATGCCCATGCGGAACTTCACCGTGACCGGCACGCGTCCCTGCGCCGCCTCGACCGCGGCGCGGACGATGCGGCGGAACAGCGGTCGGCGATAGGGGAGCGCCCCGCCGCCGCCGTGCTTGGTGACCTTGCCGACGGGGCAACCGAAGTTCATGTCGATGTGGTCGACGTGCTCGGTCTCGACCAGCTGTTCGACGGCCTTCGCGAGGTAGATCGGGTCGGTGCCGTACAGCTGGATGCTGCGCGGGGTCTCGTCGGGACCGAACTCGGCCAGCTTGAGCGTCTTCTTGTGCCCCTCGACCAGCGCCCGGGCCGTGATCATCTGGTTGACGAAGAGGCCGGGCGCATGGGGCCGATCGGGGTCCGACAGGCCCGACGCGGACGCCTCGCGGCAGAGCTGGCGGAACGGAACGTCGGTCACGCCTGCCATCGGGGCCAGCACCACCGGCGGCCACACCGAGATCGGGCCGATGTCGATCGGTGAGAACTCACCAGGGGCGGCCGGGTCGACGCCGTCGTTGACGGCGGTCCGAGCCAGGGGGAGCTCCTCGGTGGTCATCCCTCCAGGCTAACCACGAGGCCCCGGAAAGCTCGGTGGATCGGGGGTGCAGCTCGTACGCTGTTCCGAACTTCCCGAACCCTCGTTTGGATCCGAATGATCACCGACCTCTTGACCGACGCGCTGCGCGACGCCCTGGTGGCGCTCGCCGTCGACCCCCTGCCCGAGACCATCGGCCTGGAGCGTCCGGCGAACCGCGAGCACGGCGACTGGTCGTCGAACGTCGCGCTGGCCACCGCGAAGAAGGCCGGCCGGAACCCACGCGAGCTCGGGCAACAGCTCGCCGACCATCTCAACGAGAGCCTGCCGCCACATGTCGACAAGGTTGAGATCGCCGGCCCCGGCTTCGTGAACTTCCGGCTCGCCGGCACCTGGCTGTATGACGTGCTGCGGGACGTCGTCGGCGCCGGGGAGGGCTACGGCCGGACGACGACGGGCGCCGGCTCGAAGGTCAACGTCGAGTTCGTCAGTGCCAACCCCACCGGCCCCTTGCATGCGGGTCACGCCAGAGGCGCCTGCTACGGCGATGCGATCGCGACCCTCCTCGAGGCCGTCGGCCACGAGGTCGACCGCGAGTTCTACATCAACGACCGCGGTGTCCAGATGCAGACCTACGCCGCCTCGCTGCTGGCGCGCAAGAACGGCGAGGAGCCTCCCGAGGACGGTTACGTCGGCGAGTACATCATCGAGTGGGCCAAGGAGATGCCCGAGGGCCTGGACCAGGCCGCCGCGCTGGAGTGGGGGTACGCCCACGCGAAGGCGGACCAGACCGAGGTGCTCGCGAGCCTCGGCATCGTGTTCGACACCTGGTACTCCGAGCGGTCGATGGTGTCGAACGGGATGATCGACGCCGCGCTGGACGACCTGCGGGCACAGGACGTCGTCTACGAGGAGGACGGGGCCACGTGGCTGCGCTCCACCGACTACGGCGATGACAAGGATCGGGTGATCATCCGGTCAGACGGCGACTTCACCTACATCACGCCCGACATCGCCTACCACCGCGACAAGTTCGGCCGCGCCGATCGGCTGATCGACGTGCTCGGTGCCGACCATCACGGGTACGTGGCGCGCATGAAGGCGGCGATGGCGGCCCTGGGCAAGGACCCGGAGCTGTTGCACATGCCGATCACCCAGATGGTCCGGCTGATGCGGGGCGACGACGAGGTGCGCCTCTCGAAGCGCACCGGCGACATCATCGAGCTCCGGGAGCTCGTCGACGAGATCGGTGCCGACGCCACCCGCTTCACGTATCTCCTGCAGTCGGTCGACAGCCCGCAGACCTTCGACCTCGAGCTCGCCGCGTCCAAGGCGATGGACAACCCGGTCTTCTACGTCCAGATGGCCCACGCTCGCCTCCGATCGATCCAGGCCAAGGTGGCCGAGGCCGGCATCGACCGTTCGGCGTTGGACGACGTCGACCTCGGTCGGCTCACCCACGAGCGCGAGTTCGAGGTGCTCCGGCAGTTGCACGAGTACCCCGACATCGTGGGCATCGCGGCCCGGGAGCTGGCGCCGCACAAGGTGGCCAACTGGCTGCGGGAGTTCGCCGCAGCGGTCCACGGCTTCTACCACGACTGCTACGTCATGGGTGACGACGTCCCGCCCGAGCTGACCCAGGCCCGCCTGTGGCTGGTCGAGGCCGCCCGGGTCGGCCTGGCGAACGGGCTGACGCTGCTGGGTGTCTCCGCGCCCGACTCGATGTGAGCGCCAGCTGATGGCCGGCCCCGTCCCGCTCTCCCTGCTGCCCGACCACGCCTCGGTGGCCGACGACGGCATGTTGACCATCGCCGGCGTGCGAGCCGACGACCTGGCCGCCGAGTTCGGCACGCCGCTGTTCGTCTACGACGAGGAGCACCTGCGAGCGCGCTGTCGTGAGGCGGTCGAGGCGTTCGGCGACGGCGTGGCGTACGCCACCAAGGCGTTCCTGTGCAAGGCGATGGCTCGCCTCGCCCACGAGGAGGGCATGCACCTCGACGTGGCGACCGGCGGCGAGATGCAGGTCGCGCTCGCCGCCGACGTGCCCGCGGAGCGGCTCGTGCTCCACGGCAACAACAAGTCCGAGCTCGAGCTGCGGATGGCGCTCGACGCCGGTGTCGGACGGATCGTGGTCGACAGCTTCGACGAGATCGATCGCATCGAGGCCATCCATGCCCAGACCGGCCAGGTCGCGTCGGTGCTGCTGCGCGTCACGCCCGGCGTCGAGGCACACACCCACGAGTACATCGCGACCGGCCAGGACGATTCGAAGTTCGGGTTCACGGTGTCGACGGGTGTCGCCCGTTCGGCGGTCGAGCGGGCCCAGGCGTCGGACGCCCTCGACCTGCGCGGCATCCACGCCCACATCGGGTCGCAGGTGTTCCGCCTCGACTCGTTTCGGGCGGCGGCCCAGGTGCTGGCCGAGTTCTCGACACCCTTGGGCCTCGACGAGCTCTCGGTCGGCGGCGGCCTGGGCGTCGCCTATGTCGAGGGCGAGGAGACGTTGCCGATTCCCGCGTGGGGCAAGATCGTGATCGACGCGTGCCGAGACGCGGGTGTGACGGCGCAGATCCTGGCCGAGCCCGGCCGGTCGATCGCCGCGTCCGCAGCCGTCACGCTGTACACCGTCGGCACGGTCAAGGAGCTCGAGGGCATCCGGACCTACGTGTCGGTCGACGGCGGGATGAGCGACAACCCCCGACCGGTGTTGTACGGCAGCGGTTACGAGGCGTTCCTGCCGCGGTCTGTCGCGGCCGAGCGTGAGCGGATGGTCCGGATCGTGGGCAAGCACTGCGAGAGCGGCGACGTCCTCGTCCGCGAGGCCGCCGTACCCGCCGACATCGCGGTGGGCGACCTGCTCGCCACGCCGGTCACCGGTGCCTACGGCCACTCGTTGGGCTCGAACTACAACAAGGTGCTGCGGCCGGCCGTGGTCTTCGTCAGCGATGGCGAGGCCCGTCTGGTCGTCGAGCGCGAGACCTTCGACGACCTCCTGCGAAACGACGTCGGGTGACCGAAAGCCCACCGGGCACCGCCGGGGCTCCGGTAGCGTTGGCGGCATGTCAGCGACGGGGTCCACGAAGGTGAAGGTCGGGCTGCTCGGATGCGGCAACGTCGGCGGTGCACTCGTCGAACTCGTCGCCGAGCAGCGTGAGGAGATCGCGGGTCGGACGGGCGTCGAGCTCGAGATCACCCGGATCGCCGTGCACTCCACGGCAAAGGACCGCGGGCTCGACGTGCCCGCAGCGGTCTTCACCACCGACGCGGCGGCCGTCGTGGCCGATCCCGAGGTGGACATCGTGGTCGAGACCATCGGCGGCATCGAGCCCGCCCGAGAGCTCGTGCTCACCGCGATCGCAGCGGGCAAGCCGGTGATCACCGCGAACAAGGAACTGCTGGCCAACCACGGCGCCGAGCTCTACGACGCCGCGGCGGAGGCGGGCGTGGACCTGCTGTACGAAGCCGCGGTCGCCGGCGCCATCCCGTTGATGCGGCCGTTGCGCGAGTCGTTGATCGGCGAGCCCGTCCGGCGGGTGATGGGCATCGTCAACGGCACCACCAACTACATCCTCAGCCAGATGGCCGAGCACGGCGTCTCCTACCAGGACGCGCTGGCCGAGGCCCAGAGCCTCGGCTATGCCGAGCGCGACCCCACCGCCGACGTCGAGGGGTACGACGCCGGGGCCAAGGCCGCTATCATCGCCTCGATCGCCTTCGGCGCTCGGGTGGTCGCGGGCGACGTCTACCACGAGGGCATCTCGGGGATCACCTCGGCCGACATCGACTTCGCCAAGCGGCTGGGGTACGTGATCAAGCTGCTCGCCGTCACCGAACGCGTCGGCGACGAGGACGGCGCTCCAGTGGTCGCCGTGCGCGTGCACCCGGCGATGGTCCCCGGCACCCATCCGCTCGCGTCGGTCCGCGACAGCTTCAACGCGGTGTTCGTCGAGGGCGGTGCGTCCGGTGAGCTGATGTTCTACGGCCGCGGCGCCGGGGGACGTCCGACCGCCTCGGCCGTGCTCGGCGATCTCATCGATGCGGCCACGAACAAGCTGGACGACACCGCCGCGTCGATCGGCACGTTGGTGAGGCCTCGGATCCAGCCGATCGACGAGTTGCGCTCCGCCTACTACCTGAACCTCGAGGTGCACGACGAGCCCGGCGTGCTGGCCACGGTGGCCGGCATCTTCGGCCAGCACAAGGTCTCGATCCGGTCGATGGAGCAGGAGGGTCTGGGCGACGACGCCCGACTGATCTTCATCACCCACCCCGCCGTCGAGCGCGACGTCCGGGCGACGCTCCAGGAACTCAGGTCGCTCGACTCGGTCCGCCAGGTCGGGTCGATGCTGCGCGTCATCGGCGCGTAGAGGTCCGGCGATGAAGTACGTCAGCACACGCGGCATGGCCCCGCCGCTCGAGTTCGGCGATGTGCTGCTGACCGGTCTGGCCTCCGACGGCGGGCTGTACGTGCCCGAGGCCTGGCCTTCCTTCTCCCTCGTTGACTTCGTCGCCGACCATGGCCGCGACGCGAGCTATTCGATGTTGGCCACCGAGGTCATGTGGCCGTACGTGGAGGGATCGATCGAGCGCGACGACTTCGCCGAGATCGTCGATGCGGCCTATGCCACGTTCGATCACCCCGACGTCACGCCGCTGGTCGACCTGGGCGACGACGTGCATCTGCTCGAGCTGTTCCACGGTCCGACCCTGGCGTTCAAGGACGTGGCCCTCCAGCTCGTCGGGCGACTCTTCGATCACGAGTTGGCCAAGCGAGGGGAGCGGGTCACGATCGTCGCCGCGACCTCGGGCGACACGGGCTCCGCGGCGATCGAGGCCGTCCGTGACCGCGAGGCGATCGACATCTTCGTGCTGCATCCCCACGAGCGGACCTCGCCGCTGCAGCGCCGGCAGATGACCACCGTCGACGCCGTCAACGTCCACAACGTGGCGATCGAGGGGACCTTCGACGACTGCCAGGATCTGGTGAAGGCGATGTTCGGGGATCAAGAGTTCCGCGACCGCATCCACATGTCGGCCGTGAACTCGATCAACTGGGCTCGGGTGATGGCGCAGATCGTCTACTACTACTGGGCGGCGCTGCAGCTCGGCCGCGTGGGAGAGCCGATCTCGTTCGCCGTGCCGACGGGGAACTTCGGGAACGTGTTCGCCGGCTTCTGCGCTCGCCGGATGGGGCTCGACATCGCGCAGTTCGTCGTCGGCAGCAATCGCAACGACATCCTCACCCGGTTCTTCGACACCGGCGAGATGACGATCGAGTCGGTCGAGCCGAGCCTGTCGCCGTCGATGGACATCCAGGTGTCGTCCAACCTCGAGCGCCTGCTGTTCGAGCTGCACGCTCGCGATGGTGAAGCCGTGGCCGAGTTCATGACGACCTTCCGCGAGACAGGAACCGTGGCCATCGACCCCTACAAGCTCGGGGCGCTGCGGGAGAGCTGGGATGGCGCCCGGCTGGACGACGAGGACACGCTCCAGGAGATCCGTCTCGAGGTCGTGCGCTCGGGCGAGATCCTCGATCCTCACACGGCGGTCGGCCTCGGGGCCGCTCGCCGGTGTGGCCGCGGCGGGGCCCCGATGGTGGTGTTGGCCACCGCGCACCCGGCCAAGTTCCCGGCCGCCATCGAGGAGGCGATCGGTCGCGGGCCCGACGTTCCGGCGCGGCTCGCCGCGGTGGCCGAGCTCGAGGAGCGCTTCGACGTGCTTCCCGACGACCTCGCCGTCGTACAGTCCCACATCCTCGACCGCACCCGGGTCTGAACGCGAACCCGCCGCGGTCTCTGGGGCCGCGGCAGGTGGTGGGGGCTCAGCAGCGGGTGGTCTGAACGCGAACCCGCCGCGGTCTCTGGGACCGCGGCAGGTGGTGGGGCTCAGCAGGTGGTGGGGGCTCAGCAGCAGGTGGCGGACTCGGTGGGACCGCCGATGAGGACCTCTGCCGGTGCGCAGCACTCGACGTCGTTGCCGGCGCCGCCCGCCTCGACGTGGCCGGCGGTCTCGGCGTCGGCCAGCACGGTGTAGATCTCCCACCGATGGCCGTCGATGCCGTCGATCCAGCCCTCGTCCTTGTAGGCGTAGCAGCAGTGGTCCTCGCCTTCGCTGTGAACGGCGAGCCCGGCTTCCTTCACCCGGTCGAGCTCGGCGTGGACCTCGTCGGCGGTGTCGTGCTCGACACCGAGGTGGTTGATGGCACCGTGGGGGCCCGCTCCTTCGAACAGGACCAGCTTCAGGGGAGGGTTCGCGATCGCGAAGTTGGCGTAGCCGGGCTCGATCTTCGCCGGCTCGGTGTCGAACAGCTTGGAGTAGTAGTCGACGGCAGCCTCGAGGTCATCGACGTTGAGGCCGAGCTGCAGGCGTGACATGTGGGGGTCTCCTTCGGGTCACGGACGAGTGTAGGGCCTCGTCCCGGTCGTATCGACATGTATCTATGTATCGATGGATGTCAATATGATCAATGCATCGATCATTGTCAATATGTTTTTGCGGGGCGCTAGGATGGTCACATGGCCGTCACCACCGACACCTCGCTCGTCGACACCACCGGAAACGGTGCGGAGGCCTGTTGTTCGCCTTTGACCGTCGACATCCTCGACGCGCATGACGCCGGTCAGCTCGCCGCCCGGTTCAAGGCGATCGCCGACCCGGTCCGGCTCCAGATCCTCAGCCGGCTGGCCGCCGCACCCAACGGCGTGTGCGTCTGCGACTTCGTCGACGACCTCGACCGTTCCCAACCGACGATCTCCCATCACCTCAAGGTCCTCGGTGACGCCGGGTTGGTGACGAGGGAGCAGCGCGGCAAGTGGGCGTGGTCCCACATCGAGTCTGCCGAGCTCGAGACGCTCGCCGACTTCCTGACCCCTCGCTGAAGCGCACCCGCCGGGTCCCGCTCGTTTCCCGCGTGGCCGGGAAGAAACGCGCGGATGTTGGTCCCGTCCCGGCCGAATCGGTACAGTCGAGGTGTCGGTTGGCCACGGCGACGTTCCGGGCCGACTCGATGCGACCCCAAGTCGTGAGGCACGCCGAGTGCGCCGGGGGTCACCCACCAAGGCCGGGGGACGACGCGTGCCAGTCCGCGTTGCGTACCCACACCACCCGAGGACCACCGTTGAGTGCTGACCTGAGCAAGTCGAAGCTCGCATCCAAGGACAAGGACGAGCTGACCCAGATTGCCCAAGCGATGGGCGGCAAGCCGCCTTCGCGGGCCCGCAAGGCCGACCTGATCGACCTGATCATCGAGCTCGCCCAGGGCGGGCCCGAGGAGGCCGCGCCGCCTGCGAGCGGGCCCGCGTACTCCGCGGACCCGATGGCTGACGTTCGGGCCGCCGAGGGCAAGGCCGCCGCTCCGAAGCCCCCAGCGCGGTGCCGGCCAGCAGAATCAACAGCGGCCAGGGCGAGGACAGGATATCGCCAAATGCGCCGAGCAGTCCCTCGATCATCGGAAT
>JBCCFK010000200.1:0-8575 GCA_039029775.1 Actinomycetota bacterium | reverse complement strand
TCCGTCTTGTCCCGTAGCCCAACGCTTGTTGGGCTACGGATTGCCGGCGGCCCCGTTCGGTCGCCGCCGTGGGTGGCTTCCTCCGTCTTGTCCCGTAGCCCAACGCTTGTTGGGCTACGGATTGCCGGCGGCCCCGTTCGTTCGCCGACGAGGTCGACTCACTCCTTCAGTCTCGCACTGTGTCGTCTCGCAGGAAGAGCGAGGGTCGGCATTGCGGGTCAAGAGGGCCTCACCAAGACCTTGGTGTGGGGGCTGTCGCCTGAGCTGAGGTCGCGGAGGGTGGCGTCGATGTCCTCGAGGCCGATCGTGCCGCTGTGGAGCGAATCGAGGTCGACCCGGCCGTCGGCGACGTAGTGCATGACCATGTCGAACTCCTCGTGGGTGTAGCCGAGCGCGGCCGATGCCCGGATCTCCTTCATCAGCCACGTCCTCGGGCTGATCGGGGCATCGGCGATGGCGAGGCCGATGATGACCATGCGACCGCCTCGCCGGGCCATGTCGACGGCGGTCTGCACGGTGGCCGGTACTCCGGCGCACTCGTAGACGATGTCGGCGCCCAGGCCGCGAGTGTGCTCGTCGATCACCGCCGTGGCGGCCTCGCCGGGTTCGACGACGACATGGGCGCCGAGTGCGCGCGCGACCTCGCGGCGAGCTTCGGAGGGCTCGACCACGATGACCCGACCTGCGCCGCCGGTCAGGACCCACTGCATCGTCGACAGACCGATCGGGCCCGCGCCCTGGATCACGGCGACCTCGCCCATGCGGGGCTGGTTGGCTCGCACGGCGTGGAAGCAGATCGTGGCCGGTTCGATCTGGGCCGCCTGCTCGTCGGACAACGCCGGGTTGGCGGCGATGGCCCGACCGTGGTGGACGGCGAGACGAGGGGCGAAGCCGCCGTGGGGTGAGTCGTAGGGTCCCGCGCCGACCGTGGCCAGCAGCACGGTCTGGCACTTCTCCATCTGACCGGCGTGACATGCATCGCACGCACCGCACGAAGGCGGAACCGCGATGACCACCCGTTCACCTTCGGACAGGCGGCCGACCTCCGCGCCGACTGCCGACAGGGTGCCGACCCACTCGTGTCCACAGACCGACGGCCTGGCCTGACCCGACTGCCACGCGTGGACATCGGTGCCACAGATTCCGCAATACGCGATGTCGACCACCACCTGGTCGGGGCGGGGTTCGGGCTCGGGGAAGTCGAGAAGCTCCACCGTCTCGACGCCGGTGATCAGTGCTGCCTGCATGTGGCGACAGTACCGCCGAGACGCGCCCGCGTTCCGAGCCAGCATCGAGCGGCGACGTACGCGAGCATGCAGAGACCACATGGCCCGAGGGGGACCCTTGATCATCATCAGCGCCGAATTCGACCTCGCCGACCCGGCTGACATGCCCAAGGCGATGGAGCTGGCGATCCCGTTGCAGCAGGCCACCCGCGACGACGAGCCGGGCTGCCTGGCCTACTGCTTCGCCCCCGATCCGTGCATCGAGGGCCGCATGCAGGTCTACGAGCTGTGGGAGGACGAGGCATCGCTGGCGGCGCACTTCCAGCACCCGAACTACCTGAACATGGGGATGGGCCTCGGCGGGATCGGCCTGGCCGGGGCGGCAGCGCACAAGTACCGGGTGACCGCCGTCGAGCCGGTGTACGACGACACCCGCACGGCCCGGGCCGACTTCTTCACCTACGACGAGCAGCGGCCCGACGAGCGGATCATCATCGCGGGCACCATCGACGCCGCCGACCCCTCGGCGGTCCCGGGCGCGCTGGAGGAGTCGATCCCCTTCCAGATGGCCAGCCGTGACGGCGAGCCCGGCTGCCAGTCCTATGTGTTCTACGCGGATCCGTGCGTCGAGGGTCGTATCCAGGTCTACGAACTCTGGGACGACCAAGCCTCGCTGGCCCCCCACTTCGATCACGAGAACTACTTCAACATGGGCGGTCTGCTGCGCGGCCTCAACGGCACGAGCGACAACAAGAAGTATCGGGTCGACCTCATGGAGCCGGTGTACGACGACACCCGGACACCGAGGGCGGATTTCTTCACCGCCTGAGTCGGTCGCTCAGTCCCGAGGCAGGGCGTAGGTGCCCTGGGCGGTCGACACGAGCCGATCAGGTCGATCGTCCATCCAGATCTTGACGGTCCCGACGATCGAGGATCGGCCCGCCTTGTCCAGGTCGGCGCGCGCCCACATGATCTCGCCCTGGGCCGGCCGCAGGAACCGGATCGAGAGCTCCGACGTGAGCGCCATCGGCTCGACGCGGTCCAGCGCGCCGAAGGCCAGGTACCAGAGCGCCACGTCGGCCAGGGAGAACTGGGTCGGACCAGGGATGAAGCCGCCGGGCCGGAGCGACACGTCGGCGGTCACGCTCCGGGCGAGCGCGTGCGTCGGCGAGACCTCGACACAGCGGTGGGGCGCCTCCGACCAGTTCTGCGAGATCGTCCGGTTGACGATGTCGGGGGTGAGAGAGAGTTCCGCCACCGGACCTACCGGGGTGTCGCCACGAAGACCGGGATCTCCCGATTCGCAGCGGCCGCCTTCAGGGCGTACTCGGTGTAGGGCGGGAACACGGCCTCGCCGCGGGCGTACCAAGCGGCCCGCTCGTCGCCAGTCACCAGGCGCACGGTGTAGTCACCGGGGGCCGGGCCGTCCTGGACCCTCACGTTCGGGTCGGCGACCAGGTTGTGGTACCAGCCGGGGTGGTTCGGTGCGCCGCCCTTGGAGGCGATGATCGCGTACTCGCCCTCGTGCTCCACCCGCATCAGTGGGACCTTGCGGATGGCGCCGGTCTTGTGGCCGACGGTGGTCATCACGATGATCGGGATGCCGGTGTCGCGCAGTGTGTTGGCTCGGGTGCCGCCCGAGGCCTCGTACTCCTCGACCTGGTCGGCCACCCACTGCCACGTGCTGGGGACGTACTCGCCGGACTCGCTCATGGTGCTCCTGGGGGATCAGGACAGTCGCTCGGCGACCGTCTCGAGCAGATGCCAGCCGAGCGCCGGGAACTCCTCGACCGCGGCGCGGAGGCCCCTGCGGTCGAGGGTGATGGCCTCGACCGGGGTGGTGGTCCGGACCGAGGCGTTCCTCGGCCGTTCGCACAACAGGCCGAGCTCGCCGACGAGGTCGTGCTTGGCCACCTCGGCCAGCTTGCGGCCGTTGCGTCGGACGACGGCACTGCCGGCCACGATGACGAAGGCGGCCGTGGAGGGTTGGCCCTCGGTGACCATGTCCTGGCCCGCCTCGAACACCTCGACTCGCGATTGCTTCGCCAGGTGGCGGAGGTGGCGCTTCGGTACCCCGGCGAACAGCGGCACTGTGCCCAGGATCTCGACGCGGCGAGCGATCGCCAGCTTCCCCGCGTCCTTGCGAGGCAGGGGGGTGTCGTACACGGGTCCGGCCATGGGCGGGACCTTAGAGCGAGGCGTGTCCGCTCACCAGTGCCGCAGGTCGATCGGCCAGCGGTCGATCACGTCTTCGCCGTCGACCACCCACATCACCTCGTGGCGCGCGACGGTCGGGTCGAGGTGGGCGGGCAGGATCCGAACCCGATCGCCCACCGACAACGAGACGTCGCGCGTCCCGAGCGTTGCGTGTTCGTCGGAGCAGAAGAGCAGCGGCCCGTCGGTCCAGGTGGGGTTGCCGTGGTCCATCCCGAAGGCCTTCAGGCCCGCGTCGGAGACCGCCCACCCTTTGGGGCTGGCGGACACGACCGTCGACACGACCGAGATCGCCACCTCGAAGGGGCTGTCGAGCTTCGCGTAGTCGGTGTCCAACAGGCAGTAGCTGCCCGCCTGGATCTCGGTGGCCCACGAGTTGACCGCGTAGGTCCCGGTCCCGCCGGCCGAGACGATGTCGCCGCCGACGTCGGCGTGCGCGGCCAGCAGCAATGCCATCGAGGCCTCGACCGCACCGAGCTTGTCGGCCGCCTCGGCCATCATCAGGTGACCCTCGTAGCCCATGACGCCGCGCACCTCGAGCCCGGCCGTCCGGGCGGCATCGGCGAGACGACCGGCATCCGCGGGGTCGCAGCCGCAGCGGGGGAGGCCGACCTCGACATCGATCAGCACCTCCCTGACGCCGCCGTCGATCGCGGCGGCGAGCGTCTCGTTCGAGTCGACTGCGACGGTGACCCGATGCCCCTCGTCGACGAGCGCACCCAAGCGCCGCGTGTCCAGCACCTCGTTGGCCAACAGGAGGTCGGTGCCGAGCCCTGCGGCGGCCATGCCCTCGATCTCCCGCACGGTGGCGGCGCAGAAGTTGCGGTGCCCGGCCGCGACCAGCTCGCGCGCCAGCGCCGTGGACTTGAACGCCTTGACATGCGGGCGCAGCCGATCGCCCGGTAGCGCCTCGCTCATCGCTGCGACGTTCGAGTCGAAGACGCTCCGCTCGACGATCAGGCTCGGGGTGGGCAGGTCGTGGATCGTCGAGGGGTCGGTCATGCCCTCAGCGTGGCAGGAATTTCGGGTGCAGGCGCTCCTGGTCGGACAGGCGCACGTCGTCGGGGATGACCATCGAGCGCCGCTCGTCGATGTCGAAGGCCAGGTTGACGACCTCGAACACCACGAGGAGCTCCTCGGTCTCGAGATCGAACGCCCACATGATCATGCGGTTGGTCTTGCGCTCGATCGCGGTCACGGCGCCGAAGCTCTGGATCGGCGTGCCCTTGGCGGGCAGCGAGCGGACATTGACCCGCGACTCCATCGTCGCCCAGCCCATCATCACGCCGTCGTCGCGACGTTGGATCCAGTTGCGTTCGATCCCGTCGGGGGGCAGGCCGCCCCAGATCAGGCCCGTGGCCGCGGCCGGGGGCACGACGTCGCCCCCCAGCGTGTCCTCGTCGTCGACGCGCCGCACGGCGCGGTTCTCGAGCCCGAGTTCCCGGACCTGCGCCAGTGTCGGGGCCGAGACGACCGGGTCCGCGGTGAGATCCAGGGTGCGCGGACGCCCGTGGTCGGGCACGTCGACCGTGGGGGCTTCCACCGCCGGGTGATCGAGGACATGGACGAAGGTGGCGCCGAGGTCACCGTCGGCGGCGTTGGTCAGCTCGTGATAGATGCCGAGCCGGCCTGCGACGTCGAGGAGCCCGCTCCTGACCTCGAGGCGCGTGCCGAGCATCTGTTCGTGGTGATGCCGGGTGTAGAGGTCGACCAGGCCCGTGTCGGGTGCGATCCCGAGGTCGGCCATGACCGACCCGGTGCCCGCTGCGGCGTTGCGCACGTAGTACCGGACGTTCATGTGACCGAGTTCGTCGATCTGGTCTTGGGTGACCTCGCTGGTGTGGCTGCGCTCGAGTTTTCCAGACATCGCCCGCCAGTGTGGCGGGATCGCGGCGCACTTCCGCCCGCGGATCGTCAGGCGTCGACGCGAGCCGTCGCGGTTCCGGTGACCACCGGGATGTCGTCCTGGTTGACCGTGACCACGCTGAGGTCGACCAGGTGGACGCCGTCCTCCTCCCGGAGGGCGGTGATCTCGGCCGTCGCGGTGAGCGTGTCCCCGGGCCACACCTGGTTGACGAACCGGACGCCGTAGTCGGTGAGCCGCCCGTCGCCGACCCAGTCGGTCAGGAGTCTTCCGGTCATCCCCATCGTGAGCATCCCGTGCGCGAACACGCCGGGGTACCCGGCGACCTCGCGGGTGTAGAGGTCGTCGGTGTGCAAGGGGTTGTAGTCACCCGACGCACCGGCGTACTGCACGAGCTGCGTCCGCTTGAGGTCCTCGACGAGGACCATCGAGCGGGTGTCGCCGACGGAGAGGTCTGCTGCGCTGAGTGCCATGGCTCCGCTCCTCAGTTCTCGACGGGCTTCTCGGTCTGCACCCCGACCCCGCGTGCGGTGATCACCAGCTCGCCGTGCTGATCGCGGTACTCGGTGACCGTCTCCCGGAAGATCAGCTTGCCGGCTCGCTTGCTCTGCTTCTCCCAGGTCTCGCCCGGTACGACCGTCGCGGTCAGCACGTCGCCCGGCGATATGTGGCGGTGATACTGGAAGTGCTGCTCCGCGTGGAGGCTGCCACCGTTGCCGCCACCGCTCCCACCGGTGCTCTGACGCGTTACCCCGGTCGGCTCCTTGCCCGACCCGAACCAGGGCTCGCCGATCTGTGGGCGCAGGCGGTAGTCGGGATCGAACTGGGCGCTCGCCTGGGCGAAGGTCGGCGGTGCGATGATCCGGCCCGGTTCGGTCTCCGCGGCCTGCGCCTCGTCTTCGTAGATCGGGTTGGGGTCGCCGATCGAGCGGGCGAACATCAGGATGTGGCTCGCCTCGACGGGGAATCGTTCAACAGCCATGCCGGCGAACGTACTCGCCCCCGCACGCCGTCGCCCGTGGGCCCTCGGCGAGACGTCGACGGCGGTCAGCGCTGTCGCACGATGATGCGCCGCCACGTCAGGGGGATGCAGATCGCCATCGCCGCGAGACCCACGATGGTCATCGTGCGCTGCGGGCCGACCTGGCCCGCCAGGATGCTCGACGTCATCGCGCCGAACGGGAGACCGCCGGCGAACCCGAACATCATGAGCCCCATCACCCGACCCATGAGCTCCGGCGGAGTCTGCATCTGCAGCAGGGTCCGGTGCGACGTCATGGCGATGCCCGCGTTGAGCCCCCACGCCAGCATGACCGCGATCGCCACCCACTGGTCGGGTGCGAGGCTGAGCAGGAACTGGCCCATGCCCAGCCCGATGCCGATGAACAGGGCCACGTTGCGGCCATGGGCCATCGACCTGCGCCCGGCGACCAGGGCCGAGCTGGTCATCATGCCGACGCCGAACGCCCCGAGCACGATGCCGGCCGTGATCGATCCGGCGTCGTACACCTCGTCGACGACGCGCGGCATCGACACCTGCATGGCGCTGAAGGAGCTCCCGAGGACGAGCGAGAGCAGGATGAGCGTGCGGATCGGCTCGGTCGAGAAGACGAAGCTCGCTCCGGCCCGGACCGAACGATCCGGGGCATCGCCGGTGGCTTCGGCTCGGGGCGGGATGTGCACCCGGAGGGCGAAGACGAGCGCGAGGACCGCGACCACGGCCAACAGCGCGAATCCGCCCGAGTCCCCCAGGAGACGGATGGCGACGCCGGCCACGGCGAGGCCGGTGAAGTTCGCGGCCTGACCGGCGCCGTTCTGGAGCGCCACCGCCGTCATCAGACGTTCCTGGGGAACGAGCGAGGGGACCATCGCCTGAATCGTCGGCAGGGTGATGGCGCTCGGCGTGCCGATCACCAGGGCAGCCACGGCGGCCCAGAACGTGGTGACCCAGCCGGCGGCGATGGCGACGGTGAACACGACGAGCATCACGGCGGTGCTCGCCATGCCGCCCACGAACAGCAGGCGGCGGTCGAAGCGGTCCGACCACGCACCTGCGGGCACCGAGAGCACCATCGCGGGCACGCCGAGACAGAACGCCACCAACCCCTCCGCCGACGGCCAGTCGGTCAGGGTCACGACCAGCCAGATGAACGTGAAGCGCAAGGTGCCGCCGACGCCGAACAACAGCACCTGGGCGATGAAGAACGCACGGAAGTTCGGTTCGGCGAGGACCTCCCGCACCGGCGAGGGGGCGGTGGCGTCGGCTCCTGTGGTGGCGTCGGTCATCGGCGCCAGTGTGGCCGCTGCCGGGCCCGAGCGCTCGCGGTCGAGACGTCTCCGCCTCGCCGAGCCGCCGCACCCTAGGCTCGCAGCCATGGAGATGCCGCCGATCATCGACGACTTCGTCGCGTCCTGCCGATCGGTGGTCGCCGAGGGCGATTCGACCCGATCGCGGCTGGCCGACCTCGTGGCCGACCTCGTCGGCGACCATCGGAGCCTCGCTGCCGTCGTGCCGGCGTTCACCGAGATCCCGACCTCGCCGCGAGGGTGGCAGCTGGGCGGCGAGTTCGTCTGCCACCGAGACGACGATCTGACCGTCATGGTGCTCGACACCCTCCCCGGCATCGCCCAACCGCCACACGACCATGCGATGACTGCGATCATCGGTGTCTTCCAGGGGTGCGAGGACCAACGGTTCTGGGGGAGGACCCCCGACGGCATCGAGCCGGCCGCCGGTCGCGCACTCGCAGCCGGCGAGGCGGTCACGCTGGGGGAGCGCGCGATCCACGCCATCAGCGCAGCGCACGAGCCGGCCCGGGCCGTCCACGTCTACCTCGGCGACATCTACGCCGCCGACCGGTCGATCTTCGACCCGGACACCCTGGTGGAGCACCCGATGAGCGACGACCGATACGACGCGTTCTGCCGGTCGCTCTGACCGGTATCGCCCGCCTCCCGGTGGTGGCCGACCACACTTGAACGATGCCCACCGAGGCCTTCCGCGGGGACAAGAAGGCCGGTCAGTCGCTCCTGGGTCCGGCCGAACGGCGATTCATCGACTTCCTCACGCCCAAGTTCCCGCGGGGGATCGAGGGCTGGCACCTGACCCTGGTGACGCTGGTGTGGTCGGCCCTCACGATCCTGTTCGGCTGGTTGGCGGCCGACGACGACATCTGGCTCTGGGCGATGTCGGCGGTCGTGGTCGGCCAATGGTTCACCGACAGCTTCGACGGGTCGCTGGGAAAGCACCGCAAGCGGGGCCTGATCAAGT
>JBCCFK010000199.1:0-8590 GCA_039029775.1 Actinomycetota bacterium | reverse complement strand
GTAGAGGAGGCCCTCGTGGTCACCGATCGTGGTGATGAACCGCTCCGGCATGCCGGTGGCGGCCCATCCGTCGCCACGCCAGGTGTAGAGCGTGTCGTTCGTCCGGAAGGTCGGCCCAGCGCCGTAGACCTCCTCCTCGGTTGCGCCGGGAGCGGTCGAGAGGACGTAGTAGAGGTCGCCGGCCGCGCCCTTCGAGTGGAGGTTGAACCCGCCGGGCGCGCCGGCTGAGTCGATCTCGGTGAAGACCAACGGGGGCCCGGCGGTGACCACGGGCTCCTCGACCTCCTCGGCCACCTCGCCGTCGGCCGAACCGGTCTCGGCGGCCGGCTCGAGGACCTCCGTCGCGTTCTCCGTCTCGGTGGCGAGCTCGACGACCGGGTCGTCCTGGCTCTGGATGGCCACCCACGCCACTCCGGCGCCCAGGACCGCGAACACGACGGCGAACCCGCCGGCGTTGCGGCGCAACCGGCGTCGACCGGCGCGGCGTCGCGGTGTGCCGTGATCGATCGCGTCCACGTGCACGTCGGCCGCTTGGCGACGGAGGTGACCTCGAAGGCGGTCGTCGAACGTCATGGTGAATCTCCGTTCCGGGCATGTCGGGGCGCTTCCAGCGCAGCTCGCAGCCGATCGAGCCCGGTGCTCAACCGACTCTTCACGGTCCCGACCTTGAGGTCGAGTGCGTCGGCCGTCTGTACGGTCGACCAGTCCAGGAGGTATCGGCACACCACGACGGATCGGTACTTCACGTCCAGATCGGCCAACGCGGCGTCCAGCTCGGGATCGGGCGTGGGACCGAGGATCTGAGGGTCGGCGGCCCAAGGAAGACGACGAGCCAGCTTGCGGTGCCAGCTCCGGGCCCAGTTGACGCCGACCCGGTAGGTCCAGCCGGCGGGGTTGGCGTACGCGCTGACCGCCGTCCACCGTTCGTAGGCGCGGGTCATGGCCTCGTCGGCGGCATCGCGACCCCATGCCGCGTCGCCCAGCGTCACCGAGAGCGCCCGCACGAGCGAGTCGTAGTTCGCCGAGTAGAAGGCGTCGAAGCTCGCGGTCTCGGCCACCGGGACCGCAGCCCCGGCCACCGTCGGCCCTCCCCTGGGCACGGCTCGCGCTTGAACCTCCACGTTGTCCAGACGCCTGCCTCGGCCGTTCGGTTCGATCATCGCCCAGAAATCTCTCGGAGCAGCTCCGCGACCACGGGGTCGCCCGGCGATCGGAGAGCCGCCTCCTCGAGCGCCGCGATCGCCTCGGCCTCCCGCCCGAGCTCGCTCAGCACGAGAGCCAGGTTCACGACCGGTTCGACGGCGTTCGGCGCGAGCTCGGTCGCGCGCCGCAGCGGCGTGACCGCCCCATCGAGGTCGCCGTCGAGGGCCCGGGCGATCCCGTGTTGCATGAGCAGCTGCGGGTGGCGTGGATCGTCGGCCAGGAACCGCCCCGTGACATCGAGCGCGGCCTCGACGTCGTCTGGGTCGCCGCCGACCCGGGCGAGCTCGACACGGAGCGCGGCCTCTTCGAGCCGCAGTGCGGGGTCGGCCTCGGACAGATCCCGGCCGTCGAGCACGTGGTCCAGCGATCGTCGCAGCGAGTCGATCGTGCCGCGGTCCTCGGCCCTCGCGGAGATGAAGCGGTACCTGATCGAGTCGGGGCGCAGCGAGCGGGCGGATGCCGCGTCCACCGGTGTCGCCGCGACGGCGCGATCGGCTGCCACGTCGGCGATGCCCGCCACCGCGGCGAGCGCAGCCAACGCCGCCGCGGGAACCGCCACCACCATCCGCCTCGGCCGCGGCGGCGACGCGGGCCGCGCTCGCGCCGCCAACAGGCCGACCACCCCCATCAGGATCAGGTCGACCTCGGCCAACGGGAAGAGCAGCAGCTGCTGCGCGAGGTAGCCCGCCACACCGGCGAGCAGGGCAGTGGTGACCGCGTCGCCACGCTCCCCCCGCCACGCCGCGCGACAGACCCCGAGCACGAGCAGGGCCCACCCCAGGGCACCCACCCACCCGACCGACAGCGCGATGTCGATCGGCCCGGAGTGCGCCCGGTCGGTGATCACCTCGCGTCCGTACCGGATCACGTAGCCGTCGTCGACATGGGCCCCGAAGACCGTCCGGTACGACTCGGGACCCCAGCCGATCAGCCCGAACCCCGGCGCGTCGGCCAGGGCTCGGAGACCCACCACCCACTCGTCCACACGGCTCTCGACCGCTCGGGTCCCCCTCAGGGCGTCCAGGACGCGATCGCCCATCGGCGAGACGGCCACGACGCCGGCCACAGCGAGCCCGCTCAGCACCGCACCGGTGACGTGACGGCGAACGAACGCCGAGCGCGTCACCACGACGGTCACCGCAACGAGGGCACCGACGAGCGCGGCGCGAGAACCGGACCCGGCCACCGCGACGACCCCACCGCAGAGCCCGCCGATCGCCAGGTACTGATCCGACACCACTCGCTCCCGTTCCTCCCGGACGAGAAGGACCGAACCGACGCCGGCGAACAGGATCGCGGCGGCTCCGAGGTAGGCCGGTTGACCGAACGGGCCACCGGAGCGGCCGTCGGCGAACGAACTGTCGAACCAGCCGATGTCAGCGAGCTCGAGCGCGGTCCACGAGCCCAGCGACGCGGCGACGCCGGCAGCCGAACGGCCAACGGCAACGAGGGGCACGGAGACGGCGGAGGCCATCCCGACGAACACCCCGATGCCGACGAGCCACGTCAGCAGGCCGAAGTGGCGATCCGGCGTTCCGATGACCGCGTGGAGTACGTCGGGCGACAACAGCGTCGAGACGCCGGCTCCAACGAGGAGCAGGCCGGCCCCCCAGCGCTCGAACCACGGCCGCGATCGCCACCTCAGGATGCCGGCCTCGGCGGTCTGGGCGATGAGGACGAGCCCCAACGTGGACAACAGCGCCCACCGCAGCGGCCCGTAGCGGTCCCACCCCCACGGGTCGACCGCCAGACCCGAGGCCACGATCATCGCTGCGAAGAGCGCAGCCGTCCGTCGTTCAGCCACCGCTGCCAACAGTACGACGAGGGAGGGGACGCCGATGGCCGGACGCGTCGCCGACCGGGACTTCTAGGCTGCCCCCATGGCTTCCATCTTCGAACTGAGCGACCGTGCGGTCGACGCGATCGCGGACCAGAACCCGCTGGCCGCCACCTACCTGGGCCTGCCCGGGCGCGACCACCGGTGGCCGGACCTCTCGCCGGCAGGGCACGACGTCACCCGGCAACTCTGGGCCGGCCTGCTCGCCGAGGCCGAGGCGACCGAACCCGCGGACGCTGCGGAGGATCTCGCCAAGCGGGTGTTGATCGCGGATGCGCGCGACAGCCTCGCTCGCCACGATGCCGGCGACCATCTGCGCGACCTCAACAACATCACATCGACCTTCCAGAGCCTCAAGAGTGCGTTCGACCTCATGCCGCGAGACTCCAAGGACGACTGGAGTCGCATCATCGTCCGCCTGGAGACGATCGACTGGCCCATCGACGGCTACATCGAGACCCTGCAGCGAGGACTCGACCAGGGCATGGCCGTCGCCCGTCGCCAGGTCGAGGCGGCGATCCGGGAGGGTCGCGTCACCGAGGGCGACGACTCACCCTTCGTCGGCCTGCAGGCCGCGTTCGCCGAGAAGAACTTCGGTGACGACGGCATGACCGAGCGGGTGGGCCAGGCGGTCGCCACGGCGACGGCTGCGTACGGACGTCTGACCGACTGGCTCGAGGCGACGTACCTACCGCTGGCCGCGGAGAGCGATGCCTGTGGAGCCGAGCGCTACGTCATGGAAGCGCGCAAGCACCTCGGCATGGACATCGACATCGGGTCGACCTACGCGTGGGGCTGGAGCGAAGTCGACCGGATCCATGCCCGCATGCTGGAGATCGCCGCCGAGATCGATCCCGACAAGACGCTCAGCGAGGTCATCGCCGGCCTGGCCACCGACCCCGAGCGCGGCATCGACGACGCCGACGCGTTCATCGATCGCATGCAGCAGGTGCAGAACGAGGCGATGGAACAGCTCGCGGGCGTGCACTTCGACGTGCCCGACGAGATCCGCGACGTCGACGTCAAGCCCGCGCCGGCAGGTGGCTCCCTCGCCCCCTTCTACACCGGACCGTCGGAGGACTTCAGCCGGAACGGGGCCGTCTGGTATCCGCTCGGCTCACGCACGTTCTTCCCGCTGTGGGACGAGATGACCACCGCCTACCACGAGGGGTTTCCGGGTCATCACCTCCAGGTCGGCGTCCAGACCGCGCTGGGCGACCAGCTGTCGCGGTATCACCGCATCGCGGTGTGGCAGCCGGGCTCGGGCGAGGGCTGGGCCCTGTACGCGGAGCGCCTGATGGGTGAACTCGGCTTCCACGATCGGCCCGAGTACGAGCTCGGCATGCTGTCGGCCGAGATGTTGCGCGCCGCCCGCATCGTGATCGACATCGGCCTGCACTGCGAGCTCCCGATTCCCGCCGACGCGATGTTCCACCCGGGCGAGACCTGGACATGGGAGCTGGCGGTCGAGATGCTCCGCGACGTCTCGTTCCAGAACCAGGAGATGTCCGAGTCCGAGGCCACGCGCTACCTCGGCTGGCCGGGCCAGGCCATCTCCTACAAGATCGGTCAGCAGGTGATCCTCGACCTCCGTGACGAACTCTCCGAGCGCGAGGACTTCGACCTCAAGGCGTTCCACACCGACGTCCTGAGCGTTGGCAGCATCGGTCTGGACCTGCTGAAGGAACTCGTCCGCGCCGCCTGAGCGCCTCAGTCCACCTCGTACGCGCCGCGCACGACCAACACCTCGTCGCTCGGCTCGTCCTCCCACGACTCGGCGTCGTGGAGTCTGACCGCCAGGACCACGTCGTAGGAGCCGGGCGGCAGGGAGTACGACGTGCCGTCGAACGCGCACGGATCGACACCGAGCGTCGCCGAGATCTCGACAGAGTCCCCGGGGGCGACCGGCCTCGTCCCGCGCTGCTCGGCGGTCATGGCTCCGTTGAATCCCGTGACGGCACGCGCACCGTCGCGCTCGGTCAGCACGGCGATCCTGTCGATCCCGATGTGAACGGTCGACGACGTGGCGTTCGTGACCCTGGCCATCACCTCGAGCCCCCAGCCACGGTCGACGACACGGATCTCGAACGCGTCGACCCCCGGCGGCGACGAGGGCGACGCGACAGGCGCACAGAAGTCGAAGGTGGTCCCGTCGGGCGGGAACGGCGCCCCGCCGACCGTGACCGTGACGAGCGGACCGAATCGGGCCACGATCGCCTCCGCGAGCTGTTGTTCGCCGGCCCGCAGCGCGAGCGAGGTGATGTCGTCCGCACCCGTCCCGATCGACTGCCACACACCGGTCGGACCGTCGGCGGCGGCCTCCAGCACGCGCTCGAGCATCCAGCGCCACAGGGGAAGGTCATCACGACCCCAGACCGAGCCATAGGACAGCGGCCCGACCCAGACGATCCGGCCCGGGTCGTCGACCGCCGCCAGGACGTCGGCGCACGGCGCGGTGCCGGGCCACTCGACGGCGAGCACCGCACCCCGCTCGGCCACCACTTGCCGGACGCGGATGTCGGGAAACGCCGCGTCCACCCGCACGGCCTCGGGCTGCGCCTCGAGCATCTCGTCGAGCAGGACCCAGAGGGTGTCGTCGTCGAGCTCGGAAGGCGGGATCAGATCCGTCACGGCGACCGGCGTGGCACAGTCGCCAGGATCGATCGGGCCGGCGTCGGTCGCGACGTCGTCGATCTGTCGCACGCTCGGCGACAGCGGCACCGGCGCGAGAGGCAGGCGCGAGGGTGCGGGCTCGTCGACGCCGACCTCGACCTCGTCGATGCCCGCGCTGGCGACCACGGCATCGTCGTCGTCGCCACCACACGCGGCCACGACGACCGCGAGGACCACGAGTACCGCCAGCCGCCGCATGCCTCCATCGTGGCACTGTCCGACCTGCGCGTGGTCGCACGCCGTGGTCTGAACGGCCCAGTCCCCGCTGCGTGGTTTCGCCCATTTCCCGTGCCCGACCCGGTACCTACATTGGGCTTCAACAACACAGCTCGTGTGGCAATGCGTTCCGAGGCCGTCGCCGGGGTTCTACCCCTCCTTCCGACGACACCTCGGCCAGGGGATCCAGACGAGACGCACTCGAGGTTCCCTCGAGCAGCGTTGCGGGGAGGAAGGATCGGGCGCCTTCCTCCCCGCCACTGTTTTCCCCGACAATCGCAGCTTCGTCGCTCCGCTCCTCGGGCTGCTCTGCGGCTGCGCACGCGCCGTTCCGCAGGACGGCGAAGCCCGCTCCTGCTCCCCTCCTCCGTCGTTCGCCGCCAGAGGCAGGAACCGGCACGGTTCCCCTCTGCGCCCTCTGCAAAGCGCACGCGCCGTTCCGCAGGACGGGCGAAGCCCGCTCCTGCTCCCCCTCCTCGCTCGCTGCGCGTGCGCGTCAGGGGTCGAGGTGGTTGAGGACGGACTTGGGGGCCTTGAGGCGGTAGGAGTGTTCGAGGGCGTCGGCGAGGTCGTCCTCGGCGACGTCGGCCAGGCGTACCAAGTGGGCACCGTGGCCCTCGTAGTGCGGCGTCTCGAAGAAGACCCCGGCGCTGGCATCGAGCACCGTCTCCTTCTCCTCGGCCTCGCAGAACACCACGAGGACCTCGGTGTCATGGATGTCGTCGCGGTCGTGCTCGCGCTCGCTCCACATCCGGCAGAAGCTCTTGCCCTTCACCTTCAGCGAGGGCGTGCCGTAGCTGGTCGAGACCTCGATCTCGGGCAGGTCCGCGGTCAGCCGCACGCAGTCCTCGAATGTCATCCCCACGCCACTACCCTCCCACCTCATGGCAGCCGAGTACATCTTCACCATGCGCAAGGTCTCGCGGTTCTACCCGCCTGACCGCGAAGTCCTGAAGGACATCACGCTCGCGTTCTACCCCGGCGCGAAGATCGGCGTACTGGGCGCCAACGGCGCGGGCAAGTCGTCGCTGCTGAAGATCATGGCCGGGCTCGATGACGACTACAGCGGCGAAGCACGGCTCACCCCCGGGTTCACCGTCGGGTACCTGGCCCAGGAGCCCGAGCTCGACGAGACCAAGGACGTCCACGGCAACGTGATGGACGGCGTGGGCGAGATCGCCGACCTGCTGACCCGCTACGACGAGGTCCTCGCCGCGTGGTCGGACCCCGACGCCGACTACGAGAAGCTCGGCGAGGAGCAGGCCGAGATCGAGCGCAAGATCGAGGCCGCCGGCGCGTGGGACCTCCAGCGCACGGTCGAGATCGCCATGGACGCGCTCCGCCTGCCACCTGGCGACGCCGACGTCAGCAAGCTCTCGGGCGGCGAGCGACGCCGGGTCGCCCTGTGCCGCCTGCTGTTGTCACGCCCGGACCTGCTGCTGCTCGACGAGCCCACCAACCACCTGGACGCCGAGTCGGTGGCGTGGCTCGAGCGTTTCCTCCAGGACTATGCCGGCACCGTCGTGGCCATCACCCACGACCGCTACTTCCTCGACAACGTGGCGGGCTGGATCCTCGAACTCGACCGCGGCAAGGGCATCCCCTACGAGGGCAACTACTCGGGCTGGCTCGAGCAGAAGAAGGCACGCCTGGCCCAGGAGGAGAACCGCGACTCGGCCCGCCAGCGCACCCTCGACCGCGAGCTCGAATGGGTCCGGATGGCCCCCAAGGCGCGCCAGGCCAAGGGCAAGGCCCGCCTCCAGGCCTACGAGAAGCTGTTGGCCGAGGCCAAGGACGCCGACGGCCGCGACAAGGATCTGCAGATCTCGATCCCGGTCGACCAGCGCTTGGGTGACGTGGTCATCGACGCCGATCACCTCTCCAAGGGGTTCGGCGACAAGCTGCTGATCGAGGACCTCTCCTTCATCCTCCCGCCCGCAGGCATCGTGGGTGTGATCGGCGCCAACGGCGCCGGCAAGACCACGCTGTTCCGGATGATCACCGGTGTGGAGGAACCGGACTCCGGCGAGCTGCGCATCGGCCCCACGGTGGACCTCGGCTACGTCGACCAGTCGCGCGACTCCCTCGGCGCCGACAACACCGTGTACGAGGAGATCACCGGCGGTGTCGACAACCTCGTCGTCGGTGGCCGCGAAATGCACGGCCGCGCCTACGTCGCCTCGTTCAACTTCCGCGGCTCGGACCAGCAGAAGGAGGTCGGCGTGCTCTCCGGTGGTGAGCGCAACCGGGTCCACCTGGCCAAGGTCCTCCGCTCGGGCGCGAACGTGCTCCTGCTCGACGAGCCCACGAACGACCTCGACGTCGACACCCTCCGGGCGCTCGAAGGCGGCCTCGAGGACTACGCCGGCTGCGCGGTGATCATCAGCCACGACCGCTGGTTCCTCGACCGAGTGGCCACCCACATCCTCGCCTTCGAGGGCGACAGTCAGGTCCGCTGGTTCGAGGGCAACTTCAGCGAGTACGAGGCCTACCGCAAGAAGGAGCTCGGCCTGTCGGATCAGCCGACGCGCATCAAGTACAAGCCGCTCGTCCGCTGAAGATCCGTTTCCGATGCATCAGGACTGGGCCTTCTATCGTCATGAAGACGGGCGCTACATTGACTGCCTGGTCCATCTGGATGACACCTCGGATGAAAACGGG
>JBCCFK010000198.1:0-8598 GCA_039029775.1 Actinomycetota bacterium | reverse complement strand
TCAGGGAGTCCATGTTCCGGTCCTTCCTCTGGTTGTATCACCTTCACGTCCTCCTGTTTGAGGCTGAAACATTCCCTGCCTTGTAACCAACCTAGACATGGCCACGGTCGACGCTGCCACCGGCCCGAGCGGCATCGTGACGCTGCTCGACCGGCTCTCGCCGCCGGACACGGCGCCCGTCGTCGTCGGCCTCCCCGGGCGGATCGACTACGGCGAGGGCGCGCTCGAGACCGGCGTGAACCTCCCGGCGGGCTGGGTGCCGCAGTTCCGGTCGGCCGCGCTCGAGCAGCAGCTGGGTCGGCCGGTCCACCTCGCCAACGACGCCGACATGGCCGCGGTCGGTGAGGCCTGGTTCGGCGCAGGCCGCGACCACGACGACGTGCTCTACGTGACCATCAGCACCGGCGTCGGCGCGGGTCTCGTGCTCGGGCGCAGGCTCGTCGCCGGTCGCCGGTCGGCCGCCGAGCTCGGCCACACGGTCATCGACGCCGACGGCACGATGGGCCCCGGGCCGCAGACCGTCGAGAGCCTGGGGTCGGGCACCGCGCTCGGCCGGGCGGCATCGGCGCGCGGCCTTCCCTCGGGCGCCGACCTGATCGACCGTGTGCGCGCGGGCGACGGCGATGCTGCGGCGGTCTGGGAGGCCGCCATCGGCGCGGCCGCGATCGGCATCGCGAACATGTGTTGGATCGCGGCGCCGACAGCGGTGGTGGTCGGCGGCGGCATGGGGAGGAACGGCGACCTGGTCCTGCAGCCGGTGCGGCGCGCCATCGCCGAGGTCGGCCCCGCCGACCTCCATGAGACCATCGCGGTGGTCGAAGCCGCGCTCGGTGACGACGCCGGCCTGGCGGGGGCCGCCGGCTGGCTCGAGGCTCGCGGCCTGACCTGAGCAACGCTCAGATGTCGGCGGCGCTCGCCTCGCCCCCGGCGAGGACGGTCGGCACGAGGGTTCGCACCTGCTCCATCGCCTCGGCGAGGTCCGGCACGTGTCTGGCGACGGCCTCGTCGTCGGCGAGGAACAGCAACACCGCGTCCACCACGGGCAACGCCGTGGACGCCTCCAGCGCTGTCGCATAGGCGGCCGTCTGCAGGCGGTACCGCTCGACCTTGGTGTCGAGATCGGCCTCGTCCTGCCACGCATCGGTCTTGTAGTCGATGACCACGAGCCCGTCGCTGCGATGGTGGAGCAGGTCGACATAGCCCTCGAGCAGCCGCTCGCCGACGGGAGCCGCCACGAAGATCTCCCGCCAGTGGCGGCCGGCCGCGGCCTCCTGGACGACCGGCGAGCCGATCGCCGACCGGCATCGGGCCGCGATCGCCTCCTCGGCTCCGACGACCCCCTCCGCTGCTGCCTGGGCGGCTGATGCCGCATCGATCGTCGACGGGTCGCTCAGATCGACGGTCTGGAGCACGGCGTGCACCGCTCGTCCGACGGCGGTCCCGTAGCGGCCCTTCTGCCACGGCGGGAGATCGAGGTTCCGGCCCTCCTTGCGATGGCCCGGGTCGTCGGGATCGACGGCCGCCATCCTGGCGACCGTCGTGGCTGCCACCGTTCGCGAGCGGGTCGACGAAGCGATCGCTTCCTCGCGTCGACGCTCCCACTCCTCGACGGGCATCGGTGATGTCTGCTCGGCGGGCGGGGCGCCGACGGCGATGGTCGACACCGGAGCGAGCGCCGCCTCGGCCAGTGATCCATCGTCGTCGGGGTCCGGTCCCGCGAGCACCGATGCGAACGTGCCGGTCGACCGGGCGGTGCGGACGGTGGACACGACGAGGTGGTCGCGCGCCCGAGTGCAGGCGACGTACAGGAGCCGCAACCGCTCGTCCACGTCGAGCTGCTCGTCGATCGGCAGGAAACGCTCGTACTCCGGTGTGACGTTGTGCTTGTCGAGCCGATAGCCGATCCCACCATCGGCGGGCCACACGACGCGGACCCCGCGCTGGGGCGACTGCAGACGGGTGGTGAGACCGGAGACGATCGTGATCGGGAACTCGAGGCCCTTGGACGCGTGGACCGTCATGATGCGCACCGCATCGGTGTCGGTCTCGGGGAGGACGGTCTCGGCGACCCGCGCGGAATCCGAAGCCTGGAGGCGAACCCAGGTGAGGTACTGGCGGAGATCTCCGCCAGTGGCGTCGGTCCACGCCCTGGCCTGATCCACGACGAACCGCAGGCGCCGCCACACCTCACGGTGGCGATGCGCGAGGACGCCGAGCTGCATGAGATGGCGGTCCGCAACGATGCGCTCGAGGACCTGCGCAGGCGAGTGCCAGGCGCGGCGGCGGTGCAACGCTCCCATCCACCGCAGACCCTGCACGACGATCGTGTCCGGCGCATCGTCGTCAACCAGTTGGTGATTCCAGCCGAGGCCGTGCTCGACGCGATGTCGGTAGAGGTCGTCATCGCCGCACGCGAGCCCGGTGGTCCGCAGGGCGCTGACCACGGCGAGCTCGTCGGTGGGGTCGTCGATGGCCCGGGCGATGATCAACAGGTCCCGGACCTCGGGTGTGGCGTAGACGAGGCTCGCGGTCTCGGCGCGGTAGGGGATGCCGGCGGCCTCCAGCGCCTGCTCGAGCGCGCCGAGCGACGTCCGCGCCGGCAACAGGATCGTGATGTCGCCGAGTCGGGCCGGTCGAGCGTCGGGCCCGACCGTCCAACCTTCCGCGACGGATCGGGAGACGGTCTCGGCGACGAGGGCGGCCTCGATGCTGCGCAGCTCGTCGGCCTTCAGCTCACCGGCGAACGGGATCTCACCGAGCAGTGCCACACCGGGTCCGACTCCGGGGTCGCCTCGGCGCCCGAGCAGCGGTTGATACGCGGGCTGGCTTCCCGGCTTGTGCTGGATCAGCTGCCCGAAGGTTCCGTTCACCCAGTCGAGGACGGCCTGCGATGACCGGAAGTTGGTGGCCAGGGTCAGGCTCGCGCCACTGGCCCCGAAACGGGTCTGTGCGTCGAGGTACGTGGCGATGTCGGCGCGACGGAAGCGATAGATCGACTGTTTCGGATCACCCACGAAGAAGAGCCGTCCGGGGTCGATCGCCAGATCCTGCCAGGTCCGCTCGGTGTCGCCCGGCTCGGGCGCCGCAGCCAGCAGGCATGCGATCTCGACCTGGATCGGATCGGTGTCCTGGAACTCGTCGATCAGGAGCCGCCGGTACCGGTCCCGCAGGGCCTGACGCACCTCGGTGCCCGACTCGGGGTTCCGGAGCAGCTCCCGGGCCAGGACGAGCAGGTCGTGGAACCGCAGCCGACCCTCGGTCCGTCGTTCCGCGACACCATCGAGCACGAAGCGGCCGATGCGGGCCCCGAGCGTGGTGATCACCTGGTTGCGAAGGTCGTCCCTGATTCGATTGCGCTCGGTCCCGAGCGAGAACAGCTCCTCACGGAGTTCGTCGAGGCGACCGTCGGGCCAGTTCGTCTTGGCCCCGACGGCGGCCTGCGTACCCTTCTCGGTCATGAACCGCGGGTCCTTGGCGGTGAGCAGCTCGGCGAGGTCGGTCAGGACGTCGACGGGGTCGTCTCCGGACCCGGCGACGTGCAGCGCATCCGCGTAGGCCTCGATCGCCACCATTCGGCCGACGAGCTTGTCCTCGGGCTTGCTCGACTCGGCCTGGGCTCGAGCGAACCGGCGCATGGCACCCACGAGCGCATCGACGTCCACCCCGAGCTCGCCCGGCCCGGAGCCGAGCCGCGCGGCGAGGAGGTCCCAGTTGTCCTCGAACTGATGAGCGACCGAGCGCAGGCCGGTCAACGTCACACCGAGCACGTCGGCGACGAGCAGGGGGGCCGCGAGATCGTCGGTCGCCAACAGTTCGGGCACGAACGCGTCCCACCGGTCCTCGAAGTCGACCTGGCTGGCGATCTCGTCGAGGACTTCGACGCCGGGGGGCAGGCCGGCCTCGAGCGGATGCTCGAACAGCAGGCGCTGGGCGAATGCGTGCAGCGTGGAGATGGCCGCGCCGTCGAGCTGGTCGAGCGCGCGAGCGAAACGTCCGCCACCAGCGCCTCCCGCCCGGAGCCGGGCCTCGAGGACCTCCCTGACACGCTGGCGGAGTTCGGCGGCGGCCTTCTCGGTGAAGGTGATTGCCGCCACGTTCTCGAGCTCGATCCCACTGTCGACGAGCGCCACGATCCGCTGGACCAGGGCTGTGGTCTTCCCGGAGCCCGCCCCCGCTTCCACGAACAGAGTCGTGGCGAGGTCCTGCTCGATACGTGACCGGTCGGCGTGATCCGGAGGCGGCGGGTCGTGCTCGGGCGGTGACGCGTCGTCGGAGTCGAAGGGGAGTGGCTGCTGGTCGCTCATGTCTGGTCACCGATGTCCAACGTCGGTGCCGCGAGAAGCGTCGGCCGAGCGAGGGCCACGTAGGGCTCCAGCTCCGGATCGTGGGCCTTGCGCAGGAAGCGTCGCTCCGCCTCGGCCACCCCGAGCCCGTCGGGGTCGCAGTACTCACACGGGACCCACTGGGTCCGGGTGGTGGGATCGGGATGCTGAGGGAACCGTCCGCGTCCGATGCCGTCGATGATCACGTCGACGGCATCGAGCACCGTCCGGGCGATCGACGGGGTGGTGATGTAGCCGGCGATCTGCTGATCGGCTCGGGCGCGCAGGAACCAGTACCCGCTGAAGACCGACTCCGGCTCGCCGCCGAGCTCGTGCGCGGCCGCGTGGGCATAGAGCAACAGCTGCAGCCGCGTTCCCTTCACGTGGGGATCGTCCTCGGAGACCTTCGAGCGGGAACCGGTCTTGTAGTCGAGCACCTGCAACCGACCCTCGCCGTCGCGATCGATCCGGTCGATCGCGCCTCGCAGGTTGATCACCGCGCCGCTCGGCGTGGCGATCGGCACCGGCTGGGCACCGCCCATCCCGAACCGGAGCTCGGTGTGCAGTGGTTCGAGCCCGCCTGCGGTCCCACGCTCGCGCTCCACCTCGAGCCAGGTGTCGAGCATCCGGCCGATGAGCAGTTGCTCGCGTCGCCAGTAGAGCGCCTCACCGGTGAGGCCTCTGGCGTGGGTCTCGACGAACTTCTGCGCCGCGATCTCGTGGAGCCGTGCGCGATCCTCGACCAGCGGTGGGATCTCCGAGCCGACGCGCTCGGCGACGAATGCATCGAGGATGTCGTGGATGAGTGACCCCTTGGTGATCGCGTCGATGCGGACTCGCTGCTCAGGCGTCTCCAGCGGCGCGATGCCGAGGATCTGGCGGAGGAAGAACTGGTAGGGACACCGCGCCCAGGTCTCAAGCGCCGTCGCCGAGATCGGGCGCCCGTCCACGCCCGGCGCCGCGATGGCCACGCGACCGATGTTCCCGTCGAAGCGGGAGAAGGACGTCCCGCCTCGCTCTCGCTGTGCCTCGGCCCCTGCGGCGAGCGCCGGCCGGGCGGCGAGCAGTGGATGCCCGCCGAGGTCCTCGCCCCGATCGTCCGCGTCGACCAGGGTCTGCAGCTCGATCTCCTGGTGGGTCGCCGGGAACGGGGCCGATCGGAGCCCCGATGCGAACGAGGCCACGTGCCGCATCCAAGGTTCGTCCAGGTCGTCGACGTCGGCGGCCACCACCGAGGCGCTGCCGGTGCGCTGCTTGACGACGTCGACCAGCCATCGGCTCGCCGCACGCTCGTTGGACTGCCGCAGATCACCGCGAGGCGTCACCAGCACCGCTCGCCCGGTCGACGTCACCGCCGCCAGCGCCCCGAGGAGATGGCGGTGCTCGTCCCCGACGCGCTCACGCCGGAGCCGAAGGGCCGGGACCGCGGATCGCTCCCGATCGGGCAGCATCGAGTCGTCGCGTGTTCGGCTGGGGAAGCTCCCCTCGCTCATGCCGAGGATCCAGACCCGGTCCAGTTGCAGTCCGCCCGCCATGACCGCTGGTCCGACGAGGACGCCGTTGCCGAAACTCCCGATCCGTCCCAGGCCGCCGTCGAGCTCGAGCTCGAGGGTCCGGCGGAAGACCGCGAGCGAGGCGTTGGCCTCGACGCGATCGAGACCGCCAAGCCGGTCGAGGACCAGATCGAGGCGGGCCGCGGCGTCCTGCTCGGCTTCGGGCCAGTCATCGCGTTCGCCGAGCAGGCGCTCGACCAGGCGTCGACACGCTCGGGCGCGGCCGCGCCAGGTCGGGGTGGCGGCAAGGCGTTCGAGGGCCGTGCCGAGCTCCTCGACGAAGTCGGTCAGCTGCTCCGCGAACGCGATGTCCCGCTCGAAGCGGCGCACGCGCCACTCGGCGTCGGGGTCGGGGCCGAGTCGGCTGACCTCGCTCCGGAGGTCGTCGGCGTGGATGGCGAGTCGACGGCGCCAGTCTCCGAGACCCCGGACGACGCCGCCGTCGCGGGAGAGCTTGTCCCACGCTCTGACCGGGACGGGCCGACCTCGCCACTGAATGGGCGTCGCGCTCACCAACCCGAGGACCTCCTCGCGTCGGAAGTCACGGTCGGGGAGCGCGAGCAGGCGCCGCAGTGTCCGCCCGACCGCGCTCTCCGCCAGCGTGGTGACGGCCGCGCCGTTGTAGGGGAGACCCGCGCTGGTCAGGTGGTCGTCCAAGAGGCGGAGGTAGGGATTGCGACTCGCGTACAACACGGCCATTCGGTCGAAGGGGACGCCTTCGTCCGCCGCGGCGAGCACACCTCGAACGACGTGGCGGACCTCGTCGTCGGCGTCGGACACGCTGATGACCCCGATCTCGGGCATGGGTTCGGGCGGAGGTGCAGGCCCCGGATCGACACCGAGGAGCGCGGCCGCTCGCCGAGGGCCGGCGTCGGCGTCCTCGTGGCCGGTCAGCGGCAGCACCAGGGTGGAGGGCACTGCGGCGGCGAGCTCCGCGAGCAGGCCGGCCCTGCTGGCGCCGAGCTCCTCGGGGGCGAAGACGACCACGTGCCCGAGGTCCCGGGCGATGTCGGGCTTCGCGCCGATCAGGCCGGCCGCGACCCGAGCGAGATCCTGCTCGTGATGGAAGTCGTCCGCCAGGATCGCGGTGACCGACCGGTGGATGTCCACGACCGCTGCGGCGCGTCGACTCTGACCCTCGAGTGCGGCGAGTTCGGCCTCGTCGAGATCGGACAGCTCCCGATGGGCCTCGACGAGCCGTCGCTCCGTGGTCGGATGCTCGGCGACGGCGGCGAACCAGCCGGGGGGCCGACGCAGACTCCGGCGCACGGCGGCGGCGATGACCGGGGTGGAGACGGGCCGACGACCGGCGGCCGCCATGGCGTCCGCGCCGAGGAGTTCGGCCAGCCGGTACGCGGTCAGGAAGGTGACCCCGACCAGACCGGGCCGATCGCCCACGACGGGCCCGAAGTCGCCCGACGCCAGTGCCCGGCGAGCGGCGAGGCCGACCATGTTGCCCGGGACCACGACGGTGACCGGTGCGAGCGGATCGTGTGCCTTGGCCTCGGCCACGATGCGGTGCAGGGCGACCAGAGCCGGGCGGCCGTGCCTCGTCACGACCACCGTGAAGGTCGAGTCGGGTGAGGCCGGGCGGGTCGAGGTCATCGCGGACCGATCGTACGCCTCCTCCGTGACAGCCATCGCGGACGCCGGCGCGCCCGCGGGCGCTTCAAACCGTCAGGCGAGGTGACCCTCGTTGCGGAGTGCCGAGAGATCGCGCTTGAGCGTCGAGAGGCTGGCGTCGAGGGCTCCGGCGAGGTCCTCGAGTCGCGGCTTGGCCCCGGCGAGCTCCGCCTCGTTCATGATGCGGAGCAGCCGCCGCTTGCGACGGTCCTTCTTGTCGGGGATGCACAGGTCGTCGGGGTGGTGGACGGTCCACTCGACCGACACCATCTCGTCGCTGCCCTTGCGATCGACCGGCAATTCGACCTGTTCGGTGCGGGGGAACCGGTTGGCGTAGGCCTCGGTGATCGCCCGATGCTCGGCCACACGCGTCAGGGCCCGGCTGCGGTCCTCCTCGTCGAAGGGCACCAGGGTCTGGGCGAGGGACTCGTGGGCGACTCGCAACTCCTGCTCCGCCTCGGCGGGCATTCCGAGGGCCTCGAAGGTCTTGTGTCGCCACCAGGCACCGATCTCGCGGAACTCCGACAGCGAGTCGGACATGGCGCTCGACTGTTCGGCCGACGCCAGCGCCTCGTCGTGCTTGCCACAGGCGACCAGCACCCAACCCTCCAGCGCCAGGAGCGTGGGAAGCTCGGTGTCGAGTTCGTAGGTCGTCGCCACCGAGACGGCGTCGGAGATCGCCACCCGTGCCTCGTCGTGGTGGCCGGCCTCGCGCTCGGTCCAGGCCAGGGAGCGCAGGGCCTGGACCTCGAGGAAGTGATCGCCGGTCTCGCGCAGGATCTCCAGTGCGGTCTCGGCCAGCCGCCGTGACACGGCGTACGCCCGCTTACGCCGACGGACACCGGCGAGCACGTCGAGGCACTGTGCCTCGTGGCGACGGTCGCCGATCTCCGCGAAGTAGCGCCGGGCCAGCGAGGCCTCCCGCTCGGCGAGCACGTCGTCGCCCAGGATGGCGTGGCGGATGTTGGCGCTGTTGGCGCGTACCATCGCTTCGCCGCGTCGATGATCGATCGCGCTGAAGACCTCGCCCGCGTCGTGCATGTGTTCCAGCGCCCGAGCGGCATCACCCTGCAGGTACTCGAGGATCGCGAGGTTGGTGA
>JBCCFK010000197.1:0-8602 GCA_039029775.1 Actinomycetota bacterium | reverse complement strand
GCCGGCGGGAGATCCGAGGTGCGAGATCCATCCTGCGGTCTGGATGCTGGACCAGCTGCCGAAGGGGCCGTTGACCACCGGGTGCGAGCTGTTCGCGGCGTCGTAGTTGCCCGACGTGCGGGCGATGGTCGGCGCACCGAAGTGCTCGCCGAGACCGTCCCAGCTCGGGTCGTCGTTGGTCGACACCAGGACGCCACCGCCGCGGACCCATGTCTCCACAGCCGACAGCTCGGCGTTGCTCCAGTTCCTCGAGCGGTCCCAACCGTCGAACAGGACGTGAACGCCGTCGAGGTAGGAGGCGTCGATCGATGCGACGTCCTCGGGGATCGTGACGGTCGGGACGTCGACCGTCCCGCCCGGGCCGAACTGCGCACTGTCCAGGAGCATCGACCGGACCGCCGACAGCTGGGAGCCGGAGGAGATGTTGTACTCCGAGCCACGGTTGCCGGCCGCGATGACGACGTTCTCGTCGTCTTGGGCCACCGCGGCGGGTGCGGTCACCAGCATCGAGGTGAGCAGGGCGGCGACCAGTGTCGCCACGAACGAACGGGTTCGCATTTTCCGGTGTCCAATCCTTCGGACCGTCTCTGACCGGGCCCTGTCCCTGGGCCACCGCGGCAGTGCCGCATCCCCCCATCGGACGACGGAGTGGGGCTTGAGCGATTTGAGCAAGCCGACTCAGCGAATCCGCTCGCTGACTGCCCGGTCGACCTAGGTCGCTAGAGCTGGATCGGCTCGCCGGAGTCGAGGCAGTCGCTGGTCACGTCCGAGACGATCCGGGCGAGGTCGTCGTCGGTCGCCAATCGGTCGAGAAAGGCCTGATATGCGCCGTCGGTGATGTCGTGAGCGTCGGCGCGGTCCGCACGGAGGCGGTCGAGTTCAGCCGGGTCGTCGACGGCGAATCGGCTGACCTCGCATTGCCAGCCCGACTCGAACAGGACCAGGTTCTGCGTCGACGGATCCAGGCTGTCGAAGCTGGTCTCGTCGCCGCCGCACGCGACGAATGTGAGTGCGGCGGCTGCCAGGAGGGCTACGAGACGGATCGTGGGGTTGATGGGCATGGGTCGCTCCATGTGATCGGGGGTCAGGTGGCCGAGTGGGCCGGAGTGGTGAAACCGCGACGCTGTTGGGCACCCCACTCGGTGCGGCCGCGCAGGAACAGTTGGAGGCCCCAGAGGCGCCAGACGGTGGTCATGGGGCGGAACACGAGCTGTTCGAAGAGCACGTGCAGCGAGAGCAGCAGCCGGTCGCGGGTGCTCTGGTAGGTGGAGAAGACCAGGTCGTCGAGGATCAGCACGAGGTACGACGCCGCGATCGATGCGAGGTAGGCGACGGCGAGGGGGATCAGGTCGTCGGGAGGAAGCCAGCCGCCCCCGACCAGGACGGCCAGCGTGAGCAGGCCGACGATCTCCATGACCGGCGCCAGGGCCTCGACGACGAGGAAGTACGGCAGCGACAGCATCCCGGCCGTGCCGTACTGCGGGTTGAGCATCATCCGCCGGTGGCGGACCAGGACGTCGAGAAGCCCGCGGAACCAGCGGTTGCGCTGGCGGGCGAGGGTCCGGATCGACTCCGGGGCCTCGGTGAACGCCACCGGGTCGGGCGTGAACTCCACGATCGCCGGCTCGCCGCGTTCGTAGGCGGCCCGGCGGAGCCGGACGATCAGCTCCATGTCCTCGCCGATCGACGCGTGTTCGTAGCCGCCGACGTCGATGAGCGCGCCTCGGCGGAACACACCGAACGCGCCGGAGATGATGATGTTGCCGCCGATCGGGTTCCACGCGAGGCGCCCGACCAGGAACGAGCGGGCGTACTCCACCGCCTGCGCGCCGACGATCGGCTTGCGGGGCGCATGGAGCACGTCGACCCGGTTCATCCGCCACGTCGCGTTGTTGACCAGCCGGATCGTCCCGCCGACGGCAACCGTTCGTCGCGACGACAGGAACGGCGCCACCATCTGCTGGAGGGCGTCGGGGGCGACGATCGTGTCGGCGTCGATCGCGCAGACCAGATCGCCCGAGGCGACGTTCAGCGCAGCGTTCAGGGCGTCGGCCTTGCCGCCGTTGTCCTTGTCCACGACGACGAGGCGTTCGTCTTCGGGGGAGCGGTAGAGCTGGCGGACCGGCTTGGTGTCGACCACCTTCCGGAACACCGGCAGCACCGGCGAGAGTGAGAACGTGCGCTGGAGTTGGCCCATCGTGTCGTCTCGGGAGCCGTCGTTGACGACGACGACCTCGAGGTTCGGATAGGTCAGAGACAGCAGCTGCGTGGTCGCCTCTCCGATCGAGAGTTCCTCGTTGTAGGCCGGCACGAGGATGGTGATCTTCGGTGCCAGGGGCGAGGAGAGCATCCGGCGCCACAGCTGGTGCCGGTCGCGCAGCCGAATGCGTCGGAGCTCGACCACGGCTGAGGCGAACAGCCCGACCTGGCTGACGATCGAGATCACGACCGCGACCAGAACCACCCACATCGAGACGGTGGCGACGGCGTCGAGGACGGCGCTCATGTCCGTGCTCCGACGTCGCGGTGTGCGACGCCCAGGGTGTCGAGCACCTGTCGCGCCATGTCGCGGGCGTAGGCGTCGTCGTCATCGAGGTGTACCCGGAGCGTCATCACGCCGGCCGGGCCCATGGCGGCCAGCGAACGGCCCGCGCGTTCGCGCACGACCCACGACCGGTCGCCCAGCAGTCGCCCGACGTGAGCTGCGAGCTCCTCGGCTCCCGCCAGCGCCACGGCGTCGGCCGCCGCGGCCCGGACGTTGGGGTCGTGGTCGTCGAGCCGGTCGCGGAGCTCCTGGGTCCCGTCCGTCCAGATCGCGACCGCTCGGGTCGCGATCGCTCGGCGGTCGGGATCCGGCCCGTCGAGGTGACGTCGGATGCCCGGGATCAGGTCGGGATCGGGGGTGTTGGCCGCCACCTCGAGCGCCCATCTGATGCCGTCGTCGCTCCCGGTCTCGAGGTAGCGGGCGAGCGCGTCGACGGCGAGCGACCCGGCGTGGATGAGCGCACCCTGCGCGGCGAACTTGCCTGCGTCCACGTCGTCGTCGAGGAGGTCGACGAGTCGGTCCGCGCACGCGCCGGCGTCGGCGGCAGCCAGCGACTCGGCACCGCGCGCGCGGACGAGGGGGTGAGGGTCGTCGAGCAGGATGGTGCGGGCCGGATCGCCGTCGGGCAACAGATTGGCCAGCCCGGCGCCCTGGGCTCGCCGTCGCCAGCGCCGGCTGGTGACCCGGGCACGGATGTGGCGGTCGAGCGCCGAGCTCGACGCCAGGGAGCGAAGGCGTTCCACCGCGTCACCGGTGAGGTCGGCGGCGAGACGCTGGACGAGCGGGATGACCGTCGAGGGTCGATGGCGGCCGAGGCGCTCCGCGGCGCGGCCCGCGCTCGCCTCGTCGCCGAGCAGAACCTGCGCCAGCAGTCCGAGGATGCGGTCGGTTCGGCGTTTCGCCCGCCAGCGGGCGAGGTCCAGCGACAACCCGAGCAGGACGAACACCACCGCCATCCCGGCGGCGGCCGCCACCGCGATGAAGAGCTCCGTCTGCAGGCCGGCGGTCACTGGCCCTCCAACATGCGCGTCGCCCGGTGGAGGAGCAGTGTCATCGAGAACGGCTTCCGGATGAGGTCGGTCGCCCCGAGCTCCAACGCCAGGCGGACGTCGGCCTCGGTGGTGCGGGCGGCCATGAGCAGCACCGACGTCTGGCGGAGCACGCCGGCGCTGCCCAGGCGGCGCAGGAGGGACAGGCCGTCCTGACCCGGCGTGTCGAGGTCGAGGACCAGCAGGCGCGGGGTTCGTCGGCCGTCTTCGGCTGTCAGCCTCGTGAACGCATCACGGCCGTCGTGGCACTCGTCGGTCTTCAGGCCTCGGTCCTCGAACGCGCTCGACAAGACGCTCGTGAGGGTGACCTCGGGGGCGATGATCAGCACGTCGACCGCCCGGCTGTCCTCCGGACGCCAGGTGGTCGAGACGACCGCAGGCCCGCCGTGGGCCGCTGCCAGGGCCTGCGCCGTGTCGGCGGCGACGGCGAGTTCCGCGGCGCTTCGTCCGTCGTTCGGGAACACGGCCACCCCCACGCGGCTCTTGCGCTCGTCGAGGGAGAACCGTTCGAACATGGTGGACATGCGGTTGGTCGCCACCGTTCGCGACGCTCCTTGGAGCGCCACGACGAGGTTCCGATCCGACCGCATGCAGACGATGTCGTCCCGACGGAACTCGCGGGCGAACAGCTCGGCCAGTCGGGCGAGTCCCTCGTCGGGGATCTCGCTGCCGACCTCCAGCGAGGCGAGGGCGACGCTGCTGTTGCTGCGTTGTGCCGCGACCAGCGACCGGTCGACGAGGATCCGCGCGGCGGACCATCCGAGCAGCCGTCCGCCCTCGAGGTCGTCGCCCGGGTCGTCGAAGGCCGCCGCCCGCAGTTGGGCATGGAGCGTTGCGATCACCGCGTCGTCGACGACGCCGGCCGTCATCGCCCCCTCGCGGGCGACGCCGACGGTCGACAGGTTGTCCGACGAGTGGTGGTGCCAGAGGATCGGCACGCGGCGGGCCGCCGGGGTGGACCGGAGCACTCTGGTGAGGTCGAGGGCCACGCGGCCGCGGACGGCGCGACCGAAGACGACGACGGTGTCGGGTTCGACCCTGAGGCCGAGGAGTTCGTGGGGACTTCCGACGGTGCGGACCGAGAACCCGTGGGCGGTGAAGCCGTCCACGACACCTCGGTCGACGCCGCACATGACCGCGGTGGGGCGCACGGTGCGCGCTGCGATCAACCCGATCAGCTCGGTCGCGACGGCGCCCGGTGCCGGTTCGCCGCGCAGCATGACGCTGGCATGTCGGGCGAGGCCTCTGAGTTCGGTGGGGTCGGTGGAGTCGGTGAGGACGATCACCGGGACGTGCCAGGACTCGCCGATCGCGCGGACCGTCGACTGCGGCGTCTCGGCTCCCGCCTCGGCGTGGACCACGGCCCCCACCACGTTCCCCGGGTTGGCGCCGACGTCGCCGTCGAACCCGCCGGATCGGACGCGGAAGCCGCGCGAGGCGAGAACCCAGCACAAGGTGTCGAACGAGGACGTGGCGTGGCCGGCGACCTGGACGACCCCGCGCATGTTGGCGTCGGCCTCCTGCTGGGCGATGGCGCTCTCGAGGAGCGTCCGGATGTCCTCGGAGGCCGCGGCGATGTGGACCGCCGTCGTGCTGTCGCTGTCGTCAGCCTCGATGACCGAGCCGAGATGCCTGGCGAGTCGGGCGATCGCCGGGAGTTCGAGCAACCCGAACTCGCGCGCGAGGTCGCCGGCAGCGGACGAGGCCGTCTCGACCTCTTCCGGAGTCAGGTCCCTCTCGAGGAGCCGGTGGGCGAGCCCCTCGACAATGCCGAGTTGCGCGTCCACACGACGACGAATCCGTTCCCATATGGCCGGACCGTCCTGCGCAACCTCGGAATCGGTCTCGTTCTGGTGTTCCCAATTGGGGTCGGGATCCGCCACAGGAGTGGCCTCACCCATAGCGTTCACATCGGCTGCGGGGCGGCGACTGTGAGTCGTTCGGCCCAGGTCGTCGGCGGCGGCGCGGAGTCGTATTTGGCCGCCACCGCGGGACCCGGTCGGCCAGAATACGCCCATGCCCGGTCTCGACCCACGAACCCGCCGCTTTCGCGATGTCCTCGGGGCGGTCGCCGACGCCGATGCCCGCCTCTTCGACGGACCCGGCACCACGGTGGTGGGCGAGGAGGGCCGGGCCGGTTCATCGGCCGCCTCGGCGTACTGCGTGGGCGCGCACACGCTCGTGCGATGTGATCCGGCGGTCGCAGACCGGGTGCGGCACCTGCTGGTCGACGGGCCGGCGACGACCATCGACCTGGATCGGTTCGAGGAGCTGCTCCGACCCGTCGCCGAGACCATGCACGGCCGGGGTCTGGTGCACATCATGCGCGACCTCACCGAGATGAGGCCGGGCGGCCCGGCCGCGGACGTGCAGGTCATCGATCGAATCGCCGATCGTCGGCTCATCGCCGATCTCGTCGCGGTGGACGAGGAGGGCGCCGACGAGGCGGAGATCGACCTCGACGGACTCGACGACCGCATCGTCGGCATCGTCGAGGGCGGCGTGTTGGTGGCCTACGCGAGCGAGTGCCCGTGGGATTCCGACGCCGCCTTCGCCGACATCGGTGTGATGACCCACCCCGACCACCGCGGCCGGCGGCTCGGCCACGCGGTCGTGGCCGCGGTGACCGAGGCGATCGAGGAGGCGGGGCGCATCCCCATGTATCGGTGCAACGTGGACAACGCCGCTTCCCATGCGCTGTCCCAGGCGGTCGGGTTCTCCCGGGTGGCGGTCCTCGCCGCGGTGAGCCTCCTGCCCTCGTGAGGAGCGGACCGCGGTCACGGGCGTGAGAAATCCGCCGCTCCACCTCGCCTAGGGTCCCGGAACGTTGGATAATTGCGAGATGGGGGACACGCATCGAACCCTCGTGCTCACGGTGCTCGTGGCCGGCCTCGTGCTGGTCGCAGCCTCGTGCGGGCGATCCGGATTCCAGTACATCGAGAACGACGACAGCACGGTCTTCGCCAAGATCCCCGACGAGTGGGAACTGGTCTCGGAGGGCATCGTCGACTTCACGCTCACGGGCGACGACGGCCAGCTGTCGATCCTCCCCGGTGACGACACCCTGCCATGGCGGGCCCTGTTCGACGCCGAGCCGTCTCCCGACGGTTCCGTCGGCTTCGATCGGGTCCTGGGTGCCGTCGAGGTGCAGCCCGTCGACCGAAGGTTGCGCACCGACATCAATCTCGAGTCGATCTTCGGCTTCGACCCCGAAGACCCCGGCGAGGACGTCACGGTCCTGGCCCAGGCCGACATCGCGCAGGGCGACCTGAACGGCATGCGCGTGATCTACCAGACGGTGGTGCAGGGTGTGGCCACGACAATCGATCGACAGATCCTGACCGACGACCGCTTCACGACGGTCTACGAACTCCGTCTCGGCTGTGACCGGGACTGCTTCAGTGCGAACGCCGAAGTGATCGACGAGATCATGGAGACGTTCACCGTGGAGGTTGGCTGATGGCTCCGAAGCTGCGACGTCGCAAGAGCGAGGACCAGTCCTCTGCGCTCCCGCCGATCTCGATGGTCGACCTGGCGGCACGCCCGTCGCGACCACGCGACGCCGACCGGACCACACGACGCGCTCTCGACACCTGGGACCGGGTCAAGTACCTGGTGCTGTTGTCACTGCTCTTCGCGGTGTTCTGGTGGCAGAAGCTGGCGAACAACCCGATCAAGTCGGTGGCCGACGGCTTCTGGGACACCGTGTCGGCCCAGGCGTGGATCTGGGTGCTGTTCCTGTTCGAGATCCTGCGACAGGCGCACTTCCTGGTCGCCGAGCGCTGGTCGGCCTACTACCACTTCTGGCGCCGTACGGTCTTCGGTCGGTTCGAGGGTCGGACGGCCCGCATCGACCCGTGGACTCGGTTCCGTGTCGGGCGGGTGCTCCGCATCCTGTTCTGGGTGATCGTGGCGGGTGTCATCGTCGGGCAGTTCACCGATCAGAACCCCATCGCCGCCCTCGCCGGGCTCCCGGGCCGGATCAACAGCTGGCTGCCGTTCGCTGCTCGCCTCCTGATCTACCCGCTCCTGCTGATCAGCCAGTTCGTGCTGCTCTTCTGGTTCCTGAGCCGCGGCGGTGTCGAGACGTACTTCCCCGACGACATCGACACCCGTTTCGACGACGTCTGGGGTCAGGACCCCGTGAAGGAGAAGGTCAAGGAGAACCTGATCTTCCTCGAGAACCCGGAGGCCATCGAGGAGCGCGGCGGGTACACGCCCGGCGGCGTCCTCCTGTACGGCCCACCAGGCACCGGCAAGACGTTGCTCGCCGAGGCCGCAGCCGGTGAGACCGGCAAACCATTCGTGTTCGTCGAACCGGGCGCGTTCATCAACATGTTCATGGGCGTCGGGATCCTCAAGGTGAAGGGCCTGTTCCGAAAGCTCCGGAAGCTGGCGCTGCGCTACGGCGGCGTCGTCGTGTTCTTCGACGAGGCGGATGCCCTCGGCAATCGCGGTGCTGCGGTCGGTGGCGGCGGCGGGATGATGGGCTCGGAGCGCCTCGCCCAGTTCCTCAGCGACACCACCGAGCCAGGTGCCGCGTACCCCTACCTGTCCCAAGGTGCCCAGGACGCCCTCCGGGAACTCGCGATCGGCGACGAGGATTGGGCCAAGCCGCGCCGCGAGGGCGTGATGATGGGCATGGGCGGCGGCGGCATGGGCACGCTGCAGGCGCTGCTCGCCGAGCTGTCGGGGCTCAAGAAGCCTCGTGGGTTCTTCAACCGGATCGTTCGCAAGATGCTCGGCATGCGGCCGAAGCCGCCGCCGCGCTATCGCATCATGGTGATGATGGCGTCGAACCTCCCCGAGGCGCTCGACCCGGCGATGCTCCGCCCGGGGCGAATCGACCGCATCTACAAGGTGGGCTACCCGACCCTCGAGGGTCGCAAGCGCACCTACGAGGGCTATCTGGACAAGGTCGACCACAACCTGACCGATTCCGACATCCAGAAGCTCGCCACGATCACGCCCTACGCGACGGGCGCCAAGATCAAGGACACCGTCAACG
>JBCCFK010000196.1:0-8615 GCA_039029775.1 Actinomycetota bacterium | reverse complement strand
GAACCGGCGACGTCCAGAAGGGCCTGGCCAAGATGCTGCCGCGCGCCGACATGATCGTGGTCACGACACCGGCCAAGACCGCCCAATCGGTCGCGGTCAGGGTCGGCAACATGGCCCGGTCCTACTACCTCAGGATCGCTGGCGTCATCGAGAACATGACCGCCTTCGTCAACGAGGACGGGAAGGTCTACGAGCTGTTCGGCACCGGGGGCGGCGAGGATCTCGCCAACGAACTCGGCGTGCCGCTGCTCGGCAGCATCCCCATCGACGCCGAGGTCGCCGCAGGTGGCGACAGCGGCGAGCCCACCGTGCTCGGAACCGGCCCCGCAGCCGAAGCGCTGCAGGCGATCGTCGACACGATCGTCGAGGACGCGGTTCCACCCCTGGAGATGGCGGGGTGCTCCGCGAGGATCCTCGAGGCCGCACAGGCGTCGATCGCGGGACAACCGACGACCACGTCGGTCGAGATCGGCTAGTTCCGGTCCGGGCCCGACGGAGGTCGGGCGACCGGAGGATCAGGCGGCGGCCCAGCTGCCCTTGGCTCGCTTGGCCTGCTTGTCGGCGGCGAGCGTGTCGAGGTGGACCTCGACGGTGCCGGCGAGAACGGCGGCGTCGGCGCTCTCGTCGACCTCACCGAGGATCGCCGCGGCGATCTCGGCCGGGGTCGCGTGCCCGTCCTTCAGCGCGGCCAGGATGGCGGCATCGACGGCGGCGCGACGCTCGATCTCGGCCGGGACGGCCTTCTTCGCTTCCTCGACGATGTAGCCGTGGACCGGCGCCATGCGCCGCAGCCGCATCTTGGACGCGGCCTCGAGCGACTCGATGAGGGCCGCGACGTTCGACGAACCCGGGTCGAGCGGGGCGAGGCGATCCTCCGCGACCAGCCCGCCGCACAGCAGCATGCGCTCCTCTTCGAGGAGGAAGCTGCGGTGCTTCTTCGCCGGCCCGGGCATGGCGTGGACGTTGATGCGGAACTCGGTCCCCAGAATCGTGTCACCGTCAGCGGGATCGAGGACCTCGGCACCGGTGCGGGCGATCATGGCGTCGAGCCCTGCGGTGTAGTCGGGGCCCTCCTGGGTCCAGGTGACCCAGCGGATGCGATCGCCGCCACAGCCGGCGACCGAATCGAGATGGCTGGCGTCCTCGGGACCGGGATCGATGACCACGATCTCGTCGATGCCCACCAGGTACGTGTTGGTTCCGAGCCCGGTGCGCGGGCCGGGGTTGAGGGCCAGAATTCGCCGAACCAGGGGGCTCAGAGCTCGGGCCACACCCGGCACGATCGGCTCGGGTCCTGTCTCTTCTTCGGTGGCTTCCATCTCGGGGTTCCTTGTCGAGCGCCGACCTGCGGTCAGGGCAGCGCGGGTGGGGGGTCGTTGGGGGCGTCGTCGCGTTCGAGGTCGACCTGTTCGGTCCCGCGGACGTCGTAGACGGGGCCGGTGCCGAATCCGGCTCCGAAGGGTCCGCCGAAGCCCGCGGCGCTCGGGCCGACGGTCTGGATGCGGCCGCGGAAGCGGCGCATGAGGATGGTTCGCACCGCGATCCGGGTCGGGGGGATGAGCAGCAGGACTCCGACGGCATCGGTGACGAAACCGGGGGTGAGCATCAGCGCGCCGGCGAACATGATGAGGCCGCCGTCGACGATCTGCTTGGTGGGCATCTCGCCCGCAGCGAGCTGCGTCTGGACCTTCCGGAGGACGCCCAACCCCTCGCGACGGACCAGCCAGGCACCGACGACGCTCACGACGATCAGCAGCCCGATGGTCTCCAGGACGCCGATGCCGCCGGCGACCTGCACGATGACGTACAGCTCGACGATCGGGACGACGATGAAGAGGAGAACCAGAAGGGGAAACATCGCCCTTCCAGGATACGGGCCCGAGGGCGGTTCCCGGCCCCGGGCGGGTTCCGCGGCCCACGCCTCGCCCGGCTGCGTGGGCGGGTCGGGGCGCTGTGAGACCGATCGAGCCGTTCGTGGACCGTGGTCAGGCCCAGGCCGTGGCCGGATCGCGGACCTCGCGTACCTCGGCATCGTCGGCGAAGGCGAGGAACCGGTCGAAGCCCCGAAGGAACCAGCGATCGTGGGTGACGCAGAGCACGGTCCCCTCGAACGTCGCCAGGCCGGCTTCCAATGCTTCCGCGCTGGCGACGTCGAGGTTGTCCGTCGGTTCGTCCAGGAGCAGCAGGTTCGCGCCGTCGAGCTCGAGGAGGAGGATCTGGAACCGCGCCTGCTGACCACCCGAGAGGGTCTCCCACACCTGGTCGACGGTCCCGTCCAGCTCGTATCGGCGAAGCCGGGCGATCGCTCGCCCGCGCTGCAAGTCGCGGGTGCCGAGGATCTCGGCGGGGGTCCTGCCGCGGAGCTCCGGGTGGTCGTGCGTCTGGTTGAACAGCCCCGGCACGACTCGGGCGCCGAGACGCGCCTCGCCCTCGTGGTCCACCTCGGCGCCGCCGAGGAGGCGCAGGAAGTGAGACTTGCCGGTGCCGTTGCGGCCGAGCACCGCGACGCGTTCGCCGAACCAGACCTCGAGGTCGAACGGGAAGGTGAGGTCCGTGAGTTCCAGTTGCTCGCAGATCACGACCCGCTTCCCCGTCCGACCCCCCTCGAGTCGCATGTCGATGCGTTGCTCGCGCGCCGCCTCGGGCGGAGGGCCGGCCTCTTCGAAGTGCCGCAGCCGCGTCTCCGCGGCCCGCGCGCGGCTGGCGTTGGCGTCGCTCATCGCGGCCCGCCGCTTCTGTTCCTTCATGTGCGCGACGAGCCGCTTCCGCTCGTCGGCCCATCGACGCTGCTCGTCGCTGATGAGCGAGATCCGGTGCTCCCGTGCCTCGCGCCAGGTGGCGAAGGACTCGCCGTGCGTCCAGGCGCCGTGGGCCTCGATGGTCACGACCTTGTCGGAGGTGTCCGCCAGCAGCTCCCGGTCGTGGCTGACATACAGGACGGACTTGGGTGTGGCTCGGAGGCGTTCGGCGAGCCACTCCTTGCCCGGGACGTCGAGGAAGTTGTCCGGCTCGTCCAGGAGCAGCACCTCGTGGTCGGACCGGAGCAGCAACTCGAGCGCGAGCCGCTTCTGTTCGCCCCCCGAGAACGTGGACATCGGACGCGCGTTGACCGTCGGCCAATCGAGACCGACCACGCGGTGCGCACACTCCTCCCAACGGACCTCCGCCTCGTAGCCCCCGGCCGCTTCCCACGTCTCCAACGCCTTTGCGTAGGCCATGCCGTCACCGGTGCCGTCGGCCATCGCCAGTTCCGCCCGGTCCAGCCTCGCCGCCGCCTGCCGGATAGTCGGCGGCGCGAGCGAGACATAGAGGTCTCGCACCGACGTCGTGTCGTCGAGCGAGCCGACGAGCTGCGTCATCACGCCCAGCGATCCCTGCACCGTGATGGTCCCGGCCGTGGCCTTCTCGGTGCCGGCCACCAGACGCATGATCGTCGACTTCCCGGCTCCGTTGGCGCCGACGAGCGCGACGTGTTCCCCCTCGCCGACGCGGAACGACACGTCGTCGAGGAGCACCTGCCCTCCGGGCAACGAGAAGCCGAGGTGGCTGACCTCGATCGATCCCACGGGCCGAGACGGTAGCGGTGCCCCCACGGACCGCACAGTGGATTCGACCTCGGGGTTCGATGTCAGTCCGTGGCGATGCCCTCGCGGATCGCCCACGCCGCGACCTCGGTGCGTGACGCCATGCCGAGCTTCGCCAGGATGTGGGACACGTGGGTCGAGACCGTCTTGCGACTGATGTAGAGCTCGTCGGCGATCGCACCGTTGCTGAGTCCTCGAGCGACCAGACGGGCCACGTCGAGCTCGCGACCGGTCAGCTCGTCACCGGCGCCGCTCGTCGTGACGGTGGTCGCCCGCACGAGCGCGAGGGCAGCGTCGCGTCGTGGACCCGGCCAGTCGCACAGCCGGTCGGCGGCCTCCTCGGCGCTCTGGCGACCGGCCTCTCGGTCACCGGTCCCCAACAACAGCTTGGCCCTGGCGATCCGCAGCTCGGCGTCGATCGCGACGGGGAACGGCTTGACCTTGTGCTTGCCCATGAGGAACAGGCCGTCGGAGCCGTCGAGGATGAGGTCGATCTCGGCGAGCGCCCCCGGCTCGTCCGCCTCCGATCGCGTGAGCAGCTCGGCGAGGGTCCTCCACTCCGAGTCCGGCGCGGCGGCGAGCAGGTCCAGGACCTCGTCGGTCGACAGGCCTCCGGCCAGCAGGTCCCTGAGTCCCCAGGCGACGAGCGGAGCCAGCTGATCGTCGTCGGCCAGTCCGGCGAGCCTGGCGCGGACCTCGTCGCCGTCGCCCGCCCTGGCCAGGATCACGATCTCGGCCATCCGCACCCAGGGCAGGCCCTCGAAGCGGCTGCCGAAGCCAGCATCTCCGACGGCCTCGATGGCGACGCCGGCCTGGTCGGCCTGATCGGCCTCGACGAGCAGCAGCGCTTCGGCGACGGCCAGCTCGGAACTGGCGCGGGTGTTGCGCCCCAGCTGGCGGGCGCGGACCGTCCACGCCAACGCACCCTTGAGGTCGCCGCGCAGCATGGCGAGCTCGGCGCGCTTGAACGCATAGAAGTGCACCGCCATCGACTCGAAGCCGCCCCGTTGGGCCGCGTCACGCATCGCGCCGATGGCGGCCTCGGCGTCCTCGGGCTCGAGGAACGACGTCAGGTTGTGGAACGCGCGGGCGGCGATCACGTAGTCGTCTGCCGCCTCGCTCTCCTTGCCGACGCGAGCGAGGATCTCGCGGCCCTCCTCGACCCGGTCGGTGAGGCAGGCCACCGCCGTACCGAGCTCCACGGTGGCGGAGCGCCGGATGCTGTCGAGACCCAGCTCGGTCGCCAGCTCGATCGCCTGCTCGGCCAGCTCGACCGCCTCGGCGTCGTCCCCGTTGAGCATGTGGTACTGCGCCAGGCCGGCGAGGACACGGGCCCGTTCCTCGTCCGGCCCCAGCTCGGCGAGCCGTTCGGCGAGCTGATCCACGACGGCGCGCTGGCGCTCCCGGTCACCCTGCTCGAACGCCAGGCGCCCGATGAGGATCAGGGCGTCGCTGCTCCGCCCCTCGCCGTGCTGGTACTCGATCGCCAACCAACGCTCCGCGTGGCGCATGCCCTCGTCGAGCTTGCCGGCCAGCCAGCCGGCGCGTGCTGCGAGCTCGCGCAGCCTGCAGTGGTCAGGGGCTTCCGCCAACGCCTGCTCGGCGAGGCGGAGCGCCTGATAGCTCGACCCGGTGTTCAGGTAGTGCTCGACGCCCTTGGGGGCGAGGGCCAAGAGGTTCTCGACACAGTTGGCGCCCTCGGCGTGGCGGGCCAGCTCGGCGTAGTCGTCCGGGTGCTGCGCCTCGAGCGCGTCGTAGGCCGCGTCGTGCAGGCGGCGTCGCTCACGGCCGAGCAACGACTCGAGGATCGAGTCGCGGACGAGCTCGTGACGGAAGGTGAACTCGTCGGTGTCGTGCTCGACGAGGAGGCGGCGGCCCACGACGCGTCGGAGGCGATCGATCAGCTCGGACTCGTCGAGCGCGAGCGCGGTCTGCAGGAGATCGAACTCGAACCGGGATCCGAGCACGGCAGCCATGGCCAGGAGCTCCCGCTCGTCGGCGGCGAGGTCGTCGGTGGCCAACCGCACGGTCTCGGCCAGCGTCCAGGGCAACGCGCGTTCGTGCATGTCGGCGGGGCTGGCGGCTGCGTGGCAGATGAGCTGTTCGAGGAAGAACGGACTGCCACCGGACCGGGCATGCAGCTGCGCGAGCACCCGGTCGGACCACACGTCGCCGATGGACTGGCGGACGTACTCGCTGACCTCGTCGAGCCCGAACGGTTCGAGGTGCAGGTGGACCGGGGCGCTCCGCCCCTCGACCACACCGAGCAGCTCCACCGCAGGGTGGCCGACCGTCAGGTCCTCGGGCCGATACGTCACCACGAGCGTCGGGTGGGCCGGCGACGACACCACCCGCTCGAGCACCTGCAGCGACTCCACGTCGGCCCAGTGGAGATCCTCGAGCACGATGAGCTGCGGGTCGAGGTGCCGCAGGAGCGCGATACCCGCGCCGATCTGATCGCTTGCCACGGGCCCGCCGTCGAGCGGGCCCGGCATGTCGAGGCCGGGCGCCACGGTCCGGAGCAACGAGGCCAGCGAGCCGCCGAGTGCGGAGAGGTCGGCGGGCAGCGCGGTCCAGGTCCGGACCATGGGCTCCACCGCGGACAGCAGGAGGTCGAAGGGTCGCCCGAGCGAGGCCGGCGAGCTCGCGCCGACCAGCACGCCGTCGCGGTGGTCACCGATCGCCTCGGTCACGAGCCGCGTCTTCCCGACACCGGGCTCGCCGGAGACGATCACCACCTCGCCGTCGGCGCGGTCGACGATGTCGCGCAGCCGAGCCAGATGCTCATCGCGGCCGATGAGGGCCTGAGGAATCGGGGCCGCCATGGATCGAGGCTATCGGAGTCCCTCGACTCGGGGCCCCGCCGTCATCGCGGGATCGCAGCCGCACGGCCGGGACCAGTCGGCCTCGACGGGGCGTCGGGTGCGGGGCCGAACGACGGTGGCGATCCATGACGCCGCGGTGCCGAGCACCCGGCGAAACCCTGGGCGGAGGGGTCGTCCACCCGTGTGATGCAACCGTCGTTCGGCCTCGACCACTCGCCGCTCGTGGTCACCACGGACCTGGCGGTAGAGCGTCTCGATCTGGGGGGTTTCGGTCTTCATCTCCATCACCTCATCTCCATCACCTGGTGGAACCCATGCTGACGGCCTCAGGTAGGCGACCACATCGGGCAGATGCCTGATTTCGGGCCGCGACCGGGGCTGAGTGGCTGGGGCTCAGGGGAATGGGACCAACTACCCTGAGCCCGATGTCAGACCGGCCGCCTTCCGTCGACGCCCTCGCCCGGTCGCTGGCCGACACGGGCCTTCCCCACCCGCTTCTGGTCGACGTCGCCCGGCAGGCCATCGCGGACGGTGACCACGAGAACGCCAGAGCCCACGCACAGCGCCTGACGCGAACGTTGCTGCAACCGGTGATCAACGCCACCGGGGTGCTGCTCCACACCAACATGGGCCGCGCTCCGTGGGCCACCGAGGTTCCGGTGCGCTACACGAACCTCGAGCTCGACCTGGCCACCGGTGAGCGAGGCTCGCGGCAGGCGCACGTCGGCAAGCTCTTCGCCCGCCTCTGTGAGACCGAGTCGACGATGGTCGTCAACAACTGCGCGTCCGCCGTGATGCTGTCGATGGCGGCGCTCGCCGCCGGCCGCGGGGCCGCCGTGTCCCGGGGCGAGCTGGTCGAGATCGGCGGCAGCTTCCGCGTGCCCGATGTCATGGCGCAGTCGGGGGCCAGCCTCGTCGAGGTCGGCACCACGAACCGGACCAGGCGTGAGGACTACGAGCTCGCCACCCAGACTGCGGAGAACGACCTCGCACTGATCCTCAAGGTGCACCAGTCCAACTACAAGATCACCGGGTTCACCGAGGAGACCCGCGTCGCGGACCTGACCGGACTCGGGGTGCCGATCGTGGCCGACATCGGCTCCGGGCTGATCGACGCGGCGTGTCCGTGGCTGGACAACGGCCCGCCGGCCTGGCTCGCCGGCGAACCCGCGGCGAAACAGACCCTGGCTGCGGGCGCCGACCTCGTGACCTTCTCCGGCGACAAGCTGCTCGGAGGGCCCCAGGCGGGGATCATCGCCGGCCGAGCCGACCTGGTCGCCGCATGCGCTCGCCATCCCCTCGCTCGGGCGCTGCGCCCGGGCGGCCTCGTGCTGTCGGCGCTGCAGGACCTGGCGATGGCGTACCTGCGACGCGAAGGAGACCACATCCCGTTCTGGCGGATGGCCGCATTGGGCAAGAAACCGCTGCGGGCGCGAGCCGAAGCGATGGGGGTGGGCGAGCCCGCCGACCTCGACGCCGTACCGGGCGGTGGCACCCTGCCCGGCGTGACGATCCCGTCCGCCGGCCTCGTCATCGACGGCGACCACGGTGAGGCGTTGCGTGCCGGCATCGGGACGGCTCCCCCGATCATCGCCCGAGTGGCCGAGGGCCGAACCCTGCTCGACATGCGCACGATCGACCCCGCCGACGACGAGATCGTGGCTGGCGCGGTGAAGGTGCTCGCGTGACCAACCACGTCGTGTCGACCGCCGGACACGTCGATCACGGGAAGTCGACGCTGGTGAAAGCCCTGACCGGCACCGATCCCGACCGCCTCGCCGAGGAGAAGGAACGAGGTCTGACGATCGACCTCGGCTTCGCCGCGGCCGAGCTTCCATCGGGCCGCTCGGTCTCGTTCGTCGACGTACCGGGACACGAGCGCTTCATCCGCAACATGCTCGCGGGGGTGGGCGCTGTCGACGCGGCGATCTTCGTCGTCGCCGCCACCGAGGGCTGGAAGCCCCAGTCCGAGGAGCACCTCCGCATCCTGGAGATGCTCGGGGTCGGCCACGGCCTCGTCGCTCTCACCAAGGTCGGGCTGGTGGACGACGACCTGCGCGAGCTCGCCGACCTCGACGTGGAGGAACCCGTCGAGGGGACGTTCCTCGAGGGCGCCCCGATCGGCGGGGTCGACGCGCTCGACGGTAGCGGCGTCGAGGACCTGATAGTCGCGCTCGACACCATGCTCGCCGACACCCCTACCGCG
>JBCCFK010000195.1:0-8637 GCA_039029775.1 Actinomycetota bacterium | reverse complement strand
CGGGATCTCCCGCCCGTCGACCGTCGGCAGATCGACGCCGGCCATCGGGCGCCCGACCCGCTCGCCGGCCGCCGCTGCCGCGGACCCCACGATCGCGGCCGGCGGATGCCCGTCTGCCACCGCATCGTCGACCCAGGCGAGCCGTGGTCCGACCCCGCTCAGCGCGCCACCTCCGACACGGCCACGTCGATGTCGAGCGACCGCGCGACCTCGGGACGTCGCAGTTTCCAGATCACGCCGTCGTAGAGGATGTGCAGCCCTCCGATCCCGAAGAAGATCACCCCGTACACGGTGAGCCCGGCGTGATACTGCGCCAGGAGCACGACGGCACTGCCGACGGCGGAGACCGCGACCATGAAGGCCAACGCGCGAGCCCCACTCGTCGAGGCCCGATCGACGAGTGACCCCGCAGCACCGGGTTCGCGTCGGCCGAGGCTCTCGTGCACGACGACGAAGTACTCCACCGCGTGGGCGCCGACCCACGCGAGCAGCCCGGCGATCGGGTGGACGACCGCCACGGCGAACAGCGCAGCGGTCGCACCGACGTACCCGTACACGCCCGCGCCGGCGCCGAACCGGTTGGCCGCCTCGTTGGCGAGCCACCGCCAGGTGCACACCGTCGCGCCGACGACGGCCAGGGCGAACAAGACCGTGGCCGCGGGCCGGATGTCGACCAGCACCTCGAGGCCCCGCTCGTTGGCGGTCCCCAGCCCGAGCGTCTCGATGCGATCCGGTGTCCTCGGGTCTCGGACCGCCCATGCGAGCACGAGCACGAGCCACGACGCGAGCAGGAGGAGATCGAGCCGTCCCGGCGTCTCGTCACCGCGGCGTCGGCGGTGGATGCGCACCAGCCCGTACCGCTGCATCAGCGTGTGCTCGGTGTTCCACAGGCCCCCGATCACGGCGACGAGCATGAAGCTGATCGCCTGGCCGACGAGGATGACGGCGGCCAGCACGACCGGGGCCCACAGGAAGAACCGGGCCCGCGCGCGGCGCTGGACCGGATCGCCGTAGACCAGGCCGAGGGTCAGCGGCTGGTGGGCCAGCGACAACAGGAGTACACCCAGCGCGAACCACCGCACCCAGGTGTCCGGGATGACGATGGCGACCACCGCGAACGGAACCCACGCAGCAGCGACTGCGAGGTCCCGACGTCGTACCGCGGCCGCCTTCGAGGTCACGCGCCGAGGGTAGTGGCACCCACCTCGGGGCGGGCCGAGGGGATCAGGCGGCGGTGGGGTCCCAGGCGCCGAGATCCTCAAGCCGCGTGTCGTTGGAGAACATCTCCACCATGGGGATGTCGAGGCCGATGCGCTTCTGGATGCGCTTGACCTCCAGCTCCTCGTTCCACAGCGCGAGGGTCACGACCAGACCGTCGGTTCCCGCGCGAGCCGTCCGGCCCGACCGGTGCAGGTAGGTCTTGTGCTCGGGCGGCGGGTCGAAGTGGACGACCACCTCGACGTCGTCGACGTGGATCCCGCGAGCCGCGACGTCGGTCGCCACGAGCACGGGCAACCGTCCGTCGGCGAACCGCTCCAGGGCCCGCTCGCGCATGTTCTGGCGCAGATCGCCGTGGATCGCCTGGGCGCGGACGCCCTCGTCACCGAGCTTGCGCACGAGGCGATCGCACCCCGCCTTGGTGTTGGAGAACATCAGCACCTTGGTCGCCGATCGGGCGATGGCTGCCGCGACCTTGACCTTGTCCATCTGATGCACATGCAGGAAGCGATGCACCATGTTCTCGACGGTGATCTCCTCGGACTCGACCTCGTGCATCACCGGATCGCTCTGGTAGCGCTGGATCAGGCTGTTGACCACACCGTCGAGCGTGGCGGAGAACAGCAGCGTCTGATGCGTCCGCTCGACCTTGCGGAGGATCCACTCGACCTGAGGCAGGAATCCCATGTCGGCCATGCGGTCCGCCTCGTCGATGACGACCATCTGGAGGTCGGCGACATTGGCCTCACCGCGCTCGAGCAGGTCGATCATCCGACCAGGGGTGGCCACGACCATGTCCACGCCGGCCTTCAGGGCCTCGATCTGCTTGTCCATGTTGGCGCCGCCGTAGATCGACAGCATGCGGAGCCCGCGCGCCTCTGCCAACGGCGTCAGCTCGTCACAGACCTGGACGCAGAGTTCACGGGTGGGCACCAGCGCCAGGGCAAGCGGCCGATGCTTCTCGGGATCAGCGGGCAGACGCTGCACCATCGGGATGCCGAAGGCGAACGTCTTGCCGGATCCGGTCTTGGCCTTGCCACAGACGTCGGCACCGGCCAGCGCGTCGGGGATGGTCAGTTCCTGGACGGGGAACGGGGAGGTGATGCCCCGACTCACCAGATTCTCGACGAGATCGTCGTCGACACCGAGTTGGGACCAGGTTGAGGGGGAAGAAGTCACGACACCAGCTGCGGGGATAGGGGCGCTCGAACGGTTCGGTCGCCGGTGTGGGGTGGGGGGCACCTGGCGACGCTCCGTTGGACAGGATAGTGGGTGATCCGGGAATGCTTACCCATCGTGGAAACGATGGTCTCAACGCATCCGTACCCGCCCGTCCACCACCTCGACACCCTCAGCGCGCAGTCGACGTCCGTGCTCGGACTCCAGGCCGGGCACCAGACGTCCGTTTGCGGCCACGACCCGCCACCAGCAGAAGCCCGAGCTCTTGCGAAGGAACCCACCGACGGCACGCGCCGCGCCCGGGTAACCGGCCTCCGCGGCGACCTCGCCATAGGTGACCACGTCGCCCTCCCCCAGGCGGTCGAGGACCTCGGCGACGGCACGCTCGAAGTCGGTCGCGACGCCGCGATCCGTCTGGTCGGTAGCCATCGTTCGGACTACAGCGCCTCGCGGCTGTCGAGCTGGACGAGTTCGACCGGCTCGGCGAACCCCTGCACCTCGTGTGAGCCGATCGGCGTCGCCACCGTGTTGACCATGAGCGTGGAGATCATGGTGGTCGGCGCGATGACCTGACCCGGATCCGCCAACGAGCAGAGCCGGGCCGCCAGGTTGACGGCCCGGCCGATGTAGTCGTCGCCCTCGAAGAGGATCACCGGCCCCGAGGAGAGACCGGCTCGGAGGGCGAGCGGCTGGTCCTCGAACGCCCCCTGCATGTCGACGATGGCCTCGGTCAGCGGCTCCGCCTCGACCCCCACGAGCATGGCGCCGTCTCCCAGCCACTTCGCGATGCGCACGCCGCGTCGAGCGGCGATCTCGCGGACCCGCAGCCGGAAGTCGGTGAGGATGCCGACGGCCGCCTGATCGCCCTCGGCATCGGTGTATCGGGTGAAGCCGCTGAGGTCGATGAAGGCGAACGATCGCAGGACCCGGTTCTCGTACGGGCTCGTGTCGGAGGTGACGTCGACGTCCATTGGGCGAGACGCTACCCCGCCGTCTGACCGCCGCGCCCACGTCGAGAGTCGTGGACGGTCGCGCCGACGCGACCGGTCACTCGCCCTCGGCCTGCTCGCCCTCGACCTCGTCGCGGACCCCGGCCACGGCGTCGGCGAGCTCCTCCACGTCGTCGCCTGCTTCGGCATCGGCGAGGTCGTCGAAGACGTCGACGTCGGTGGTGTCGCGGCGGACGTGGCGCGCGACCATCGTCGCGCTGGCGATCAGGAGCAGCCCGAAGACCCACAGGTTGACGCGCAGGCCGGCGATCTCGGAGGCGGTGTCGATCCGGATCGCTTCGATCCAGAGCCGCCCGACGCTGTAGCCCGCCAGATAGGTGAAGAACAGTCCCCAGGGGCGGAGGCGTTTGGCCGCATCGAGGCGCAGCAACGCGACGACCAGCAGGATGTTCCACAGCGACTCGTAGAGGAACGTGGGATGGAACGTCTCCTCGTCGATGTACTCGGCGGGTCGATGGTCGACATCGATCTCGAGCGCCCACGGGAGGTCGGTCGGCCTGCCGAACAGCTCCTGGTTGAACCAGTTGCCCCATCGACCGATCGCCTGCGCCAGCGGCAGGGCAGGAGCGGCGACGTCGAAGCCGAGGCCGGGCTCGATGCCGTGCCGCTTCATGTAGGCGTACCCGGCAACCGCACCGGCGATCACCCCGCCGAGGATCCCGAGGCCACCCTCCCAGATCTTGAACGCTTCTCCCCAGCGACCCTCGAAGGACCGCCAGTCGGTGATCACGTGATAGAGCCGGGCCCCGACCAGCCCGGCCGGCACCGCCCACATCGCCAGGCCCGTGGCGTGGTCCGGGCTCATGCCCCGCTGGCCGAAGCGTCGACCCACCAGCCACACCGCGGCCAGCACGCCGAGGGCGATCATGAAGCCGTAGGCCCGGAACGTCAGCGGACCGATCTCGATCGCGCCGTCGCCAGGACTCGGAATCGCTGCGAGAAGAGCAAGCATTGCCAGGAAACCCCTTTGTGGCGTTGACGATTCCTCGCCGGCCGCGCCGATCCTAACGAGCCCTGGGCCGTGTCGACCATCGGCGCCGGTTCAACTCCCCGGGATCCGTTCTAATGGCATACATTAGGTGCTGACCCCCAGACGGGGTTCCGGTCGTGGCACGTTGCCGCGACCCACAACTGAAGACGTTCCTCGGGAGTTGGGTGGAAGTCCCAACCGGCGGCAATGCGACACGGATCACCGATCCGGAGTCGACGAGCCCGCGAGCTCGGCAGGTCTTCGGACCCGCCCTGCTGACCTGGTGAGAATCCAGGGCCGACGGTCACAGTCCGGATGGGAGAGGAATCAGACGCCCCGGTTCGGCGCGCGCAGCCTGCGTGTGCCGGCTTCGTCGTCGCCTGCCGTCACTCGACGGTCGGCCTCGTTCGCGCACCCCCGGAGCGCTGAACACTCCGCGTCCACTCCCGAAGGTATCGGTCGGAGAGGACAGCAGTGTTCACGGGCATCATCGAAGAACTGGGCCGGATACGGGCCCTGACACCACGGGGTCGATCCGGCATCCGCATCGTGATCGAGGCGGCCGACGTCCTCGACGACGTCGCTTTGGGGGCGTCGATCGCGGTCAACGGCTGCTGCCTCACCGTCGTCGACCACGGCGACGACTGGTGGGCGGCCGACGCCGTGCCGGAAACCATGCGCCGCACGGCGCTCGGGCGTCTCGGACCGGACGATCCGGTCAACCTCGAGCGCCCGGTCCGGGTGAACGGGCGGCTTGGCGGGCACGTGGTCCAGGGCCACGTCGACGGGACGTCCACGCTGCTGGCGACGGACCCACACGACGACGGTTCGCAACGGATGCGATTCGACCTGCCGCCAGCCTCGGCGCGCTACGTCTGCGAGAAGGGATCGATCGCCGTCGACGGCATCAGCCTGACCGTCGCCTCCGTCTCAGCCGATTCGTTCTCGATCGCGGTCATTCCGCACACGTTGGCGGTGACGACGCTCGGCAGCATCCGACCCGGCGCGCCGGTCAATCTCGAGCTCGACATCGTGGCCAAGTACGTGGAGCGGCAGGCCCAGGCCGCCCTGGCGACCGGCGGTGTGGCATGAGCGCACCCATCGAGCTCGATGCCGTCGAGGACGCCATCGCCGCCATCGCAGCCGGCGAGTTCGTCGTGGTCGTCGACGACGAGGACCGCGAGAACGAAGGCGACTTGATCATCGCTGCCGACGCCGTGACCGCCGAGCAGATGGCCTTCCTGGTGCGGCACAGCAGTGGCGTCGTGTGCTGTGCGATCACCGGCGAGCGGGCCGACGAGCTCCGCCTTCCCCAGATGGTCGAGGCCAACGCCGACGCGATGGGCACCGCCTTCACGGTGACCGTGGACGCGGTGGCCGGCACCACCACGGGCATCTCGGCGGCCGATCGGACCGCGACGTGCCATGTGCTGGCGGACCCGGACTCCACGGCGACCGACCTCGCCCGCCCCGGCCACGTCTTCCCGCTTCGCGCTCGCGAGGGAGGCGTCGCGACGCGTCCGGGCCACACCGAGGCCGCCGTGGACCTGGCCCGGCTGGCGGGTCGGGCACCGGCCGGCATCCTGTGCGAGATCGTGGACGACGATGGGTCGATGGCCCGGCTGCCCCGCCTCCACCGGTTCGCCCGGGACCACGGCCTGAGACTGGTGAGCATCGCCGACCTCGTCGCCCACCTGCGGCGCACCGGGGCCGACCGGGTCGAGCGCACGAGCTCGGCCCGGATTCCGACCCACCACGGCGAGTTCCGGGCCCACGTCATGCGCGACCTGGTCAGCGGCGTCGAGCACGTCGCCTACGTCGTGGGCGACGTCGCCGCCGCACCCGAGCCGTTGGTACGGGTCCACTCCGAGTGCCTCACCGGGGACGTCCTCGGCTCGGTCCGCTGCGACTGCGGCAGCCAGCTCGACCGGGCGCTCGCAGCCATCGCCGACGAAGGGGTGGGAGCACTGCTCTACCTCCGGGACCACGAGGGCCGCGGGATCGGCCTCAGCAACAAGCTCAGGGCGTACGAACTCCAGGACGCCGGCCTCGACACCGTCGAAGCGAACGTGGCGCTCGGGTTCGCTCCCGACCTGCGGAGCTACGACACCGCTGCCGCGATCCTGTCCCAGCTGGGTGTCTCCCGGCTCCGATTGCTGACGAACAACCCGGCGAAGACCAGCGGCCTGTGCGCCGCCGGCATCGCAGTGGCGGCCGACATACCGCTCGCCGGCGCCGTCACCGACCACAACACGACCTACCTGACCACCAAACACGAGCGCATGGGCCACGCCCCCGCGGCGTCGGCCGGGCTCCCGGCCACCCCTGCACGCGAAACGGAGTACGCATGAACGAACACCACACCCCGCTCGACGGCCGCGGCCTGCGAATGGCGATCGTCGCCGGTCGATTCAACGACATGATCAGCAGGAGCCTCGTCGACGGCGCACGCGAACGACTGCTGCGGCTCGGTGTCGACGACGACGCCATCGACCTGATCTGGGTCCCCGGTGCCTACGAGATCCCGGCGGCCTGCGCGGCGGTCGCCCGCACCGGACGAGTCGACGCCGTCATCGCGCTGGGCGCGGTCATCCGTGGGGCCACCCCCCACTTCGACCACGTGGCCGGGCAGTGCGCTGCCGGACTGCAACGCGTCGGCCTCGACGCCGGCATCCCCGCCATCTTCGGGGTGCTCACCACCGACACGATCGAGCAGGCGATCGAGCGCGCGGGCACCAAGGCCGGCAACAAGGGGGCCGATGCGGCCGACGCCGCCGTCGAGATGGCCCACGTCCTCGCGGCGCCGCTCGGCGACGCCGCCGAGCGAGCGACAGGAGGAGCCACCGCCGCAGCCTGATGGGCCGGTGGCGCTGAAATCGGGCGATCACGTGCCGGACACAGTGCCGAAACACTCGGTTCATAGCGTCCGGTCATGGCCGATCACGAGCTGTCCCCTGCCATCGCTGCCGCATTGACCGCGGAGTCCGGCGAGCCCCTGCCGCTCCCAGCGACCCCGAGCACCTGCTACTGGGGGTACCTCGACGCTGCGGAGCCCCCGGTGGCGAAGGTGCCTTCGGGCGCGGTCATCGACATCGAGGCGGTCACCCACCACTCCGGTGACGCCCCGGACCTCATGATGGACGACGGCGTCCGAGCCATCTGGGAGGCCATCGACCCGGCCGACCGCTCCCCGGGTGTCCACATCATGACCGGCCCCATCCACGTCGAGGGCGCCGAGGTCGGCGACACGCTGTTGGTTCGGATCCTCGACATGCAGCCCCGCTTCCGACACGGGTCCAACTGCGCCGCCAACTGGGGCCTTCTCTACGACGCGATGGGCAAGGAACGCATCACGATCTACGAACTCGACGGTGACGACGGGTTCGGGTCCACGGCGTCGCCGGTCTACGCGTACGACTTCACCGAACGGGAGATCTACGACATTCCCGGCGTCATCTCCGATCCCGGAGCGGACGAGCGAGCACCGTTCACCGTTCCCGTGTCGGTCCCGGTCCGGCCCCACTTCGGCGTCATGGGAGTCGCGCCCCCCGGTTCGGAACGGATCAGCTCGATCCCGCCGGGTGTCTTCGGAGGCAACGTCGACAATTGGCGGCTCGGTCCGGGCGCCGCGATGGCGTACCCGGTCTTCGCCGAGGGCGGAGGCCTCTACGTCGGCGACCCACACTTCGCGCAGGGAGACGGCGAGATCTGCGGGACGGCCATCGAGGCCTCGATCAACGCCCGCATCCAGGTCTTCGCGATTCCGGACCTCTCGGTGACGTCACCGGTGATGGTGCACGGCACCAGCTGGATCAGCCACGGCTTCGGCGACACCCTCGACGAGGCGATGCGCATGTCGGCCGAGCAGATGTTGTGGCTGCTGACCGACCGCGTCGGGTTGAGCACCGACGACGCGTACTCCCTCAGCTCGGTGGCCGTGGACTTCGGCGTGACCCAAGTGGTGGACGGCACCGTCGGGTGCCACGCGATCCTCGACACGTCCATCTTTCACCGATCCTGATCTTCGACTGAACGTCACCGGGAGGCGCCGATGCAGCTCAGCCCACACGAACAGGACCGCCTGCTGGTCCACGTGGCCGCAGATGTGGCCCAGCGACGCCGGGATCGGGGCTTGCGCCTCAACCACCCGGAGGCCGTCGCGATCCTGACCGCCTGGGTCTACGAAGGCGCGAGAGACGGACGAACCGTCGTCGATCTCATGGAGGCGGGCCGCCAGGTCCTGACCCGCGAAGACGTCAT
>JBCCFK010000194.1:0-8651 GCA_039029775.1 Actinomycetota bacterium | reverse complement strand
CGGCCCCGTACTTCGGGCCCTTGTCCCAGAAGATCTCCGAGCACGGCCCGTTGGGGCCGGTGTCGGCCATCCGCCACCAGTTGTCCTCTTCGAGATGCTGGGCAACTTCAGCTTCGGCGACTACTTCAAGGAAGACGCCATCCCGATGGCGTGGGAGTTCTTCACCGAGACCCTGGGTCTGGACCCCGAGCGACTGTGGGTCACGGTGCACCACTCCGACGAGGAGGCGGCCGAGATCTGGCACACCGGCGTGGGGGTGCCGAAGGAGCGCATCCAGTACCTCGACGAGGACAACTGGTGGCGCATGGCCGACACCGGTCCCAACGGCCCGTGCTCGGAGATCTTCTGGGACAAGGGGCCCGAGTACGGACCCGACGGCGGCCCCGAGAATCCCGAGGCCGACGAACGGTTCGTCGAGATCTGGAACCTGGTCTTCATGCAGTTCGACCAGCAACCGGACGGCACCCAGGTCCCGCTGCCCAAGCCGTCGATCGACACCGGCGCCGGCCTCGAGCGCGTGCTCTCGGTCCTCCAGGGCGTCGACGCCGTGTGGGGAACGGACGAGTTCGTGCGTCTCGTCGACGGCGTGGCCTCGATCGCAGGTGTCACCGACCGTGACCCCAAGAGCACCGTGTCCCTGCAGATCCTCGCCGACCACGCCCGTTCGACGACCTTCCTGGTCAACGACGGTGTCTTCCCCTCCAACGAGGAGCGTGGGTACGTCCTCCGGCGCATCGTGCGGCGCGCGGTTCGCCACGCCTACATCCTCGGCGTCGAGTCCCAGGTGATGGCCCGGTTGGTGGATCTCGTCGTCGAGATCATGGGCCCGGCCTACGAGGAGCTCGTCGAGAACCGCGAGTTCATCCGCGACGTCCTCGATCGCGAGGAGGAGAGCTTCCGGCGCACACTCGAATCCGGTTCCGCGATCCTGGACAAGCATCTCGGCGAGCTCCAGGGCGGCCAGCCGCTCGCCGGCGACGTGGCGTTCCAGCTCCACGACACGTACGGCTTCCCGCTCGAGTTGACCCAGGAGATCACCGCCGAGCGCGACGTCGAGGTCGACGTCGCCGGGTTCGAGGCCGCCATGGCCGAGCAGCGAACCCGCGCCAAGGAGGACTACGCCAAGAAGAGCGCATCCGCCGCCGACATGAGCGTCTTCCAGGAGCTGGTGGCCGAGCACGGCCCCACCGAGTTCGTCGGTCGCGACACCGACGACGCCACGGGCACCGTGCTGCTGGTGACCGACGACTCCATCGTCCTCGACCGGACACCGTTCTACGCCGAGTCCGGCGGCCAGATCGGTGACATCGGCACCATCGAGACCGCCACCGGGACCGCACACGTCGTCGACACCGTCTACGCCGCGGCGGGCCAGCATCGACACCTGCTGTCCCGGGTCGACGGCCACATCGAGGTCGGCCAGGAAGCCACGGCTCGGATCGACGCACCGCGTCGCAACGCGATCCGACGCAACCACACCGGTACACACCTCGTGCACGCCGCGCTGCGCCGTGTGCTCGGCGATCACGTCAAACAGCAGGGTTCGTGGGTTGGCCCCGATCGGCTTCGCTTCGACTTCAGCCACTACGAGCCCCTGACCTCGGATCAGATCGCGCAGATCGAGGACCTGGTCAACACCGACGTGCTGTCCAACCACCAGGTCGACCACACCGAGATGTCCATGGCCGACGCGCAGGAACGCGGCGCGATCGCGTTCTTCGGAGACAAGTACGGCGACGTCGTCCGCGTGCTCGACGCGGGCCCCAACTCCGTCGAGCTCTGCGGCGGTACGCACGTGTCGGCCCTGGGCGACATCGGGCTCGTCAAGATCGTCTCGGAAGGATCGATCGGCTCCAACCTGCGCCGGATCGAAGCGGTCTCCGGCGACAGCACGGTCGGGCTGCTGCGCGGCGAGGAAGCCAAGCTGAGCGAGGCCGCCGAGCTCGTCGGCGTGCCCGTCGACGGCCTGCTCGACGGCATCCAGAAGCGACTGAACGAGCTCGCCGAGCTCGAGGACGAGGTCAAGAAGCTTCGGTCGGCCGCAGCAGCCGGCCGATCCGGCGAGCTCGCCTCCGAGGCCGTGGACGGCGTCGTGGTGGCCCGCGTCGACGGCGTGGGCCGAGACGATCTCAAGGAGATGGCCCAGGCCCTCAAGAACGAAGGCCTGCGCGCCGTCGTCCTCGGCGCGGCGCTCGACGGCGGCGGTGTCTCACTCGTGTCGGTCGTGGCCGACACCGGCGCGTTCAACGCTGCCGAGCTCATCGCCGACGCCGCGAAGGCGGTCAGGGGCGGCGGCGGGAAGGGCGCGGACTTCGCGATGGCCGGCGGCAAGGACGCCGAGGCGCTGGACGACGCCCTCGGCATGGTCCGTGAGGCCGCAGGCATCGCCTGAGCCATGCGCGACCCGGGCATCTCCCATTCGATTGCCGCGGTGCGGTCCGCGGGCATCGCCTGAGCCGTGCGCGTCCTGGGCATCGACCTGGGGTCGGTGCGGATCGGGCTGGCGCTCAGCGATGCGGGCGGGGTGCTCGCGACGCCCCACTCGGTGATCCGTCGAAGCAAGCGCCGAGAGCTCGACCACGAAGCCATCAAGGCCGTCGTCGAGGAGTGGGAGGTCGAGCGCATCGTGGTCGGGCTGCCGCTCTCGCTCGACGGGTCGGTGGGGAAGGCGGCGAAGGCCGCGCTGCGTGAGGCGGATGAGCTGGGTGTCGTCACAGGAGTACCTGTCGAGACCTACGATGAACGGCTGACGACGGTCAGTGCCCATCAGGTGCTGCGTGAGCAGGGCGTGGCGGGTGCCGACCGCAAGGACGTGGTCGACAAGGTGGCGGCAGCGGTGCTGTTGCAGGCCTGGCTCGACGGTCGAGACACCGAGACCAATCCATGACCCCCGACGATCCAGACGACACCCAACCAGTGGAACGCCTGCGCCCCGACGCCGTCGCGCCCGTCGACGAGCCCGAGCAGCTGCTCGTGGACGACCCGGGTGCCAATGGGTCGGTCTTCGACCAGGACCAGGACGCAGAACACGAACCGGTGTCGGCGCACGCCTCGCCGTATCCCGACGGCGCGGGTGGTGGGTCGCCGTATCCCGACGGGTGGGGCCCCGGCGCCGGCCCGCACGTGCAGTACCAGTCAGGCACCGCCACCGCGGCGCCTCCGCAGTACTACGACCCCTACCCGCAAGGTGTCGTCCAGTTCGACCCCGACGCCGACTTCCAGCCGCCGGACGACCTCCCGCCGTGGTACGAGGACGAGTACTACGACGATCGGGAGTGGGAGCATCTCCCTCGCCGTACCAGCACGCTCTTTCGGGTCATGTTGTTCCTGGCAGGCCTGGCCGCGGTCGTCGGCATCAGCGCGTTCTACATCAAGTCCTGGGTCGACGATCAACTCGACCCGCCCGGAGAGCCCGGCGAGTTCGTCGTCGTCGACATCCCGCAAGGGGCCACGACCAACGACATCGTGCGCATCCTCGACGAGGAGGGCATCATCGCCAACGGCACGGTCTTCCGGTACTACCTCCGCTACAAGGACGCCGCCGAGTTCCAGGCGGGCGAGTACACGTTCCAGACGAACATGGCGGTCTGGGACGCCAAGGACGTCCTCGACGGGGGAGCCCGGATCCTCGAGACCTTCTCGGTGACCGTGCCGGAGGGGTTCCGGCTCTCCGAGATCGAGAACTCCCTGCTCGCCCAGCTCGACCGATTCGACGCGCAGGAGCTGCGCGACGCGTTCACGACGGTGCGCAAACCCGCGGTGTTCGGCGACAACATCTTGTTCAGCACCGAGGGGTTCCTGTTCCCGGACACCTACGAGCTCGACGAGGACACCGCCGCCAACGAGGCCGCGCTCCTCGAGCGCATGGTGTCCCGGTTCGACCAGGTGGTGTCCGAACTCGACATCGTCGGCGGCGCCGAGCGCCTGGGGGTCACGCCCTACCAGGTGCTGGTCATCGCCTCGTTGATCGAGGAGGAGGCGCGCGCCGCCGTCGACCGACCGAAGATCGCTCGCGTGATCTACAACCGGCTCGCGGTCGGCGAGCCGCTCGGTATCGACGCCACCGTCGTGTACGCGCTCGGTGGCGACCGCGAGCTGTCCAACGCCGATCTGCAGGTCGACAGCCCGTACAACACGCGACGTTACGCCGGGCTGCCGCCGACGCCGATCGCTTCACCGGGCCGGGCCTCGATCGAAGCCGCGCTGAACCCGGAGGACGGCGACTGGTTCTACTACGTCCTCACCGAGGAGAACGGCCCGGGCACGCACACCTTCGCGGTCACCGCCGAAGAGTTCGGCGCCGCCGTCCAGATCTGTATCGAGCGGGACCTCGGCTGCGGATGATCCCGACGGGGACCACGAGGACGGCCGCGGTGATCGGCAACCCGGTCCGACACTCGCTCTCCCCTCCGATCCACAACGCAGGGTTCCGGGCGCTCGACCTCGACTGGGTGTACGTCGCCTTCGACGTCGCACCGGGCCGAGCGGCCTCGGCGGTCTCGGCGATGCGGGCGCTGCACATCGGCGGACTGTCGGTGACCATGCCGCACAAGGCGGACATCGCCGCGAGCCTGGATCGCCTGTCCCCGCAGGCCCGGGTCCTCGGCGCGGTCAATTGCGTCGCATGGGACCAGGGGGAACTGGTCGGCCACAACACCGACGGCGGGGGTTTCGTCGACAGCCTCGAACACGAGACCGGTACCGGCGTCTCAGGTCGTCGCTGTCTCGTCGTCGGCGCGGGCGGGGCGGCACGGGCCGTCGTGCTCGCGTTGGCCGAGGCCGGTGCCGCGGACGTCGTCGTGGTCAACCGCACCCAACGCAAGGCGCACGCGGCCGCCGAGCTGGCCGGAACCGTCGGTCGGGTCGGATCGACCGCGAACGTCCGCGACGCCGACATCGTCGTCAACGCCACGTCGGTGGGAATGGACGGTACGGGTGGCGCGGGACGGCTCCCGATCCCCGACGACGGATTGCGTGAAGGCCAGATCGTCGCGGACCTCGTTTACCACCCGTTCGTGACCCCGCTGATGACCGCTGCCCGCGCCGCGGGAGCGACCGTGGTCGGAGGCGTGGGCATGTTGGTGTACCAGGCCGCTCGTCAGTTCGAGCTCTGGACCGGTCGGTCGGCGCCGGTCGAGGCGATGGGGGAGGCCGCGGCGGCGGCCATCGACGCGCACGCATGACCGGGTTCTTCATCGGGGTCTTCGCCGTGCTGGGTCTGGTCGCCGGGTATGCGCTTCGCCCGACGCTCGAACGCTACGACTCCGCTGTGCCCACGAAGCTCCCCGTGCCGGAGGTGCTCACGGCTGCGCTGTTCGGTCTGGCGGCTGCGCAGTACGAGGACTGGCGGTTGGTCGCCATGCTCATCCTGGCGGTGGCATCGGTCGCGCTGAGCATCATCGACCTCCGCCAGTACCGGCTACCGAATCCGATCGTGTTCAGCGCTCTCGGAGCGTCTGCGGCGGTGGTCGTCATCGGTGAGATCGTCGACGGCGATTCCGGGGTGATCTCGGCGGCCGTGGTCGGGGCGCTCGTCTACTGCGGGATCCTGTTCGTCATGCACGTCATCAACCCCGCTGGGATGGGGTTCGGCGACGTCAAGCTGGCCCTCCTGCTCGGCCTCTTCGTGGGCTGGGTGGCAGGCAGCCGCCTCGATGCGGTGCGAGGCGTGATGATCGCGCTGCTGATCGGGTCCGCTCTGGGTGTCGTCCTCGGTTTCGGACGGATCGCCGTGAACAAGCTCGGCCTGTCGTTCCTGCCCGACCCCGAGGAGGGGAGTGCGGGAGACGGGCTCCGTCACACGACCTTCCCCTTCGGGCCGCCTCTCATGGTCGGCACGATCCTTGTGGCCTTCTACCCGGCGACGCTCCTGGGATGACGGGGTCGGACCGACAAAGCCCGCCGTCGGCACCGTGACCGTCGGTACCCTTTGCCCATGACCGCGCACACCACCGTCGAGGTGGATCTCGGCGATCGCACCTATCCCGTGGTGGTCGGTGCCGGCGCGCGCCACGAGCTCGCTTCGGTGCTCCCGGCCGGCGTGGCCCGCGTCGCCGTGGTGACACAGGCCGGCATCGGCGCGGAAGTGGACCCCGGCGTCGAGCACCGCACCTTCGTGATCGACGACGGTGAGCCGGCCAAGTCCCTCGCGACCATCGAGCACCTGTGCTCCGAATGGGCTCGATGGGGCCTGACCCGCAAGGACGCGGTCGTCGCCGTCGGAGGCGGCCTCGTGACCGATGTCGCCGGCTTCGCAGCCGCCGTGTATCACCGCGGGATCCCGGTCGTGTACGTCAGCACGACGTTGCTGGGCCAGATCGACGCCGCCGTCGGCGGCAAGACCGCCGTGAACCTGCCCGAGGGAAAGAACCTGGTCGGCGCCTTCTGGCAGCCGTCGGCGGTGTTGTGCGACACCGAGACGCTGGCCACGATGCCCCCACGCGAGTGGCGATGTGGCTACGGCGAGATGGCGAAGTACCAGTTCCTCGGCGCAGGCGATCTGCGCCCGCTCTCGCTCGAGGAGCAGATCGTGCGCTGCGTGCAGCTGAAGGCGGACGTCGTGGCCGACGACGAGCGCGAAGGAGGCCGACGGGCGATCCTGAACTACGGCCACACGCTGGCTCACGCGCTCGAGATCGCCGGCAGCTTCGACCTCCGCCACGGCGAGGCGGTCGCCGTCGGCCTCGTGTACGCCGCGGAGGTGGCCCGACGCCTGGGCCGGATCGACGCCGATCGGGTGCAGCAGCACAGGGACATCGTCGCCCACTGGGAGCTCGAGCATCGGCTCCCGGCAGGGGCCGAACCGACCGAGCTCGTCGAGCTCTTCCACCGGGACAAGAAGGCGGTGGACGGATTGACCTTCGTCCTCGACGGCGAGCGGGGCGTCGAGGCCGTGAAGGTGAACGACGAGCCCCTGCTCCTCGACGCGTTGGAGGCCATGCGATGAGCCGGACCATCCTGTTGCTGTCGGGGCCCAACCTGAACCTCTTGGGCTCCCGGGAACCCGAGGTCTACGGCACGGCCACGCTGGACGATCACGTGGCGACGGCCACCGCGGCCGCCGCCGCGCACGGCCTGGAGGTGCACCACCTGCAGTCGAATCACGAAGGTGCGCTGGTGGAGGCGATCCACGCCGCTCGTGAGTCGGCCGTCGGGATCGTGATCAACCCCGGTGCGTTCACGCACTACGCGTGGAGCATCCACGACGCCCTCGCCGCCTTCGACGGCCCCGTGGTCGAGCTGCACCTCTCCAATCCGAACGCGCGAGAGCCGTGGCGGCACACGTCGGTGGTCGCGCCGGTCGCGACCGGTTCGATCGTGGGCTTCGGCGGAGACGGCTACCGGCTCGCCGTCGATGCGCTCGCCGCGGCCCTCGACACATGATCGACCTCGCTGCGCTCCCCGGGATGGACGTGGCCGCGCGGGCCGACCTGGTTCGAAGCCGGTTCGATGCGATGGAAGTCGATGCGTTGGCGGTGACCAACCTGACGAACGTCCGTTGGTTGACCGGGTTCACGGGCTCGAACGGCGCGGTCCTCGTCACGAGCGACTCGCTGTCGCTGTTCACCGACGGTCGCTACGCCGACCAGGCACCGACGCAGCTGGCCGCGGCCGGCGTGAGCGCCGAGCTGGAGATCGGCACCGACGTCGTCGCTGCCATCGACCGCGCTGCGGGAGAAGGCGTCCGCCTCGGCCTGGAGGCGGACCACGCCACGTGGCAGGTCCAGCAGCGGTTGGACACGGCCGGTCGGTCGCTCGTCCCGGTGGTGGGCGAACTGGTCGAACTCCGTTCCCGCAAGGACGTCGGTGAGATCGCACGGATCCGCGCCGCTGCCGCCATCGCCGACGAGACGCTGGCAGAGGTGGCGCCGACCATGGCCGATCGGCCGACCGAGCGCGAGATCGCGCTGGCGCTCGACGGCGGCATGCGACGCCGCGGCGCAACCGGGGCGGCGTACGAGACGATCGTGGCCTCGGGTCCCAACGGAGCGCTGCCGCACGCCCGACCGACCGATCGGGTGATCGAGGCCGGGGATCTCATCGTCATCGATGTCGGGGCGTTGGTGGACGGCTATCGGTCGGACATGACGCGGACCTTCGTGATCGGGCAGCCGACCACCGAACAGGACCGCCAGCTCGAGGTCGTCCGCGAGTCGCAGGCTGCCGGGGCGGCCACCGTCGCAGCCGGCGTCGCCGCCACCGAGGTCGATGCGGCGTGTCGTGCGGTCATCGCCGAGGCCGGCTGGGAGGACCGCTTCACCCACGGCACCGGCCACGGCGTCGGGCTGGACATCCACGAACAGCCGAGGCTGAACCGAATCAGCCGCGACACCCTCCAGGCCGGCCAACTGGTGACGGTCGAGCCGGGCGTCTACCTGCCCGGCCGGGGCGGGGTCCGATGGGAGGACCTGTTGCTGGTCACCGACAGCGGCGCGGACTGCCTGTCCGGAGCGCCGAAGGAGCCGGTCATCGCCTGACCGGTCGACCGGGGACCAGGGGTCGCACCGGTACAGTGAGCGGCCGAGTCCACCGCCTCAGGAGCGCCTGATGCCCCCCGTTTCCACCAACGACCTGAAGAACGGCATGACCCTCGTGCTCGACAACAACCTCATGCAGGTCGTCGAGTTCCAGCACGTCAAGCCCGGCAAGGG
>JBCCFK010000193.1:0-8656 GCA_039029775.1 Actinomycetota bacterium | reverse complement strand
TTCTGGTCGACGATGTCGCGCCAGTCATCGCCCCGGTACTGCACGAACGGCTTGGGTCGTCGCCCGGCCGGGATCATCCCCACGTTGTTGACGGCGATGTCGAGGCTGCCGAACGTCGACACGGCCGTGGCGACCATGTCGTCGACCGCAGCGTCGTCGCGGCAGTCCGCGACGACCGGAATCGCGACACCACCCTCCTCGTCGATCTCGGCGGCGACCGCCTCCGCCTTGTCGGGCCGGACGTCGTTCACCGCCACCTGCGCTCCGGCTCGTGCGAACCAGCGAGCGATCTCGCGCCCGATGCCGGCCCCGGCACCGGTCACCAACACCGCCTTGCCCCCGTGGTCGATCGAGATCGTCATGTGTCGTGGATTGTCGCGCATCGCCGCAACCGGCGGGACCGCTCGAAGGCGGTCAGCACTCGTCGGCGATGGTCAAGACGTACAGGTCCTCGATCGTGATCAGCCTGCCCGAGCTCTCGAACTCCAGGCCGGTGTAGACGACTTGGACGGGCTCGTCACCCGAGACACGGAGCGCGATCACGACCTCGCCAGGCGTGTCGATGACCGCGTCGGCCAGGGACTCGATCTCGACCTCGTCCGGCCGCAGCACGAGCTGATCGCCGCCGCGGACGCCTGCGGTGGCCAGGACCTGCTCGACGGTTTCGGGTTCGCGCCCTTCGACCGTCATGCGAAGGGCCGAGAGTGTCGCCTCAGCCTCGAACTCGATCACGGTCGGCGAGAGGAGGTACTCCACACCGGGCCTGACAGGCGCGCAACTCGCGTCGATGCCGAACGCCTCGGGTGGGAGGTCGAGCGGCTCCGCTTCGTCCCCACAGGCGACGCCCGCCAGCACCGTGCCGATGATCAAGCTCAGGGCGGGCAGATGGCGAGGAACTCGCACGGTCGACCCGTCAGGCGTCGCCGGCGAACAGGTCCATCGCGGCATCGGCGGCGGCGTCGGCCCAGGACCGAACCGTGTCGGGGTCGGTACCACCGAGGGGGTGCGGGACCTCGACGATGCGAAGGGTGCCGGCGCCCAGCGACGAGGCGACCTCCTCGGTCAGGGAGCGGAACTCGGTGGTCGTCACCACGACGGTGGGGATGCCCGCCGACTCGAGCTGTACGGCGTCGTGGACACTCCACGACGTGCAACTGCCTCAATCGGCCGAGCCCGTCAGGACGAGCTCGACCTCCTTCGTGAGTCGGCCGATGACCTGGTCCGGCGCGGCCAGGGCGGCGTTCTTGGTCTCGACGACGGCGAGATCCGAGCCCCCTCGCTCGCGCAGGTGCTCGGCCATGCGGTGCAGGAGGACGCCGGCGTTCGGCTTGGTGTTGTCGAGAATGCCGAGCCGCTTGCCGGCGAGCTGGAGAACCGGCTGCGCCAGATCGTCGCGTTCGGTCCGCACACGGCCGTCGGGCGCGTAGATCTCGATCACGGCTCGACCGCCACGGTCACCGATCGCGTCATGCCCCACGATGGCATGACGCAGGAGTGCTTGCCTGCGCCGCCCGCGACGAAGACGCGGATGTTCGCGGCCGATTCGGTCATCGGCGCCATCGCGCCGTCGGGGAGGTCTCGCATCCAGTCGGCCCAGGCGAGCAGGTCGAAGGCGTCGCGAAGCTCGTCGACCGGCATTCGCGCGTGCTCCCAGAGGAATCCGGACACATCGGCACGGCTCCAACCGTGGTCCGAGCACACCATGGCGTGCTCGGGGCAGAGCGCCACGAAGTACTCGCCCTGGCTGATGCACGCGTTGTTCTGTCCGGTCGTCGTCATCGCCGAGGCGCACTTCGCCAGGATCCGCTCCGGGTCCTGGGATTCCATGTCGTGGAAGTTGTGCGGCCCCTCCCCGAAGTGCACGGTGACCGCCGAGTCGGCCTCGACGCCGACCGAGGCGGCGAAGCCACCCCACGGGGAGGCGTCGACGTTCTCGGCGACGCAGAAGCCGTACTTGGCGGGGCTGCCCTGCGTGCTGGCGTCGCCGGGTCCCGGGTGCGCGCCGGCGATGTGCAGCAGGATCAGTCGGAGCGCCCGGCCGGTGGTGGCGTTGGCCCGATTGCCAGGCCCGAAGGCGCCGAGGCCGCAGTTGAAACCCGCGGTCGCGGCGATGTCCCCGTGCACGATCAGCAGCGGCGCGACCGGATGGGTCGTGGCATTGACGCCGCGGAGGTTCGTCTCGTCGCGCGCGATCGCTCGGACCGCCGAGACCAGCACGGGGAGTTGTGCCGGGGCGCACCCGGCGAGGACGGCGTTGACCGCGATCATGCGCCTGGTGGCCTCGCCGTCGCGAGGAGGGAGCGCGGCGATCACCTCGTCGGGATCGACGTCGCCCAGGGCGTCGAGCATCGCGTCGACGCGGCCCGCGGTCGGCGGCACCAACGGCAAGCCGTCACCCCACCCCCGGGCGGCGTACGCGTCCATCACGGCGACGGGGTCGTCGTCCACCGTTAGCATCTCGGCGCCCCCGCTCGTCATGGTGGTCAGTGTTGCATCACGCACACCGACGCAGGAACCGCAGTGATCGCCCGCGCGGCGTTTCGGGCCGAGCTTGGCCGATGCGTTCTAGTGTTCGGCCCGTGAGTGGGGACGACGACTTCGGGTTGGACGATGCGTACGCCGTCGAGACGCCGGACGACAACCGGCGCCTCTACGCGCAGTGGGCCAGCACCTATGATTCCGGCTTCCTCGAGACACAGGGGTATGTCTACGACCGCAGCGTCGCGACCGCATTCGTCGACGCGGGCGGCCGCGGCCCGGTGCTCGATCTCGGCTGCGGGACCGGTGCGGTCGGCATCGCGCTCGCGATGCTCGGGGTCGACACCATCGACGGCCTCGACATCTCACCCGAGATGCTCGAGCAGGCTGCGACGAAGCAGGTCGAGGATCGCCCGGTCTACCGCCGGCTGGTGACCGGCGACCTGCTCGCGGGCATCGAGATCCCCGACGGCGCGTACGCCGGCGTGGTCAGCGCCGGCACGTTCACCCACGGGCACGTGGGATCCGAGGCCTTGGGCGAGGTGATTCGTGTCGGTGCGCCCGGCTGCTCGTTCGCGATCGGGATCAACAGCGCGCACTACGAACTCCGCGGCTTCGCCGACGCGCTCCGCGGGTTCGAAGCCGACGGTGCGATCACCGACCTCGGACACCAGGACCTCCCGATCTACGAGAACAACGACTCCGAGCACGGCTCGGATCTCGCCCGCGTCGTCCGGTTCGTCAAGCGCTGACGGTCAGGCCCGCGGCGGGTCGAGGGCACCGCTCAGGCCGTACGGCCGGTACGGCCCGAAGATCGCCTGCTCCAACACCCCGATGCCCTTGCGGTCGCCCATGTGCGCCCAGACGAGGTGCTGCACGTGGTGGTTCTCGGGGGCCATGTCGTCCACGTCCTCGAGCGCCCAGGACTCGCTCGCCATCGCGAGCTCGCCCTTCCACATGCCGTGCCCCCATTCGGGATGGGTGTAGCCGATGCCCTTCATTCGATAGGTGAAGATCTTCTCGAGGACGATCTCGTGCACCTCACCGGTGTCGAGCTCCGCGAAGGACAGGTTGATGTCCTCGATCATCCGGCTGTCGCTGGCGAAGGTCAGCCGATGGTGGAGATCGCGCATGTCGACCACGTCCGGGTCGGTCACACCCGGGAGCGCATCGACGGACTCGTAGACGGGCAGGTGGGCCCCAACCTGGAAGAGCGGCCGGCCGCGAGAGTCCTCGAACAGCTGGTAGTGGGCGCACATGTCCTCGAAGTGCAGCGGCGCCCAGAGGAAGAAGATCCCGCCGAACTCGGTGGGGGGTGCGCCCCGCGGGTCTCTGCCGCCGACGCCCCGGCGCCCCCAGGACCGGTCCTTGGTCCCGTACATCGTCTCGCCGTCGAACTCGACCGTCTGGCCGTCGTAGCGGAGCCACCCCTCCCAGAATCCGAACTGGGTGAAGCGGGTGGTGTCCATGTGCGCCCGGTTGCCGCGCCAGAACGTGTGGCGGGGTTCCTCAATGTTCGCGGTACGACCCCGGAACGTGAGATCACAGGCGAAGTCGGTCTCGTTGTCCTCCAGCGTGATCCTGACCGACTTCATCGGATCGAGGATCTCGAGCCGGTAGGGCCCGATCGTCAGGTCCGTCGGTTCCGGCGTCGCTCGGCACGACGCATGGAACGCGTGCTGCTCGCCGTTGCGGACGATGCTGATCCCGCAGTCCTGGATGCCCAGGTGTGGGTACAGGGCCGTCGCGACCCCGATGTAGACCTCGCCGCTCTTGTCGTAGCCGTTGAACCAATACCGCTCGTAGAAGTCGCGGTCCGACGTCGCCGGCGTGTTGACCGTGGCGGGTGTCTGGTGGATCGGATAGTCGTCGAACAACGTCAGCATGGTCGGTCCTCTGTCGGTCAGGTGCGGCCGACCGCGCCGCGGAAGGCCTCGACGAGGGGCGTCAGCTCCTCGACGGTCTGGTCGTGGCCGCCACCCAGCCGGACGAAGGCCTTGAAGTCGGTGATGCCTGCCGCGGCGAGGGGCGGTACGGCCGCCATGGTGGCATCCAGGTCGAGCTCGCCGTCGCCCGTCCGCACTGCAGGCAATGAGCCCTGGACGTCGACCCTGTCGTCGCGGCCTGCCGACGCGAGCGCGTCACGGATGCGTGCGATGCCCGGCAGTGGGTCGAGGGCGTCGTCGCCCCATGGGATCCATCCCGCCCCGAACCGTGCGATCCGCCGGAGGACGGGCGCATTGATCCGCCCGCTCACCCAGATCGGGACGCCGCCGGGCTGGGCCGGCTTCGGCATGGCGTGGATGTCGGCGAAGGCGAGGTCGTCGGACTCGTAGCTCGCGGCAGTCTCGGTCCAGAGCGCCCGACAGACCTCGAGGGTGTGATCGAGCTGTCGGCCACGACGCTGGAAGTCCAGCCCGGCGACGTCGTACTCCTCGCGCTGCCATCCGACGCCGACGCCCAGGTCGAGTCGGCCCCCGGACAACACGTCCAGCGTCGCCGCCGTCTTGGCGAGCACGGCCGGCCGCCGAAGTGCCGCGAGCAGGATGCCCGTCTGGAGGCGAACGTGGGACGTGCGCCCTGCGATCACCGACAGCAGGGTGAGCGGTTCGAGCCAGTGTCCGTCCGGGCCCGTCGGCTGCTTCCCGTCCCTGGTCCCGCCGAGCTTCGGGTCGGCGTACGCCTCCATCGCGTTCCCGAACGCGATGTGGTCCGACACGATCAGCCGATCGACCCCGGCCTCGTCTGCGCCGGTCGCCTGCTCGATCAGCGTGCCCCAGTCGGGCTCGTCCGCACCGGAGAACGAGATCAGCTGGAGCGAGAGCGTCGGCGACACGGGGGCATCATCCGCCACGGCACCACCGACGTCCAGCAGAGGCGGCGCCGGGCCACGTAGCCTCCCGCCCATGCACAGCATCCTCGAGTCCGGCTTCCGACCCGACCTCGTCGAGGCCCAGCGTGGTGTCTTGGCCAACGCAGCCCGGGCCGGCGCGTGGTGGACCGGGGAGGAACGGCTGGCCATGGCGGCCGAGGTGCGGCGGGCACGGGATCACGCCGACCTCCCGCCGTGGGAGGCCCCGAGCACCGCTGGTCTCGTCGCCGATGATCACGTGTTGCCGGCGGCGGCGGTCGACGCGGTGTGGCGGATCACGAACCATCCGGGGTCGCTGACCGCGGCGTGGTACCACGGGATCGTTGCCGGGCTGCCCTCGCCCGAGCACTACGTCGAGCTCGTGGCGGTCGTGGCGCCGGTCAGCTCGATCGACGCCTTCGCCCGGGTGATGGGACTCGACCCGATCCCGCTGCCCGATCCGGTGTCCGGAGCTCCCTCGAGTCGCACCATCGAGGGGGCCGAGGTGACCACCCACTGGGTCCCCACCGCCCCGATCGGCGGCGCGAACGTCATGAAAGCGCTCAGCATCGTGCCCGACGAGCGGCCGGCCTTCGACGCACTCCTCGCCGCGCAGTATCTGCCGCCCGAGGCGCTGCTCGGCGACCTGGATTGGAGCCGTCCCACCATGGATCGGCGGCAGATCGAGCTGGTCGCCACGCAGACATCGCTCGTGAACGAGTGCTTCTATTGAACGACTTCACACGCGTTGCTGCTCGGTCTGAGTGGCATGGAGACCGACGAGCAGATCGATCCCGGGAAGCTCGCCGACGGTGCGGGTGTGCCACACGGCAAGCTCCTGGTCGAGTTCGTCAACGCGACCGTCAGCGGCGGTGACGATCTCGCCGCACGTCGTGACGAGGTCACCGCGGCGATGGGTCTGGCCGGGCTGGTCGACGCCGCTGCCGTCGTGGCCAACTTCACGATGATGACCCGGATCGCCGACGGGACCGGCACGCCGCTGGACGAGGGGTCGGTGGACATGTCCGCCGGCGTGCGGGCCGAGCTCGGCGTCGACGACTTCACATCGAAACGCTTCGTCGGCTGACGGCGGCGATCCGCTGACCAGGAGCGCGAGGAGTCCAGCACTACGCTTGGGCCGCTGTGTCCGAGCAACTCATCGACCTGCTGAAGCTCGGTCTGCTCGCTCTGTTGTACCTGTTCTTCCTGCGGGTCATCTGGGCGGTCTGGACCGAGCTGCGGGCCCCCGCCGTCGAGTCGGTCGGGGCCGATGCCGAGGCGCCGCCGCGCCGTCGTGAGAGGCCGGCCAAGCCCAGGCGCAGCAGCAAGGCGGAGCTGACGGTGCTGCGGGTGCTGGAGCCGGCCGAGCTGGTCGGCACCCACGCCCTGGCGTCCGAGATGACGATGGGGCGGGCCCCTGGTTGCACGATCGTCGTGGACGACACCTACGTGTCCCAGCTGCACGCCCGCGTCTTCAAGGGTGAGGACGGCTGGTACGTCGAGGACATCGGCAGTACCAACGGCACCTTCCTCAACGGCGATCAGCTCACCTCGAGTCGCAGGGTCAGACGCGGCGACCGCATCCAGCTCGGCAATGCCGTGATGGAGGTGTCGTGACATGACGGCGCCCGAGTTCTCGTGGGGCGTGCGGACCGACGTCGGTCGCGTGCGCCAGATCAACGAGGACTCGGTCCATGCCCAGGACGGCCTGTACGTCGTCGCCGACGGCATGGGCGGGCACTCCGGTGGCGAGGTCGCCTCGGCCGTGGCGATCGAGACGGTCTCCGCCGGTGGCCCACCGGCGGACATCGACGAGCTGATCGAGGCCGTCCGCAGCGCCCCTGGAGCGATCCTCGAGCGCGCCGTCGCCGAGCCCGAGCTCTACGGCATGGGGACCACACTCTGCGCCATCGCCCGCCTGGCCGACGACCGACTCGGGCTGGTCAACGTCGGCGACTCGCGCATCTACCTCTTCGCCGACGGCGAGCTTCACCAGGTCAGCGAGGATCACAGCCTCGTGGGCGAGCTGTACCGCGCCGGCCACCTGAGCGAGGACGAGGCTGCGGTGCACCCGCAACGGAACATCGTCACGCGGGCCCTCGGGATCGGCGATGAGCTGCTCGTCGACTACTGGGAGCTGCCCGCCCGGGCCGGCGACGTGTTCCTTCTCTGCAGCGACGGGTTGGTCGACGAGGTGAGCGACAACCAGATCGCGGCCGCGATGCGGCGCCTCGACGACCCGAACGAGGTGGTCGACGAGCTGGTCCGGCTGGCCAACGACTCCGGCAGCCGCGACAACGTGTCGGTGCTGATCGTGCGGGTCGACGCCGGCTCGGACGGAGAGACCGCGCTGGCGCTCTCGCCACAGGTCGATGCTCCCGAGCGCGCACAGACCCACGCCGGACGTGGGACGGCGCCGCTGGTCGACGCCCGCCGGTCCGAGGCCGACGAGGCGCCGACGCCGAAACCCGATCGGCCCAGGATGCCCAAGCGCGGTCTCGCAGCAGCCGTCGTGACCGCGCTGATCCTGGTCGGCGCGTTCTGGCTGGTCGCCAGCTACGCGCGCAACAACTACTTCATCGCGTTCGAGAACGAGCAGGTCGTGATCTACCAGGGCCGACCCGGCGGCGTCCTGTGGTTCGACCCGACGCTCGAGGAGGCAGCCCCGCTCCTGCGGGAGTCGCTCACCGACGCGCTGGCCTCGGAGGTCGAGGGGAACCCCGAGTTCGGCTCGCTCGGTGACGCGCAGGACTACGTGGCGGAGCTGCAGGAGCGCGCGGCCGAGGTCGACGCGATCGACCCGTCCACCGGCGACGGCTGAGCCGATACGCATGCTTCGCCGTCGTCGCAACACCGAGCTGTCGCTGCTGTTCACCGCGGCGATCGTGATCGTCGCCGCCTACGTGCTCGCCAGCCTCGGCCGCCTGGCGGAGCTGCCCGCCAACATCGTGCCGTTCCTCGGCGTCATCCTCGGCCTCCTCCTGGTGGCCCATGTCGCCACGCGGCACCTGGCGCCGCTGGCGGACCCGGTGCTGCTGCCGCTCGCGGGGCTGCTGAACGGCTTCGGGTACGTCTTCATCGCGCGGCTCGACGAGGATCTCGCCGGACTGCAGGCGGTCTGGACCCTCGTGGGCGTCGGCGCGTTCTGCGGCACCCTCCTGATCGTCCGACGCACGCGTTGGCTCGAGCAGTACCGCTACACGTTGATGCTCGTCGGCGTCCTGCTGCTCGTCCTCCCGCTCGCGCCGGGCATCGGCCAGGAGATCAACGGGGCCCGGATCTGGGTGTCGATCGGGGCCATCAACTTCCAGCCGGGCGAGTTCGCCA
>JBCCFK010000192.1:0-8694 GCA_039029775.1 Actinomycetota bacterium | reverse complement strand
GTCGTGGTCACGAGGCGAAGCGTAGGCCCGCGGTCCGGGGGCCGGGGCATCTACCCGTGCGCATCCGCCCGGGCGATGTACATGCGCCGTGACCGGGGCCGGTACCCTCGTCCACTGGTCTGCACGGAGGGGCTACGGATCTCGTGAGTTCACATCGCTACGACGTCGTCGGGATCGGGAATGCGATCGTCGACGTCATCAGCCAGGAGTCCGAGTCGTTCATCGGTGAGCACGAGCTGGTCAAGGGCGCGATGACGCTGATCGACGCCGACCGCGCCACCCAGCTGTACGCCGCCATGGCCCCCGCGATCGAGACATCGGGGGGCTCAGCGGCCAACACCATGGCCGGGATAGCGAGCTTCGGTGCGACCGCCGGCTACATCGGCAAGGTGCGCGACGACCAGCTCGGCGAGGTGTTCGGCCACGACATCCGCGCGGTCGGCGTCGACTTCGAGGTCGCTGCCGCCGCCGACGGACCGCCGACCGCACGCTGTCTGATCATCGTGACGCCCGACGCCGCACGCACGATGAACACCTTCCTCGGCACGAGCAGCCTCTTGCACCCCGACGAGATCGACACCGACTTCGTGGCGGCGGGCAAGGTCCTCTACTGCGAGGGCTACATCTGGGACATCGACATCACCAAGCAGGCGATCCGCAAGGCGGTCGACGCCACCAGGGCCGCCGGCAACAAGGTCTCCTTCACGCTCTCGGACAGCTTCTGTGTCGAACGCCACCACGACGAGTGGCTCGAACTCGTCGACGGCCCCATCGACATCCTGTTCGGCAACCGGGACGAGATCTGCGCGCTCTACAAGACCGATGACTTCGAGGCCGCCATCGATGCCGTCCAGGGCAGAGTCGAGATCGCCTGCCTCACCCGGGGCGCCGAGGGCAGTGTGATCGTCACCCCGGACGAGCGGATCGAGATCTCGGCGGAGCCGGTGGAGGACGTCGTCGACACCACCGGAGCCGGCGACCTCTACGCCTCGGGCTTCCTCTACGGGTACACGAACGGGTACGACCTCGCGACCTCCGGCCGGCTGGCGTCGATCGCGGCTGCCGAGGTCATCAGCCATGTCGGCGCCCGGTCGCTCGTGCCGCTCCACGAGCTCGCGGCCCAGTCGGGCGTCGCCTGACCCACCGAGGTCCCCAGCGGGGGTACCGTTCCGGCGATGGCTGACGTCGGGATGCACGAGCAGATCGAGCGGTGGCTCGCCGCCGACCCGGACCCGGCAACACGGGCCGAGCTCGCCGCCATCGTCGAGGCCGACGACCAGGCCGAGCTCGCCGACCGCTTCTCCACGCGGCTGGCCTTCGGGACCGCGGGCATCCGTGGCGAGCAGGGTGCGGGCCCCAACCGGATGAACCGCGTCACCGTCCGGCGGATGGTCGGCGGGATCGCCCGGTACCTGGGTCCCGGCCGGACCGTCGTCATCGGCCACGACGCCCGACACAACTCGTCGGTGTTCGCCCGGGATGCGGCCGACGTCCTGGCTGGGAGCGGCATCCGAGCGGTCCTCATCGGCGGGCATGTGCCGACCCCGGTCCTCGCCCATGCGGTGCCGCTGCACCGGGCCGACCTGGGGTTGATGGTCACCGCGAGCCACAATCCGCCGGCCGACAACGGTTGCAAGGTCTTCCTGGCCGACGGCGCCCAGCTGCGGTCACCCGTCGACGCCCAGATCGAGGCGGCGATCGAGGCGTTGCCCCTGCCCGAACGGGAGTTGCCGGAGCCGACAACCCCGCCGGTGGAGGTTCCGGGCGCGGAGGTGATCGAGTCCTACGTCTCGGCGATCGCCGCGGTCGTTCCGGTACCGGACGGCGCGGCGGTCCGTGCTGCGTACACCCCGCTGCACGGCGTGGGCCGGCCGGTGTTCGAGGCGGTGTTCGAGGCCGCAGGGCTTCCCGTCCCGGTCAGCGTCGCCTCCCAGGCCGACCCGGATCCCGACTTCCCGACCGTCGCCTTCCCGAACCCCGAGGAGCCGGGGGCGATGGATGCCGTCGTGGCCCTGGCGCAGGAGCGAGGGTGTCACCTGGCCATCGCGAACGACCCCGATGCGGACCGCCTGGCGGTCTCTGTGCCGCTCGCCGACGGATCCTGGCGGACGTTGACGGGCGATGAGGTCGGGGCGTTGATCCTCGACGTCGTCCTCGACGCCACGTCGGGCCCCGACCGCAAGGTCGTGTCCACCGTCGTCTGCAGCTCGCTGGTCGAGACCATGGCGCGGGCGCACGGCCTGCACCATCGGGCGACGCTCACCGGGTTCAAGTGGATCATGGCCGAGGCCTACGCGGATCCCGAGCTGACCCCGATCCTGGCCTACGAGGAGTCGCTGGGATACGCGGCGACGCCGGTTGTGCGCGACAAGGACGGCATGTCGGCGGCGTTGTGGTTCGTCCAGCTCACGGGTGCGCTGCTCGCACGCGGCGTCAGCCCGGCCGAGCGCCTCGACGAGCTCGCGGTCGAGCACGGTCTCCACGTCACCCGATCCGCGAGCGTGCGGTTCGATGGTGCAGGTGGGGTCGGGTTGGCCGGTGCAGCCGTCGACGCACTTCGTGAGCGGCCGCCCACCGCTGTGGCAGGGCGGCGGGTGCTCGACGTGTTCGACTTCGCGAACGGCGCCGAGCTGCCTCCGACCAACCTGTTGCGGCTGCGACTCGACGGCGGCATCAGGGTGCTGGTTCGACCGAGTGGTACCGAGCCCAAGACCAAGCTCTACCTCGAGCAGGTGGTGCCCGTGGACGACGTGGCGGTCGTCGAAGCCGAGCGCCAGGTCGCCGGCGCCGTCCTCGACGAGATCACCACTGCGATGGAGCAGATCCTGGGAGACTGAGGGCCTCGAGGGTCAGTTGAGCCCGAACTGCCGGTCACCGGCGTCGCCGAGGCCGGGCATGATGAACGCGACGTCGTTGAGACCGTCGTCGATCGAGGCCGTCCAGACTTGCGCGTCGAACCCACCCTCCTCGAATGCCGCGACGCCCTCGGGCGCGGCCAGCACACAGACCACCGTCATCGGCCCCGCGTTGGCCTCCCGCAGCAGGCTGCAGGTGTGGATGAGTGACCCGCCGGTGGCGAGCATCGGATCGAGCACGAGGACGCGTTTGCCGTCGAGGTCCTCGGGCACGGTGTTGACGTAGGCGTCCGGTAGGAGCGTCTCCTCGTTTCGCTTGGCTCCGATGAACCCGACTCGCGCGTTCGGCAGCAGATCGAGTGCCGCGTCGAGCATCCCGAGCCCCGCTCGCAGGATCGGCACGATCATCGGCGGATCGGCGATCTGGACGCCCTGGGCGGGCGCCATCGGCGTGTCGATGTCGATCGTGACCGCCGGCTGGTCCCGCAGTGCCTCATAGATCAGGTACGTCGACAGCTCGTGCAGATTGCGGCGGAACTCGGGCCGTTTGGTGGAGCGGTTCCTGAGACGGGTGAGCCGTTCGGCAGCGAGGGGATGGTCGACGACGTGTGCGGTCATGGCCACAGCATGCCGCACCACGGCTCACGGCGCCGATCCGCTCGGCGCCGGGGTCCAACCGCATTCCGCGGGTGTTGCCTACGCTTTCGGCGATGTCCGACCGACCGTTCGTGCTGGGTGTCGACCTCGACGGCGTCTGCGGCGATCACACGGCGATCTTCCGTGAGATCGTCGCCGCAGAGAAGGGTGTCGAGCCCGAGTCGCTGCCGCTCGAGCGGCAATGGAGCTTCGCCGAGTGGGGCCTCACCGACGCCGAATTCGAGCGCCTGCACGAGTTCGCCGTCGTCGAGAAGCGGATGTTCCGCGACATGCCGATCATGGACGGGGTCGCCGAGACGCTGTGGCGGCTCTCCGACGAGGGTGTCTGGATCCGGATCATCAGCCACCGCCTGTACGTCAACTGGGGCCACGCGATCGCGGCGGGCGACACGGCCGCCTGGCTCGACAACGCTCGCATCCCGTACCGGGACCTGTGCTTCATCGGCGCGAAGTCGGCCATCGACGCCGATGCCTACGTCGAGGACGGCCCGCACAACATCGAGGCGTTCCAGCGCGATGGACGGGACGTCATCATCTTCGACCAGCCCTACAACCGGCACTGCGAGGGGCCGCGTGCTGCCACCTGGGCGGAGGTGGAGGACATGGTCCTCGACCGCCTGGCCGCCCATCAGGGCGTCGCCCAGTCTCAGCTTCCGGGTGTCGATGCCGGTGCCGACCGGCTCGAGCGGCGCCGCGGCAACGGCGGGGACTGATGCTCAGCCGGCCCCGGCGGGTCGGATCCAGATCGAGTTGATGCCGAGGCTGTCGTAGACGGCGGGGAACCCGTCCGAGACGTCCTCGACCAGCACCGGCTCGTCGACTCCCCACGACTCCAGGTACCCGTAGCCGACATAGGCCGCGGGGCTGTCGTAGAACACCCAGAGGACGTCGCTGCCCTCACCACCGCCGAGGAACAGGTCGGCCGGCGGGCCGAGCTTCTCGATGGCCTCGACGAAGACGGCGGTCCCGAAACCCTCCGAGCCCGGCCAGGCGCGGATCTCGCCGACGACGCCGTCGCGCTCGGTGATGTGGACGTCCCAGTTGGCGCCGAAGTAGACGAACTCGTTCGCCGGCGGCGGTTCGCCTTCGCGGAGAGCTTCGGGGCTGTCGCTCCGCTCCGGCCCCCAGAGGCGCTCGGCGACCTCCAACGCGTCGGCGATCGGAGCACCGAGACAGATCGCCTCGCCGTCGTCGAAGCACCCGTCGGTGCCACCGAAGGCGTCGGCCGGGACCACGTTGACGTCACGCCCGACGGGCTCGCGGTACTCGTCGCGGACGACCGCTGGTGTCGGCTCGGCAGGGTCGGGCGTGGTCTCGGGCTCCTCGGCGTCCGTCTGGTCCTCGGTGTCGGTCGGGTCGTCGGGGTCCGGGGTCGGTTCGGGGACGACGGCCGCCTTCCCGAACCACCGGTCGTCGTCGGGGAACAGCGGGGTGAGTCCGCTGGTGACGATGTCGGATCGGGCGAAGGTCGGGTTCCCGACGAACGTCAGCTCCCTGGGGTTGCTCGACGAGCCGAGATCGAATCGGAGGACGGCGTCGAGACGCTGCAGGTCGCTCAGCTCACGACTGACGAGGACGGACGACCCGACGATGTCGAGTTCGGTCCAGCGCGGCGCACCCTCGACCGTCTCCGGGAGCGGGTAGCGGTGGAGCTCGTTGCCGACCTGGTCGTAGACCACCAGATCCGCGGTCAACGGGGGAGCGGCGAGGAAGCGCTCGATGACCGCCAACTGGCCGTCGGCGTTCATCGCAGCGGCGCCGATCGAGACCTGCGGGCACTCGCCCCCGGCCGTGGGCGGATCGAACGGGCTGTCGAAGGACGGATCGGTCTCGACATAGACCACCCACTCGCAGTCCGGGCCGTCGCCACCGATCGACTTCCGCAGCTCCATGTGGCCGCCACCCGCGACCCAGGCCGCTCCTGTCCGGATGAACCCGGGCTCGGCGGCGCTCCAGGTGCTGGCCTCGCCGAGGGTATCCACCCGGGGAACGCCGTCGGGACCGACGAGGGCCTGACGGAGCTCGTCTCGCCCCTCGACGCCGAGCGGGTCCGAGACCGAGACCGAGTACAGCACCTGGACCGTGTCACCGAGCAGCGCGACGTCCCACAGCTCCACCGTCACTGGTGTGGTCTCTCGGACCGGGGCGCGGTCGACGACGATCGGGTCGGTGTCGTCGCCGATCGTGCCCGCGGGCTGCAACCAGAGGGTGTCGGCCGTCGACACCACCAGCCCGCCGCGGAGGTCGTCGCGGACCCTGAGCGCGCCCCGGGCCGCGTCGGCGAGCGGCTGCGCTCGCCAGTCCTCGCCGACCTCGTCGCAGCACGAGAGCGTGGCGAAGAGGTCGCCGCCCGTCCCGACCAGTCCGACACCCCATCCGTTGGCGGTGGCCGCGAACACGTCTCGCACGACGGTCTCGTCTGCCGGGGTGGCTGCGGGCTCGGGTGTGGTCGCGGCCTCGGGTGTCGTGTCCGGCTCCGGCGACGGTTCGGCTGTCGGTGTGGGCGTCTCGGCGGGCGCCACGATCACCGGGGGTGTCTGCGTCGCGAGGTTCTCCGTCTCGTCGCCGCCCGCCGCCTGATAGATCACGGCCCCGCCACCGAGGATCGCGAGGGCACCGACGGCGCCCGCGCCGCGGGTGGCCCAGCGGCGGTTGCGGCCGCGGCGGGTGACCCTGCGGACGTCGCCGTCGTAGGCCGGCACACCCGCGGCGTGGCGGGCGAGGCCGTCGGAGAGGCGGGACTCGAGCTCGTCCATCAGCCCTCCTCCAGCGCGTCGCGGAGTTGATCGAGCGCACGGGACAGCCTGCTCTTGACCGTGCCCGCCGGAACGTCCAGCGCGGTGGCCACCTCGGCAGTCGACCACTGCATCAGGTACCGCAGGACGACCACTGATCGGAACTCGAGCGGCAGACCGGCGACGGCGTTGAGCAGGTCGACGTCCTGGGTCCAGCCGGTCGCGGCGTCGGCGATGTCGTCGGTGATCACCTCGCGCTTGGTCTTGCGGAGTCGGCTGCGGGCCCAGTTGAGCCCGACCCGATAGACCCAGCCGGCAGGGTTGTCGTACCGGTTGATCTTGCGCCAGTGCTGGAAGGCTCGGACGAACCCCTCGTCGGTGGCTTCGCGCGCGAGGTCGGCGTTGCCCAGAGCGACGGTGAGGGCGCGGTGCAGCCCCGCGGACTCGGCGCGGTAGAACGCCTCGAACTCCTGCTCAGTCGACACGGCCGCCGGGGCAGGGGCCATCGCAAGCGTCACCATCACGTGGGACACACGCCCGCGAGACATGAAAGGTTCCCTGGATCTGTCGCATCACCGAAGAAAAGTCCGCCGCTAGGTAGCGGAGGATACGCGGTCGATCGCCCCGACCAGCTCGGGAATCGCGCGGAAGGACTCGAGCAGGTGATAGCCGTCCTTGTCCGGGTGACCGTCGTGGTCCGCCTCGAACGCCCAGGTGACGTGGCTCTCGAGGTGAGCCGCATGTCCACCGATCTGGACGACCGGGAGGATGTCGCTCTTCACACTGTTGCCCACCATCAGGAACTCGCCCGCGGCGACGCCATGACGGTCGAGCACGCGCTGATACGCCGGCGGGTCCTTCTCGGTGAGGACCTCGACGCCCTCGACGAGATCGGCGAGCCCGGACTGGGCCACCTTGGCCTCCTGGTGCAGCAGGTCGCCCTTGGTGATGATGAACAGCCGGTGGGTGTCGGTGAGCTGTTCCATCGTCTCGCGCACGCCGTCGTAGATGTCGACGGGGTGGGCCATCATCTCCTTGCCCCAGCCGACGATCGTGTGGATGTCGTCGGCGTTGACGGCGCCGTCGGTCAACATGATGGCGGTCTCGATCATGCTCAGCGTGAACGACTTCACGCCGTAGCCGAAGTGCTCCAGGTTGCGACGTTCGACGGCGAAGAGGTGTTCCTGGATGTCGTCGCTGGGGTCGTAGCGGGCGATCATCTCCCGGAAGCGCGCCTCCACGTCGACGAAGTGGACCTCCGACTCCCACAACGTGTCGTCCGCGTCCAGACCGATCACCTCGATGGGCATGTGAACCTCACGACGCGCTCAAATCATCGTGCGCCCGGCGTACCAGGGCTTGATGGTCTTGTTGATGATCTCGAGCCGTTCGTCGAAGGGGATGAACGCGCTCTTCATGGCGTTGATGGTCAGCCACTGCACCTGGTGCCACCCCCAGCCGAAGGCGTCGCAGCACACATCGAATTCGTTCGTCATCGACGTCGCGCTCATCAGCCGATTGTCGGTGTTCATGGTGACGCGGTATCGCAGCTCGACGAGATCCTTGATCGGGTGCTCGGCGATCGAGGCGGCCGCGCCGGTGTGCACGTTGGAGCTGGGGCACAGCTCCATGGGGATGCGGGTGTCCCGGACGTACGCGGCCAGGCGGCCGAGCTCGTAGCCGCCGTCATCGGTCCGGGTGATGTCGTCCATGATGCGGACGCCGTGGCCGAGCCGCTCCGTCCCGCAGTACTGGATGGCCTCCCAGATCGACGGGGGACCGTAGGCCTCACCGGCGTGGATCGTGATGTGGAAGTTCTGGCGATGGATGAACTGGAACGCGTCGAGGTGGCGGGTCGGCGGGTTCCCGGCCTCCGCACCCGCGATGTCGAAGCCGACGACGCCGTGGTCGCGGTGGCGAACGGCCAGCTCGGCGATCTCGACGCTTCGCGCCGCGTGTCGCATCGCGGTGACCAGCGTGCCGATGCGGACGTCGCGTCCGTGGCTGCCGTCCCGGAAGCCGGCGAGGGTGGCCTCGACCACCTGGTCCAACGTCAGCCCGTTCTCGACGTGCAGCTCCGGGGCGAAACGGACCTCTGCGTAGACCACTCCGTCGTCGGCGAGGTCCTCGGCACACTCGGCGGCCACGCGGTGCAACGCATCGGCGGTCTGCATCACGCCCACGGTGTGGGCGAAGGTCTCGAGGTAGAGGACGAGGTTCAGTCGGCTCGCGCCGCGGACCATCCACGTGGCCAGCTCGTCGGCGTCGTGGGTGGGCAGGTCGGTGTAGCCGTGCTGCTCCGCGAGCTCGATCACGGTCCCCGGTCGCACGCCGCCGTCCAGGTGGTCGTGCAACAGGACCTTCGGCGCCTCACGGAGTTCTGGGGTCGTGGGGGAAGCCATACCCCAGCCTAATGCCCTGTCGGGCAGGTCAGTCGACCGGGCTGG